>SFPN01000001.1 GCA_004551945.1 Clostridiales bacterium | reverse complement strand
CATTTTACTTCCTCGGGCGAAGTGAATTCGCCCTGCGGCAAGATTTCCTTCGGAAATGCTTGGTATGGTTCCGCAGAATCAGCGGGTGATGACCTCCAGACCGCCCAGATACTTCTGGAGCACCTCAGGCACCTTCACGCTGCCGTCCTTCAGCTGATTCTGCTCCACCATGGCGGGGAAGATGCGGCTGGTGGCCAGGCCGGAGCCGTTGAGGGTGTGGAGGAACTCGGGCTTGCCGGTGCTCTCCCGGCGGAAGCGGATGTTGCCCCGGCGGGCCTGGTAGTCCCGGGCGTTGGACACGGAGGAGACCTCCTTGTACCCCTGCATGGAGGGGATCTGGATCTCAATGTCGTAGGTCCGGGCCATGGAGGCGGAGCAGTCCCCGGCGGCCAGCTTCACGGTGCGGAAGTGGAAGCCCAAGCCCTTCACCAGGTTCTCTGCCTTGGTGACCAGCTCGTCGAAGGCGGCGTCGGAGTCCTCCGGGCGGGTGAACTGGAACATCTCTACCTTATTAAACTGGTGGCCGCGGACCATGCCCCGTTCCTCAGCCCGGGCAGAGCCGGCCTCCCGGCGGAAGCAGGGGGTGTAGGCAAAGAACTTCTTGGGCAGGTCTGCCTCGGACAGGATCTCGTCCCGGTATACGCTGGCCAGAGCGGCCTCGGCGGTGGGGAGCATATAGTGGGTGCGGTCGTCGGTGGGGTTCTGAATCTTGTAGACCTCGTCGGCAAACTTGGGGAACTGACCGGCGGTCTCGCCGCACTGGTACTCCAGCATGTGAGGCGGCAGGATGAACTCATAGCCGTCGGCCAGGTGGGTGTCGATGAAGTAGTTCAGCAGGGCCCACTCCAGCCGGGAACCCATGCCGGTGTACATCCAGAAGCCGGACCCGGCCAGCTTCACCCCCCGGGTGTAGTCAATGAGGCCCAGGCTGGTGCACAGGTCCACGTGATGCTTAGGCTCAAAGTCAAACTTGTGGGGCTCGCCGAAGTAGCGCAGGGGCTCGTTGTTCTCCTTGCCGCCGGGCTTCAGGTCGTCATCGGGCAGGTTGGGCAGGGAGAGCATCAGGGTGCGGTACTCTGCCTCCACGGTGCGCAGCTTCTCGTCGCTGGCGGCAATCTCTGCCTTCAGCTCGCCCATGCGCTTGAACACGGGGGCGGTGTCCTCTCCGGCCTTCTTCAGCTGGGGGATGGTCTTGGAGACCTTGTTCTGCTCCGCCTTCATCTGCTCGGTGGCAAAGATGATGTCCCGGCGGGCCTTGTCCAGCTCCAGGATGCGGTCCACCTCAGCGTCGCAGTTCACTTCCTTGGCCCGGAGACCAGCCTTGACTTTGTCAGGGTCTTCCTTGATGCGTTTGATATCCAGCATGGTGTATCACCTCATACATAAAATTCCAGGGATTCTCTTTTTCTCTTGTTTCACGTGAAACATGCACGCTTAGTAAAGCATGGCGTAAATGTTCCGGTAGGTGTCCGCCGGAGAGGTCTCCCCCTCCACCACAGACTCCACGGGAAGGTACTGTTCCAGCCCCGCCTCGTCAAATGCCTTCACCAGGGACCGGGCCTTGCTGTAGGAGGTCCGGGTGGCCGCCTCGATCTGGCGCAGCCACTCCAGGGCCTGGTTCTGCTTCTCCAAGTCCTCCACCTGACCTTCCAGGGCCTGTTTGCTTTCCTCCAGGTCCTGCTGCTCCTTCTTGGCCTGTTCCAGCTGGAACTCCAGCTGCTGGTTGGCCAGCTGCAATTCAGTGATGTCCTGGCCGGCAGACACGGAGGCATGAAGGTCCTCCAGAGCCTGCTGGTTGCGCTGCTGCATGAAGAAGGACAGCAGCAGCAGCAGCAAGGCCACCACAAACAGGACAGCCAGGTAGACCGTCACCGGACGGCTCTTGCTCAGGCGCTTGGGGGGCTGCTTTTTGGCCCGCTTCTGTTCCGGCTCCTGGACTGGCTGCTGAACCTCAGGCTCCTGGGAGGTGGGCTTAGATTCTTCCGGGTTCAATGTTCCGCCTCCCTTCCGGCGGCCAGGGTCTCCAGCGCCCGCATCAGGGCCTCCAGATCCTCCTGGTCATAGTATTCCAGGGCAATCTTCCCCTTTTTCCTCCCCGGGGTGATGGTCACCTTCCGGCCCAGCCCGGCGGTGAGCTGACGCTCCGCCTCCTGGTAGTAGATGCGCTGGGAGGGTTTCTTCTCCGGGGCGGGGGCGGGTTCCGGCTGGAGCAGATGGCGCACCCGCTCCTCCGTCTGGCGGACGGAGAGTTTTTTTGCCATGATCTCCTCCGCCAGGGCGATCTGCCCTTCGGGGGTGGAGAGAGACAGCAGCGCCCGTCCATGCCCGGCGGACAGGTTGCCCTGTTCGATGAGCCACTGAACCTCCTGAGGGAGGGACAGCAGGCGCATGGCGTTGGCCACCGCCGGGCGGGACTTGCTCACCCGCTGGGCGGCCTCCTCCTGGGTCAGGCCATAGTCCTGGATCAGGGTGCGGTAGCCCGCCGCCTCTTCCATGGGGTTCAGGTCCTCCCGCTGGAGGTTTTCAATGAGGCCAAGCTCCATGACCTTCCGGTCGTCGGCCTCTATTATCATGGCGGGGACTTCGGTGAGGCCCGCCATCCGGGCGGCCCGCCACCGCCGCTCCCCGGCGATGATCTGGTAATATCCGGAGGCCAGCCGCCGCACCGTCAGAGGCTGGAGAATGCCGTGCTGGCGGATGGACTCGGCCAGTTCGGCCAGGGCCTCCTCGTCAAAGTGTTTTCTCGGCTGGTTCAGGCCCGGCTCCACCTGGGAGATGGGCAGGGTGACGGACCCTCCCTCCTGGGTGTGCAGGGCGGTGTCGCCCAGCAGGGCGTCCAGCCCTCTTCCTAAGGCCATTTCGTCATTCCTTCCTTTCCAAAGGATTCTGCTTGAGGAATTCCTCGGTCAGGCGCTTGTAGGCCACCGACCCCCGGGAGGAGCCGTCATAGGCGTTCACCGGCTTGCCGTGGCTGGGGGCCTCGGACAGCCGCACGTTCCGGGGGATCACCGTAGCAAAGACCTGGCCGGGGAAGTGACGCTTGACCTCCTCCGCCACCTGCATGGACAGGTTGGTCCGGCCGTCGTACATGGTGAGCAGCAGGCCCTCCAGACGGATGGCGGGGTTCAGCCGGCCCTTGACAATGCGGATGGTGGAGAGCAGATCGCTCAGCCCCTCCAGGGCGTAATACTCGCACTGGATGGGCACCAGCACCGAGTCCGCCGCGCAGAGGCAGTTCAGGGTGAGCAGCTCCAGGGAGGGCGGGCAGTCGATCAGGATGAAATCATACCGGTCGCCCACCTTTTCCAGGGCCTGCTTCAGCAGGTACTCCCGCTTGTCCAGGCCGATCATCTCCACGGAGGCCCCCGCCAGGGCTTTGTTGGCGGGGAGCACATCGGCGTAGGGGGTGCTCACAATGGCGTTTTCCACCGGCGCGCCGCTGATGAGCACGTCGTAAATGGTGGGGAACACCGCTGCCTTGTCCACCCCGAAGCCGGAGGTGGCGTTGCCCTGGGGGTCAAAATCGCACACCAGCACCCGGGCCCCGGCAGCGTGGAGGCAGGAGCCTAAACTCACGCAGCTGGTGGTCTTGCCCACGCCGCCCTTTTGATTGACAAAGGCTATGGTTTTCGCCATCGTCATCCCTTCTTCCTCTCAGCAAAATCCCGCAAAATACGGGGGATCACAAATAGGTTAGAAGTAAATTATACCGATATTATGCGGAATTTGCAACCCATATTTGCATGGGAAAGGAACGGATTTGATACTAATTCTTGATTCAAAAATGGAATCAAGAATCCCGTGTGCTTCGCACACTCGCATCGTGCTAACGCACGCTGCGCCGTCTCATACAGTTTCTTGACGCGCTTTGCGCTATAAAAAGCATGGAAAGCTTTTTATCAAGAACTAGTATCAGAAGAGAAAAAAAATGGATGTTTCACGTGAAACATCCATGAGAAAAGAAAGAAAGAAAGGGAAGTGCAAGGAAAAATCGGGGTGCTTCAGGGGTTGGCGCCGCCGGTTTTGGTTTTGGGGATGCGGATGGTCAGCAGGATGGCGTCTCCTTCCTCCACCCGGTGGCACTTGGCGTCCACACCGGCCGAGCGCATCACTGTGAGCCCGTGGTCCACGGTGTTCAGGAAGAAGCGCACGTCCCGGATAAACAGGGGACGCCGGGTCTTGCGCTCCTTTTCCTCGGCCTTGAGGACCGCCTCCACATACTGCTCCGTGCGGGAGACCGTCCAGCCCTCCTTGACCACCAGGGCCGCCCCCTCGTTCTGGGCCTGGGGGGTTGGCAGCCGGAGAAGGGCCCGGGCGTGGCGCTCGGTAAAGCCGTTCTTCCGCAGCAGCTCCAGGGCCTGCTCCGGGAGGCGGAGCAGCCGGAGCTTGTTGGCCACCGCCGACTGGGACTTGCCCACCTTGGCGGCGGCCTCCTCCTGGGAGAGCCCGTAGACCTGGATGAGACGCTCCAGGGCTTTGGCCTCCTCCCAGAAGTCCAGGTCCCGCCGCTGGAGGTTTTCGATGAGGGACAGCAGGCAGGAGTTCTCCCGGTCCACGTCCATCACCAGGCAGGGAACCTCGGTCAGGCCGCAGATCATGGCGGCCCGGAGACGGCGCTCCCCGGCGATGAGCTCATAGCGCCCACCGCCTTTCCGGCGGACGGTGAGGGGCTGGAGAATGCCGTGGACACGGATGCTGTCCGCCAGCTCAGCCATTCCGTCCGGGTCGAAATAGCGCCGGGGTTGATCGGGGTTGGGGGAGATATAGTCTGGGGAAATCATGGTCACCCGGGTGCTCTCCAGCAGCCCACGCTTGTACAAAACTGGCATTTCTCTGGCCTCCTTCCTAAGAACGTCTTCACTTTACCATTTTCTGGAAAAGAATGGTCGGGAAGGGTGTCGAAGGGAAATTTTTTCTTTGCGGGGTGCATAGGATGGCAGGTGGGGCGTTTGCTCCCGCCCTTCGGGTGGAGGGACCCTCCAGGCAGGTGTGCGCCCTCTCAGTCAGCGCTTCGCCGTACCAGCTCTTGGAATGGTAAAAGGATTTTATCGAACTGTCCCCCGGACAGTTCGACCCCCAGAGGGGGAGCCAAGGGGTGAGAGGGTACCCGGCCATCGGACAGAAAAACCCCCGGACTTTCGTCCGGGGGTATAAGGATTCGGTGGTTTTCCGGGGAAATTACCGCTTGTTGGAGCGTCTCCAGATGCCCATCTTCTCGGCGTCCTTGATCAGGTCGTCGCGGAACTGGGGGTGAGCGATGGAGATGATCTTGTCAGCGCGCTCCCAGGTGTTCAGGCCCTTCAGGTTGATCATGCCGTACTCGGTGACCAGATACTGAACGGTGGAACGGGGGTCGGTGCAGATGGAGCCGCCCTTGGACAGGTAAGCGCCCATGACGAAGTCCAGCTGACCGCCGGTGCCGGAGATGTGCTTGATGCCGGCGGACTCAGCGTTCACCTGGCCGAACAGGTCCAGGTCCACGATGTTGTTGATGGAGATGAACTTGTCCAGCTGGGAGATGACATGCACGTCGTTGGTGTAGTCAACGGGAGCGCCCATCACGTCGGGGTTCTTGTTCACGTAGTCATACAGCTTCTTGGTGCCGGCGGCGAAGGCGAAGACCTGACGGCCATAGTCCAGGGTCTTGTTCTTGCCGTTGATCTTGCCGGCCTTGGCGATGTCCACGAAAGCGTCCACGTACATTTCGGTGTGAACACCCAGATCCTTCAGGTCGGACTCAGCAATCAGAGCGCCCACGGTGTTGGGCATGCCGCCGATACCCAGCTGCAGGCAGGCGCCGTTGGGGATCTCGGGCACGATCAGGTTTGCCACGGTGCGGTCCACGTCGGTGGGGGGCACGGAGCCCAGCTCGGGGATGGAGGGGTTAGAGCCCTCAACAACCATGGTCACGTCCTGGATGTTAACCTCGGTCTTGAACAGGCCGAAGACCTGAGGCATGTTCTCATTGACTTCCACGATGATGCACTTGGCGCGGGCGCACATGTCATACAGGTGGGAGGGAGCCAGGGACAGGGAGAAGTTGCCGTGCTCGTCCATGGGGGGAACCTGCATCATGACCACGTCCACGGGGTCCAGGTTTTCGCGATAGAAGCGGGGCAGCTCGGAGTATCTCATGGGGGAGAACCAGCCCATGCCCTTGCCGATGATCTTACGGTCGATGCCGGAGCAGTGCCAGGAGTGCCATGCGAAGTGCTCGCCGGCGTCGTCGGCCTTGGCGATCTCGGGCATCCACATGGTGACGCCGCCGCGGACCTTCACGTCCTCCAGCTCGCTGGCGCGCTTGGCCAGGGCGATGTCCAGATCATAGGGGTGGTTGGTGCACCAGGTGTAGTCCACCCAGTCGCCGGACTTGACAACCTTGACGGCTTCGTCCGCGGTGGTCAGCTTGCTCTTGTACAGTGCCTGAAAATCCATCGTTTTCGTGTCTCCTTTTCAATAATAAAAGAATAAAACATGGGGTTAAAAACAATCAGGCTCAGTTTAACGGGGAAGTCAAAAAAAGTCAAGAAAAACTGTGATTTTTCCCCAATTTTCGTGGGAATTGGATTTCTTCTCTCCTGCTTCCCGTAAAAAACACTAAAAAACCATGGAAAACCCAGGCGTTTTCCGTGGTTTTTTTGTTGCGCTCCCCCTCTTGCAAGGGCAGGGGGGATCAAGTACAATAACATCATAGTCTAAGCAGCGATCAGAAGACCCCCTTCGGGGGTCTTGCGGTTTACAATGAGAAAGGGGAGCATGGTATGGAGCAGCTGAAGCAGCGGATCCAGGAGGAAGGAAAGATTCGGGGAACCAACGAAATTTTAAAGGTAGACAGCTTTTTGAACCACCAGATTGACGTGGCCTTCCTGGCCCAGATCGGACAGGCCTTCCGGGACCGGTTCGACGGCTGCCAGGTGGACCGGATTCTCACCATCGAGGCCTCGGGCATCGGCATCGCCTGCCTGGCGGCCCAGGCCTTCGGGAACGTCCCGGTGGTCTTTGCCAAGAAGAACCGGACCAAGAACATCGCCGGGGACGTGTTCATCAGCCAGGTGGAGTCCTTCACCCAGAGCAAGCGCCCCTACAACATCTTCGTCTCCAAGGAATTTCTGAAGCCGGGGGAGAAGGTGCTGCTCATTGACGACTTCCTGGCAAACGGCAGCGCTCTCAGCGCTCTCATCGACATCGTCCGTCAGGCTGGGGCCCAGGTGGTGGGCGCGGGCATCGTCATCGAGAAGGCCTTCCAGCCCGGGGGACAGCGCATCCGGGAGCAGGGCGTCCGGGTGGAGTCCCTGGCGCGCATCCAGGAGATGAGCGAGGAAACCGGCGTTCAGTTCTGCGAGTAAGGGCAGGGACCGTTTGCCCGCTTCCCTCCGTTGGGGAAATGCAGGTTCATTCCGGCATCCGCCGTTATGAAGCCGCGGCACGCGGCGAAAACAAAAAAAACAGGAGGAACCAAAATGAAAAAGCGTATTCTTGCTCTGCTCATGGCCGGCGTGCTGGCTGTGGGCCTGACCGCCTGCGGCGGCACCTCTGGCGAGACGGAAGAGACCGGCGGCGAGGCCGCTGAGACCGCCGGCATCGCCGCTGCTGACCTGAAGGTTGGCCTCATCCTGGTGGGTGAAGCCGCCGATGCTTACAACAAGAACCACATCGAGGGCATGCAGGCCGCCTGCGAGACCCTGGGCCTGGACTATGACACCCAGGTGGTGGTGAAGACCAACATCGGCGAGGACTCCACCTGCGCAGACGCCATCGGCGAGCTCATCGACGCCGGCTGCCAGGCCATCTTTGCCAACTCCTTTGGCCACGAGCAGTACATGGTGGAAGCCGCTCCCGACTATCCCGACGTGCAGTTCTGCCACGCCACCGGCTACCAGAGCGCCTCTGACGACCTGGACAACACCCACAACTACTTCGCCAAGATCTTCGAGGCCCGCTATCTGGCCGGTATCGCCGCTGGTCTGAAAACCGAGACCAACGTGCTGGGCTATGTGGCCGCCAAGCCCTATGCCGAGGTGATCTCCGGCTACACCGCCTTCTATCTGGGCGCCAAGAGCGTGAACCCCGACGTGACCATGCTGGTCAACTACACCAACGAGTGGTCCGACGCCACCAAGGAAGCCACCAACGCCCAGGCTCTGATTGACCAGGGCTGCGACGTGATCTCCCAGCACTCCGACACCTCCGCTCCCGCCACCACCGCTGAGAACAACGGTGTCTTTGCCGTGGGCTACAACGACGACATGATCTCCGTGGCCCCCAACGCCGCGCTGGTCTCCGCCCGCATCAACTGGGGCTCCTACTATGAGTATGCCCTGGGCTGCCTGCTCAGCGGCGAAGCCATTGCCCAGGATTGGTGCGGCAGCTATGCTGAGAACGCCTGCTACCTGTCCGACCTGAACGAGGCCATCATCGCCGAGGGCACCAAGGAGGCCATTGAGGCCGCTGCTGCCGGCATCACCGACGGCTCTGTCCAGGTCTTTGCCGGCCCCCTCCACGGCGTGAACGCCAACGGCGACGAGCTGAACCTGGCTGAGGGCGAGTTCTACACCGAGAACGAGAGCTCCTCCGCCCCCGCCTTTGACTACATCATCGACGGCATCACCGTCCTGTCCTGAGACCCTGCTCCGGATTCTCCGTGCACCCTTGCCCCTCCGGCGAGGGTGCACGGAGTTCCTTTCCCGGGAAAGGGCGCGGGAAAACCGGCGGACCCAGGCCGGCTTTCCTGTGTCCTTTTTATCCCCTTTGAGAGAACATAGAGAAGCGAGAAACAACGAGAGAAGAAAGAGGTGAATCGCTTGCAGTCAGTGAGCGCCGTGGAGCTGCGAAACGTAACCAAAACCTTCGGCAGCGTGGTGGCCAACAACAACGTGAGCCTGTCCATCCGGAAGGGAGAGATCCTGGCCCTGCTGGGGGAAAACGGCAGCGGGAAAACCACCCTCATGAACATGCTGGCGGGGATCTACTTCCCTGACAGCGGCCAGATCCTGGTGGACGGAGAGGAGGTGGCCATCCGCTCCCCCCGGGACGCCTTTGACCTGAAAATCGGCATGATCCACCAGCACTTCAAGCTGGTGGACGTGTTCACCGCCGCGGAGAACATTGTGCTGGGCCTGAAGGAAAAGGGAAAGTTTGACCGGAAGGCCATCTCCCGGCAGATCCGGGAGATCAGCGCCCGGTACGGCTTTGACCTGGACCCGGACAAGAAGATTTACGACATGGCCGTGTCGGAAAAGCAGACGGTGGAGATCATCAAGGTCCTCTACCGGGGGGCCGACATCCTCATCCTGGATGAGCCCACCGCCGTCCTCACCCCCCAGGAGACGGAAAAGCTCTTTGCCGTCCTGCGGAACATGAAGGCCGACGGCAAGTCCATCGTCATCATCACCCACAAGCTCAACGAGGTGATGGCCATTTCCGACCGGGTGTCCATCCTGCGCAAGGGAGAGTATATCGACACCGTGGAGACCCGCACCACCAACCCTCAGGCCCTCACCGACATGATGGTGGGCCACGCGGTGACCCTGAACATTGACCGGCCGGAGCCGGTGAACCCCCAGCGGCGGCTGGTGGTGAAGGACCTGACCTGCCTGGACGGCCAGGGGGTCAAGGTGCTGGATGGGGTGTCCTTCTCCGCCCAGGGGGGCGAGATTCTGGGCATCGCCGGCATTGCCGGGTCCGGCCAGAAGGAGCTGTGCGAGGCCATCGCCGGCCTGCACCCGGTCTCCAGCGGCCAGATTCTCTACAGCAATCCCAAGGAGCCGGACCAGGTGGAGTCCCTGGTGGGCCGCACCCCCATGGAGATCCGGGAGCTGGGGGTGAGCCTGGCCTTCGTCCCCGAGGACCGGCTGGGCATGGGCCTGGTGGGCTCCATGGGCATGACCGGCAACATGATGCTGAAAAGCTACAACCAGAGCGGCCGGTTCTTCCCGGACACCAAGCCCTTCCGCACCCTGGCGGAGGAGATCCGGGAAAAGCTGGAGGTGGTCACCCCCAGCGTCAACACCCCCGTGCGGAAGCTCTCCGGGGGCAACGTGCAGAAGGTGCTGGTGGGCCGGGAGATTGCCTCCGCCCCCGCCCTGCTCATGGCCGCCTACCCGGTGCGGGGCCTGGACATCAACGCCTCCTACACCATCTACCGCCTGCTCAACGAGCAGAAGGCCAAGGGCGTGGCGGTGATCTATGTGGGCGAGGACCTGGACGTGCTGCTGGAGCTGTGCGACCGGATCTTAGTCCTCTGCGGCGGCAGGGTCAGCGGCATTGCCGATGGCCGCACAGTAACCAAGGAAGAAATCGGTCTCATGATGACCCAAACGGGGGAGGTGGGCGACCATGACAGAACATAAGCACAGCCAGCGGGAGCCCCTGATCCGCCTGGCCAAGCGGGAGGACCTGAGCCGGGGAAAGAAATGGGCCATCCGCCTGGGGGCCATTGTGCTGGCCCTGGCCGTGGGCTCCCTGTTCATTCTGGTGCTGGGGCACAACCCCCTGGCAGTGTACAAGGAGATCCTCACCGGCTCCCTGGGGGGACCCTCCGTCCGGCGGGTCACCGTCCGGGTGGCCATCCCCCTGCTGGGTGCCGCCCTGGCCATCGCCCCCGCCTTTAAGATGAAGTTCTGGAACATCGGTGCCGAGGGCCAGATCATGGCCGGTGCCATCGGGGCCACCTACTTCGCCCTGTACTGGGGAGAGGCCCTTCCCAAGCCCGCTCTCCTGCTGGTGATGGCCCTGGCCAGCATCGTGGTGGGCGGCGTCTGGGGCCTGATCCCCGCCTTTTTCAAGGCACGGTGGGGCACCAACGAAACCCTGTTCACCCTGATGCTCAACTACATCGCTCTGGGCATTGAAAGCTACCTGCAGAACGGCCCCTGGAAGGACCCTTCGGGCACGGGCTTTCCCATCATCGCCATGTTCGGCCAGAACGCCCGGCTGCCCAAGGTCTTTGGAGTCCATGTGGGCTGGATCATCGTGCTGGCCCTCACTGTGGGCATGTTCGTGTACATGAAGTACAGCAAGCACGGCTATGAAATTTCCGTGGTGGGGGAGAGCCAGCGCACCGCCCGGTACGCCGGCATGAACGTGAGCAAAATCATCATGCGCACCATGTTCCTCTCCGGTGCCATCGCGGGTCTTATGGGCTTTCTGGTGGTCTCCGGCGCGGACTACACCCTGAACGCCGGCACCTCCGGCGGCGTGGGCTTCACCGCCATTATCGTTGCCTGGCTGGCCCACCTGAATCCCTTTGCCATGGTCCTCATCGCCGCTCTGCTGGCGGTGCTCACCAAGGGCTCCAACGCCATCCAGACCAGCTTCAAGATTCCCGCCTCGGCGGCGGACGTGCTCTCGGCCATCATCCTGTTCTTCATGCTGGGCTGCGAGTTCTTTATCAACTACCGGCTGATCTTCCGGCACAGCGGCTCCGCCGCCCCGGGGAAAGGAGGGGAAGGCCATGAATAACCTCATTAACTTCCTCACCGCCGGCGTTCTGGCGGCGGCTCCCCTCCTCTTCGGCGTGCTGGGCGAGCTTCTCACGGAGAAGTCCGGCAACCTGAACCTGGGCGTGGAGGGCATGATGTTCATGGGCGGCATCGCCGGCATCGTGGGCCCCTACTACTACGAAAAGGCCGGGGGAACCAACCCCTATGTGGCTCTCCTCATCGCCCTGGTGTGCGCCCTGGTGTGCGCCGGGCTGGGAGCCCTGGTGTTCTCGGTGCTCACCATCACCCTCCGGGCCAACCAGAACGTCACCGGTCTGGCCCTGACCATGTTCGGCACCGGTTTTGGCAACTACTTCGGGGAGGCCATCGGCCACGCGGACCCCTCGGGCTTCCTGTCGGTGAGCACCTCGGTGAAGAGCCTGTTCAACAGCCCCGTCTTCCCGGACCCCCTGGTAAACCTGCCGGTGGTGGGCAAGCTCCTGTTCTCCCACAACTTCATGGTCTACTTGGCGGTGATCCTGGCTGTCATCCTGGCCTACTTCCTGGGCCGGACCCGGACAGGGTTAAACCTGCGCTCCGTGGGCGAAAGCCCCGCCACCGCGGACGCGGCGGGCATCAGCGTCACCAAGTACCGGTATCTGGCCACCGTCATCGGCGGGGCCATCACGGGCCTGGGCGGCCTGTACCTGGTGATGAACGCCGCCGCCGGTGTGGGCGGCGCCTGGGTCCACGACTGCATCGACGGCTACGGCTGGCTGGCAGTGGCCCTGGTGATCTTCGCCGTGTGGAGCCCCAAGCGGGCCCTGTGGTGCTCCCTCATCTTCGGCGGCCTGGCCTGCATGCGGTATTACTACCCCATCTCCTTCATCCCCGCCTCCATCTATGACATCGTGCCCTACATCGTCACCGCCGTGGTGCTGGTGTTCGTGAGCCTGAAGCGCAGCCGCTCCAACCAGCCCCCGGAGAGCCTGGGTCTGAGTTATTTCCGGGAGGAACGGTAAACACACACAAAACACAGACCCGCCGGGGACCATGGCTTGTCCCCGGCGGGTTTTTTCAGAAAGGAAGGATGTTATGAAGTGGAACCCGGCTTTGTATGACGAAAAGCACGGCTTTGTGGCCGAGTACGGCAAAAGCCTTCTGGAGCTGATCCCCCAAAACCCGGACCAGACCATCCTGGACCTGGGCTGCGGCACCGGCGCCCTCACCCGGCAGCTGCTCCCCTTAGCCAGCCGGGTGGCGGGGGCGGACAGCTCCCCGGACATGATCCGCCAGGCCCAGGCTCAGAACCCCGTCATAGAATTTCTGGTGTGCGACGCCCTGGACCTGCCCTTCCGGGAGGAGTGGGACGTGGTGTTTTCCAACGCGGTGTTTCACTGGATCGGGGACCACGACAGCCTGCTGGAGAGCATCCGCCGGGCCTTAAAGCCCCAGGGGCTGCTGGTGTGCGAGTTCGGGGCCCGGGGAAACATCGGGGCCGTGGAGGCCGGGTTTTCCCAGGCGGCAGCGGAGCTGGGCTACGCCTACCGGCCCAAGTTCAACTTCCCCTCCCCGGAGGACTTCCGCCGGCGGCTGGAGACCCACGGGTTTCTTCCTCAAGAGGTGTATGCCTATGACCGCCCCACCGTTCTGAGGGACGGGGAGCAGGGCCTGAGAAACTGGATGGTCCAGTTTTACGCCTCGGAGCTGGCCGCCATCCCGGCGGACCTGCACCCGGCCCTCTTCCGCCGGGCGGAGGAGCTGGCCCGCCCCGCCCTGTGGAACGGAACAGAATGGGTGGCAGATTACCGCCGCCTGCGGGTGGTGGCCCGGAAAGGGGAATAAATCCATTCAAACGAAAAAGCTGCGCGCTGCAGCATGTGCAGGGTTTCGCCTGCCCGGCGGGGCCCCATTTCTCTGGAGAAATGGGGGAAAGAGCACCAAAGGGCGAGAGGTTCTCTCCCTTTGGAAACCCTCTCTCTGGTCTGTGCGGACCTGGGGGCGGTGCCGTTTGATCTTTGGTGGGGCTGCCGCTTTCTCAGTGTGACGCCGCACAGAAGCGCGCCCACCGGCTGGGCGCGCATTCAGTGGTCGCGTACCCTTCGGGTGTAGGGCGGGGGCTTGCTCCCGCCGTCAACGCGGCAAATATCCCCAACGCCAACAAGGTCAGCTCACACCGGCCGGTTGCCCTTCTGGGAGAGCACCAGGCCCACCAGAATGGCGGCGATGGCGGCGAAGGTGACCCAGCTCACCGGTTCATCCAGGATGAGGGCCGAGCCGATCACCGACACCACGGGGATCAGGTACAGGTACACGCTGGCGGCCACCGAGCCGATCCGGGCGGTGGCCATGCCCCAGAGCAGGTAGCACAGAGCCGAGGAAAACAGGGAGACGAAGAGCAGATTTCCCCAGAAGGAAAGTCCGCCCCCGGTGAATACCGTAAGGGGCACCGGCTCTCCCATCACCAGCGCCGGGGGAATGGTCAGCAGCATCCCCCAGAAAAAGACCTTCCGGGTGACCTGAAGATCCGTCAGGCCGGAATCCTGGGTCCGGGTGATGAGCACGCAGTAAGCGCCCCAGGCCAGGGCCGCCGCCAGGGCGAAGGAGTCCCCCAGCAGGTGCAGCTCCCCGCCGCCCCCGGAAAAGGAGATGGCCGCCACGCCCCCGATGCACAGGGCAAAGCCCAGGAAAAACAGGGGGGAGAGCTTCACCCGCCGCCCAAAGAACCAGAGGATCAGGGCGGTGAACAGGGGAGAGGAAGCGGTGATGACCCCGGTGTTGGAGGCGGTGCTGTGGATCAGGGCCACGTTCTGAAACAGGTAGTAGAAGGTCACCCCGGCCAGGCCGCAGAGGACCATGTCCCACTCCTGCTTTTTGGGCAGCAGGGCCATGGGCCGGGGGGAGAGCAGGAACAGGCAGCCCCAGGCCAGCAGGAAGCGGAGGACAATGTACCAGTAGGGGTCCAGCAGGCCCACCAGCACCTTGGAGGAGACAAAGGTCATCCCCCAGATGAGCACGGCGGCCAGGGCCATCAGACCTCCGGAAAGCGCAGGCTTCATTCCATCACACCCCATTTCATCGTTTTCGACAAAGAAAGGGACCCTTCTGAGGTCCCTGTTTTTATAACTATTATATAACAGATGAAGGGGAAGGTTGTCAAGAAGGCCGGAAAACAGAAAACAGGGCTGGCGGAAACCACTGCGCCAACCCCATCTTCCGAAGGTTAAAAAATGAAAAGAAGCTTTCTTGACTCTTGCAGGATTATAGTACCAAAGACATGTTACAAAAAAAGACCCAGAAATGTTACAATTCCTTTAAGTTTTCGAGACATTTCCCCGCATTTCCCCAAAAAACCGGCGGAGCAGGTCTCCGCAGGGCTCCTCCAGAATGTGGCCCACGATTTTGGGGTGGTGGCGGAAGTTCTCCTCGAAGAGGTTCAGGATGGAGCCGCAGGCCCCGAAGTCCCGGTCCTTGGCCCCGTAGTAGATCTCCGGAATCCGGGCGCTGATGATGCCCCCGGCGCACATGGGGCAGGGCTCCAGGGTCACATAGAGCTTGGTGCCTCCCAGCCGCCAGCCCCCCAGGGTGCGGCAGGCGTCGGCGATGGCCTCCATCTCCGCGTGGGAGAGGGCGGACTGCTTTTCCTCCCGGCGGTTGCGGCCCCGGCCCACAATCTGGCCGTCCTTCACAATGACGCAGCCCACGGGGACCTCCCCGGCATCGTAGGCCTCCCGGGCTAAAAGCAGCGCCTGGCGCATGTAGTCCTCATGGGTCATGGCTGTCCTCCTTGGTGGTTTTTTCTTATTGTAACGGATTTTGCGAGTAAGGGCAAGGGGACCGCACCCTTTGGGTGCACGGCGGGAGCAAGCCCCCGCCCTACAGGATACCGCAGACCCCTTGGCTCCCCCTCTGGGGGGAGCTGGATTTGCCCGCAGGGCAAAGACTGAGAGGGCAAATCTCCGCCGTTAGAGACTACGTTTCGTGGGTGCGGTCCTTTAGGTCAGCCCGTCGCTCCGCCCGCTGCCCACCCCCATGGCCTGTAAAGCAGCCAGATACAGAAGCAGGCCGAAGACCATGGCTCCCGCAGCGGCGGGCAGGGCGGTGAGGCCCCCCCGGAGCAGCACCGTCTCCATCAAATCCCCGCAGGAGGCCCCCAGGCAGGCGGCTAAGGTGGGGGCGGCAAACCAGGAAAACACCGGCAGCTTCAGCCCGGTTTCCCGGGAAACCACCCCCCAGGTGAGCACCGCCCCCAGCAGGGAGGTCAGCGCAAACCCCGCCGCGTACCCGGCCATGCCCAGCCGCCCCACGGTCAGGCAGGTGATGGTCAGCTGGAGCAGGTCGCACACCAGGGAGATCAGAGCCGCGGCTCCCTGCCGGCCCACCCCGCTGAGCACATAGGTAAACAAACTCTGCCAGCAGGAGAAGAGGACCCCCAGAGCCAGCAGAGGCAGGTGGTCGGCCACCGACGGCTCCTGGTACAACGCCACCCCGATCCCCGAACCCAGCACCGCCATGAGAGTGAGGGCGGGAATCAGAATCAGGTTGGCCGCCCCCACCGACCGGCGCACCTGGCGGCGGATGGCCTCCTGCTTGCCCAGGGCAGAGTACTGGGAGAGCTTGGGGGTGAGCACCAGCCCCAGGGCGCTGAGAAAGGCCGTGGGCAGCATGAGCATGGGCAGGGTCATGCCGAAGGTGACCCCGTAGGCGGACACCGCCTGGCCCTGGTCCATGCCGCTCTGCACCAGAAGCCGGGGGATAAGCACCGCGTTGGCCGAGGAGATCAGGTTCCCCAGCAGGGCCGCAAAGCCCAGGGGCAGAGCGATGCTCCCCAGCTGCCGGCGGAGAATGGGCGGCTCCAGGTCCCGGCCGGGGAGCTTCTCCCTGGGCCCCAGGGACAGGCGGAAGAGAACCAGCTGGGTGAGAGCAGAGCACACCTCGCACAGGGCCATGCCCAGAACGATGGTTCCCACGGCCCCCTCGGCAGTGCCGGGGCGCAGGTACCACAGCAGGGTGAGGATCAGCGCCGCCCGGAGCAGCTGCTCCAGCAGTTCGGTCACCGCCGCGGGGAGCACCCGGCCGGTACCATAGAAATAGTGCTTGTGGAGGTTTTCCGTGCCCGTGAGCAGCAGGCAGGGAACCAGGAGCATCAGCCCCAGCCGGGTGCGGGCGTCCCCCAGGATGTACACCGAAGCCCCGTCGGAAAAGATCAGCAGCCCGGTGCAGGGGAGAACGGCCAGCAGGAAAAAGAGCTTCACCGCCTGCCCCCGCACCTGATAGACCGCCCGGCGGTTGTCCAGGACCTCGTACCGGGCGGAGAGGTTGGACACCGCCGTGGTCAGCCCCACCGAGGTGAGGGACAGCAGCACCGAATAGATGGGCAGGATCAGCTGGTACAGCCCCAGGATCTCCGCCCCGGCCATCCGGGTGAGAAAAACGCGATAGACAAACCCCACCAGCTGGGACAGGATACCCGTGATGGTCAGCAGGGCCACAGAGCGCAATGGGTCCACCTCCTCCTTGGGCTTTCATTCTATGCGCTGCCCGGGCGGCCCATGCCGGTTTTCCTGTTTGACAAACGGGGGCACAAGGGGTATTATGAGGAGTACTGCGCTTTAAATCGAAAAAGTATTCCCGGAAAGGACGATTCCTATGCTTGCCACAATCATCAACTGCGCCCTGATCCTGGCGGGCAGCTGCCTGGGGCTGCTGCTGAAGGGAAAGCTGCCGGAGCGGTTTCTCACAGTGCTCATCCAGGCCATCGGCCTGTGCGTTATCAGCATCGGCATTTCCTCCGCCGTGAGCACGGAAAACACCCTCTGCGTGGTGGTCTGCCTGGTGGTGGGCACCCTCATCGGCCAGGCCATCGACATTGAGCGCCGCCTGGACAGCTGGGGGGACAAGCTCCGCCGGCGCTTTGAAAAGAACAGCAGCGGCGGGGGCAGCACCTTTACCCAGGGCTTCGTCACTGCCTCCCTCCTTTTCTGCGTGGGAGCCATGGCCATCGTGGGCTCCATCCAGGCGGGCATCCACGGGGACTATGGCATTCTTCTCTCCAAGTCGGTGATCGACGGCATCTCCTCCATCAGCTTAGCCACCGCCCTGGGGGTGGGGGTGGCCTTTGCCGCCCTGCCGGTGCTCATTTACCAGGGAGGCATCACCCTGCTGGCCGGGGCCGCCGCCGCCTTCCTCCAGGAGAGCGTCATTACGGAGATGAGCGCCGTGGGGGGCTGCATCATCATCGGCATCGGCTTAAACGTGCTGGGTCTGCCCAAAGCCCCCCTGAAGGTGGGCAACATGCTCCCCGCTGTCTTTCTTCCCCTGGCCTATCTCCCCCTGGCCGACTGGATGACACAAATCATGCACTAAAGCTACAAAAAATCCGACAGAAATGGCGCTTTACTTGCTTATTTTTTAGGCAAATCAGCAAGCAAATTCAACTTGTCCCAGGAAAAAAAATGAAGTATACTGAGGACGATAGTTTTATACGGGTGAGAAGTGCCCGTATAACCCATTCCGAAGGGTCTCCCCAATTTGATTAGGAGGTAACACAATGGCTTTAGTAGAGGTAACCAAGCAGGGTCACGTCGGTATCGTCACCATGAACCGTCCCGAGGCTCTGAACGCTCTGAGCTCCGCTGTTTTCGCTGACCTGACCGCCGCTCTGGACCAGGTCGAGCAAGACGACGACGTCTATGTTGTGATCATCACCGGCGCAGGCCGCGCTTTTGTTGCCGGCGCTGACATCGGCGAAATGGCAAACATGAACGTGGAAGAGGGTCTGGCTTTCTCCGAGCTGGGCAACAGCCTGCTGATGCGGGTTGACATGTTCCCCAAGCCCACCATCGCTGCTGTCAACGGCTTCGCTCTGGGCGGCGGCTGCGAGCTGTCCCTGGCCTGCGATATCCGCATCGCTTCCGAGAAGGCTAAGTTCGGCCAGCCCGAAGTGGGTCTGGGCATCATCCCCGGCTTCGGCGGCACCCAGCGTATGGCCCGTATCATCGGCACCGGCGCTGCCATGGAGCTCATTTACACCGCCGAGACCATCGACGCCAAGCGCGCTGAGGCAATCGGCATGGTCAACCATGTGGTCGCTCCCGACGAGCTGATGGACTTCGCCCTGAACCTGGCCAACAAGATTGCTGCCAACGCTCAGGTGGCTATCCGCACTTCCAAGATGGCCATCCGCCGCGGCATCGACTGCGATATCTCCACCGCCGTCACCTACGAGGCTCTGGCTTTCGCCACCTGCTTCGGCACCGAGGACCAGAAGGACGCTATGAAGGCCTTCGTGGAGAAGAGAAAGCTGAACGGCTTCAAGAACAGATAACCTCATAAATCCCCATCATGTAGGGGCGATTTCCGGATCGCCCCTACATGCCTGCGTTTGTCAAAACATATTTTTACTATACACACTTTAGGAGGAACACTACAATGGCTATCAATAAGATCATGGTCCTGGGCGCTGGCACCATGGGCATGGGCATCGCACAGGTTTTCGCCGAGGCCGGCAAGACCGTTATCGTCCGCGACATCGCTGACGCTTTCATTCAGCGCGGCGAGGGCGTTCTGACCAAGAACATGGAGAAGAAGGTTGCCAAGGGCAAGATCACCGAGGAAGAGAAGAACGCCATCCTGGGCCGCGTCACCTACACCCTGGAGCTGGCTGACGCCGCTGACTGCGACCTGGTTGTCGAGGCTGCCATCGAAGTCCTGGACATCAAGAAGGGCATCTTCAAGGAACTGGACGAGCTGTGCAAGCCCGAGACCATCCTGGCTTCCAACACCTCCTCCATCTCCATCACCGCCATTGCTGCTGCTACCAAGCGTCCTGAGAAGGTCCTGGGCATGCACTTCTTCAACCCCGCTCCCGCTATGAAGCTGGTGGAAGTCATCCGCGGCGCCCGCACCAACGACGAGACCTTCAAGACTGTCTATGACTGCGCTGCTGAGATCGGCAAGAGCCCCGTCGAGGTCGGCGAAGCTCCCGGTTTCGTTGTCAACCGCATCCTGTTCCCCATGATCAACGAAGCCATCATCGTGCTGGAGAACGGTATCGCTTCCAAGGAAGACATCGACACCGCTATGATGTACGGCGCTAACCACAAGATGGGCCCCCTGGCTCTGGCTGACCTGGTTGGTCTGGACATCTGCCTGGCCATCATGGAGACCATCTTCACCGAGACCGGCGACAGCAAGTATCGTCCCGCTCTGACCATGAAGAAGATGGTCCGCGCTGGCCTGCTGGGCCGCAAGACCGGCGAGGGCTTCTACAAGTATTAATCCCCAGCCCGGTTTGATAAGGCAATAACAGAATCCCCCGTGGAGTAATCCGCGGGGGATTTTTTTACCTGCCGGGCAGGGGGGAGACATGTCTCCGGCAGGGCCCCATTTCTCTGGAGAAATGGGGAAAAGAGCACCAAAGGGAGAGAGGTTCTCTCCCTTTGGATTCCCACTCTCTGGGTATCGGAACCTTGCTGGGGTTGGTGGGGGTTGGTTTTTAGGTGGGTGTTTATTCTCTCAGCGCAACGCCGGCCGAAAGCGCGCCCACCGGCTGGGCGCGCATCCAGTGGGTGGGTACCCTATAACAAAGCCTCCCCTTTAGAGGGGAGGCAGAATAAACGGCGGACGCTGCTGCGTCCGCCGTTTGCTCAGTCCTCAAACTCGTATACGTCCTGGTACTTTTCCTTGAACATGTTGAAAAGGATGGTGAGCAGCTCCTCGCTCTCCACGCCGCTGTAGGCCTCCTCGTCTCCGTCCACCAGGTCCACGTGGAGGATCACCACCTCGCCGTCGTCGTCCTCCACGGGCAGCAGGAAGAGGTATTCCTCCCCTTCATACTCCATCAGGTCCACAAACTCAAAGGGAACCTCGTTGCCGTTTTCGTCCTCCAGCAGGAAAAGATTCTCCTCTTCGCCGCCGGCGCTGTTGATGTCGATGATATCAGCCATGCTAACCTTCTTTCCGCGGGAGTCCCGCTGGTTTCAGTCCTGGGTAATACTATGATTATACGAAGGGGATCACAGCGTGTCAAGCCCCCTGGAACAGGCAGCGCAGCCGCTGAACAAGGGAGGGCTTCTCCGAGGGCAGGGGAGCAGGGGCCGGACGGTGGAGGGAGGTTTTCATGAACTCCGCCTGGCTGTCCAGGGGGGCCAGCTTGCCCGGCTCCTTGCGCAGGTAGGCCCCGCTGGCCTGGAGGAAGCTGGCCTTGGCGGTGTCCCGCAGCTGGGTGTCCAGGATGTACCGCAGCTGCTCCTGGATTTCCTGGTCCAGGATGGGGCAGGCGATCTCCACCCGCCGCTGCAGGTTCCGGGTCATGAGGTCCGCCGAGGCGATGAAATACTCCGCCTCCTCCCCCCGGCCAAAGACGTAGATCCGGGCGTGCTCCAGGTACCGGCCCACGATGGAGGTGATGTGGATGTTCTCCGTTTTCAGCAGCACCTCCGGCCGCAGGCAGCAGATACCCCGGATGATCATCTCAATATGTACCCCCGCCTGGGAGGCCTGCTGGAGCTTGTCGATCACGTCCCGCTCCGTCACGGAGTTGGCCTTGATGCAGATGTAGCCTTCCTCTCCCTTGGCGATCTGCCCGTCGATGCGCTGGCAGATCTGGTTTTTCAGGGAATTGGGGGCCACCAGCAGAGCCTGGTAGTCGCCCTCCAGATTGTCGGTGAGCATATTCCGGAAGAAGGCCGCCCCGTCGGCCCCGATCACCGGGGAGGCGGTCATGACGCTCAGGTCCGTGTACAGGGCGCTGGTCTTTTCGTTGTAGTTGCCGGTGCCCACCTGGGTGATGTAGTGGGTGCCCGACTTGTCCTGAAGGGTGATGAGGCAGAGCTTGCTGTGGCACTTGAAGTTCTCGATGCCGTAGATCACCTTGCAGCCGGCTTCCTCCAGCATCTTGGACCAGGCGATGTTGTTGGCCTCGTCGAACCGGGCCCGCAGCTCCATGAGGACCACCACCTCCTTGCCGTTTTCCGCCGCCCGGCAGAGGGTCCGGGCGATCTTGGAGGTGGAGGCCAGCCGGTAAATGGTGATCTTAATGGAGGCCACGTCCGGGCGCTCGGAGGCCTCGGACAGCAGGCGCAGGAAGGGGTCCACAGAGTCGTAAGGGAAGAAGAGCAGCCGGTCCTTCCGGCGGATCTGCTCGATCATGCTCTGGTTGGGGTCCAGGTCCTCGGGCCAGCGGGGGGTATAGGGCTTGTAGGTCAGCCGCTGGCGCAGCTCGGTGGAGAGGATTTTTTCCAGGTCGTACACATAGCCCATGGTGAGGGGGGTGGGGTCGTAGTAGACCTGGTCGTTCTCCACGGGGAAGAGGCCCTCCAGCAGCTCCAGCATGTCCCGGGAGGGCTTCTGGTTCACCTCCAGGCGGACGATGGACAGGTTAGCCCGCTGCTTTAAGAGCTTGGTCATCCGCAGGCGGAAGTCCTCCTCGTTGTCCTCGAACTTGTCGTTGTCAAAGCTCAGGTCCGCGTTGCGGGTGGCGGAGATGATGCAGGTCTCCTCCACCTTGTACTTGCCGAACAGGGTAGGGGCCCACTGGCGGAGGATGGTCTCCATCCGCAGAAACCGCCCTTTGGTCCCCGGCAGCAGCACCAGAGAGGGCAGGGAGGTGGGCACGGGGATGAACCCCAGGGATTTTTTGCCGCTTTTGTTCCGCAGCAGGGCGGCCACATACAGGGCCTTGCTCACCAGGTGGGGGCTGGGGTGGTGCAGGCCCACGATCTGGGGAGAAAGGATGGGCAGAACCACCGACTGGAAGTAATCCCCGATGAACGTCTTTTCCTGGGCGGTCAGGTCCTGGTACTCCAGGTCCTGAATGCCCTCCTCCGCCAGCAGGGCGCTGACCTGGCGGTAGAGCTGGCCTTTGGTCTCAATGAGGGCAGGGACCGTGTCGTAAATGGCGGTCAGCTGCTCCCGGGGACCCAGGCCGCACTTGTTGTCAATGGAGCCGGGGGACAGGGCGTACAGGTCCAGGAGGCTGCCCACCCGGACCATGAAGAACTCGTCCAAATTGCTGGTGAAGATGGCGATGAATTTCAGCCGTTCTAACGTGGGCACCGTCTCGTCGGCGGCCTCCTCCAGCACCCGGCGGTTGAACCGGAGCCAACTCAGCTCCCGGTTTTGTGTATAGGTATAATCGGTCAAGAGACCTTCAGTATTCTGCCGCACAGATAACCCTCCCGTACTCCATATTTACTCACAATCATTTCTGAAACCCCAAAGCCCTCTGCCACCTGGCGGAGGATCAGCAGGCCCGGAATCATGGTATGGATGCGCTCCGGGGCCAGCTTCAGGATCAGGTCCGCCGCCTGCTTCTGGGAGGAGCAGACCAGGGCGCACAGCTCCTTCACCTGCCGGGCGGAGACCCGGTTGGTCCCCTCGGGCAGCTGATAGACATGCTTGGCCAGCTTCAGCGCCGCCCGGGCGGTGCCCCCCACGCAGACCAGGGGAAGCTGTCTGGCCCGGGGCTTCTGAATGACCCCGTCGGTGGCCTGGCTCACCGCCTTTTCCATGGCCGTCAGGGCCTGGGCGTTGGGGAGAATCTTCTTCACATGGTCCCGGTAGAGCTTTAAGGACCCCACCGGGCAGCTCACCGCGTCCTGGATGGTTCCCTGGCTGAACCGGACAATCTCCGTGCTGGCCCCGCCGATGTCCACAAAGACCCCGTCGGCCAGGTTCACCTCCCGCATGGCGCCGTAGTAGCTCCACCGGGCCTCCTCCGGGCCGGAGAGAACCTCGATGGGATAGCCGGTGGCCGCCTGGATGAGGTTCACCGCCTGGATGGTGTTGCGGATGTTCCGCAGGGAGGCGGTGGCAAAGACGGCCACCCGGCGGATGTCCAGGGCCTCCAACGTGGACTGGAAGGACAGCAGACCCTCGCAGGCCTGGCTGATGCCCTCCTGGGTCAGAACGCCGTTTTCCACATAGCCCGCCAGACCCGCCATGATCTTGTCCTTGAACAGGATGGTGAAGGTACCCTGCCCGGTCTCATAGACCGTCAGGCGCATGGAATTGGAACCGATGTCGATGACTGCTTGCTTCATCGCTGCCCTCCCCGCCGCCGGAACGCATCCCGGCAAACCGTTTTACTTTAATGTCTATTGTTACAATACATATTTCCACTGAAGCGCCGCGGCGCTCCAGTGGAAGGTGCAAGGTTTTGTTCAGTACGCATTACCTTTAGGATATCCCGCCAATGTAAAATTCAAAACCTGTTTTTTGTTAAACCCTTGGTTTCCAGGCATTTCTTATCCCCGCCGGAAACCGCTTTTTTTTGACAAAATTTCACCGGCATTTTACCTGGCTTCGGTTTTTCATTTTATTTTCCCCTCTTAGAATGTGGATAGCAAACCGTGTTTGGATCGTTAAGGGAGGAATCAACAATGAACGAAACAGTGACGATGATCTTCGGTCTCATCGGCGGTCTGGCGCTCTTCCTGTTCGGTATGAACAACATGAGCAGCAGCCTGCAGAAGGTGGCCGGGGACCGCATGAAAAAGGTGCTGGGATTTCTGACCCGGAATCCGCTGCTGGGGGCAGTGGCGGGCGCCCTGGTCACCGCGGTGCTCCAGAGCAGCTCCGCCACCACCGTGATGGTCATCGGCTTTGTCAGCGCGGGTCTTATGAGCCTGCCCCAGGCCATTTCCGTCATCTTCGGCGCCAACATCGGCACCACCATCACCGCCCTGCTGGCCTCCATCGGCCAGTCCAGAAACGCAAAGCGCACCGCCCTGGCCCACAGCTTCTTTAACATCAGCGGCAGCGTAGTCTTTGCCTTTTTGATCCCGGTCTTTGCCAAGTTTGTCACCTGGGTCTCCCCCAAGGGACCGGAGGTGGAGGTCATTGCCCGGCAGATCGCCAACGCCCACACCACCTTTAACGTGGTCTGTACCCTGGTTTGGCTGCCTCTGATCCCCATTATGGTCAAGCTGGTCACCTCTGTGGTCCGGGGCCAGGATCAGACCCAGCGGTCCCTGGCCCAGCCCAGGTACCTGGATGAAAAGGTGCTGGGGCAGTCCCTGCCCGCCATGCACCTGATTTCCCAGGAGATCGACCGGTGCTCGGAATATACCAATTCCCTGCTGGTCTGCGCCCGGCAGGAGCTGGAGGGCCGCACCGCCCCGGAGAAATTTGACGAGCTGTTTCAGGGAGTCAAGAGCCTGCAGGAGCAGATTGTGGGGTATATCTCCCGCCTGTTTGCCCGTGGGGTGCTGAACGAGGAGCAGTCAAAGATTACGGCGGGCCTGCTGTTCGTCACCAACAACATAGACCGCATTACTGACCGCTGCGGGGAGATCACCGGCTGCGTCCGGCAGCTGCGCACCGGGGGCCACAGCTTCTCCCCGGACGCCTCCCGGGAGCTGGAGGAGTGCTTCACCATTTCCCAGGATCTGTTCAACACCGCCATGGACGCCATCCGCAGAGGGGACCGGCACGCGGCCCAGGAGGTCCTGCTGGAGAAAAACCAGATGCGGGAGCAGCAGAAGAAATACAACCGGTCCCACCTGGAGCGGGTAACCAGGAAGGAGTGCGACGCCGCCCTCACCCCGGACTACACCGGCATTCTCTACGGGCTGGACCGGATCGCGGACAACTGCGTCAGCATCGCCGAGGAGGCCCTGGACCAAATCAGCTTCGTTGCTCTGGAGCAGCCGATGGTCCTGGCCGGGGAGGTGGAGCCATGAGGCACCCTGCCTTTCGCCTGATTCCGGCCCTTCTGGCCTGTCTCCTGCTCCTGACCGCCTGCACCGGGCAGCAGGAGGCGCTGCCCGACCTGTCCGGCCTGGGCGCCGTCACCGCCGTCTCCCGGGAGGAGGGGTCCGGCACCCGGGCGGAGTTTGAGCGGCTCACCGGCTCTGATGCCAAGGGAACCGACCGGATCGCGCTGTCCACGGAGGAGGTGGGAAAGCTGGTGGCCGCCGATGAAAACGCCATTGGCTATGTGTCCCTTCAGGCCGCCGGCAGCGTCGCAGTAAAGGTCCTGTCCGTGGACGGCATTGACCCGGCGGAGAGTTTGGAGAAAAACGGCAGCTACCCCCTTTGCCGGAACTACTACCTGGCCTATTCCGGGACCCTGACGGCAGCGGAGAACGACTTTCTGACCTATGTGCTCAGCGCAGGGCAGGAGGTGGCAGCCCAGAGCTGCCTGCCGGTGAAGAAGGCTGCCTCCTTCCTCTCTGACTGCTCTGCCGGGGTCATCACCATTTGCGGCTCCTCCTCCGCCGCGCCTTTGCTGGAAGCCCTGGCCAAGGATTACTACACCTACAACCCCAACGTGGAAATCCAAATCCAGACCACCGACTCCACCAGCGGCCTGACGGCGGCCATCCGGGGGGAATGCAGCCTGGCCATGTCCTCCCGGGAGCTGAAGGACTATGAGTCGGAGCTGCTGGAGGCCAAGTGCATCGCGGCAGAGTACATTGCCGTGGTGGTCAATCCCTCCAACCCCCTGGAAAACCTCACCACCCAGCAAGTAAAAACCATCTATGACGGCGGCGTTTCTCAGTGGAGCGATCTGACGTAAGCAAAAAAATATGCGCTGCGGAAAAAAATTCCGCAGCGCATATTTTTTGTTCAGACAGTGTTCATACTCGTTCTTGTTAAAAAGGCGGTGCCTTCTTAATAAAAACCAAAGGTTTTTATTAAGAATTCGTATCAGTCCGGGTTCACATGGACCATGCAGTGCTTCACCATGGGGAAAGAAGTCTCGATGGCGTGGTGGACCTTCTCGGCGATGGCGTGGGCCTGGCGGAGGGGGAGGTCCCCCTGGACGGCGATCTCCGCGTCTACGTAGATCTTGGAGCCGAACAGCCGGGTATGGAGCAGGTCCAGGCGGATCACCCCGGGCTGGTCCTGGATCACCTGGGTCATCTCCTGGATGGTCTCCGGGTCGCAGGCCTGGTCCACCATTTTTCCGGCGGCGTCTTTAAAAATGTCCACTGCGGCCTTCACAATGAAAATGCAGATCACCACGCTGGCCACGCTGTCCATCACCGGGAAACCCGCCAGGGAGAAGCCGATACCCACCAGAGCGCCGATGGAGGAGAGGCTGTCGGACCGGTGGTGCCAGGCGTCGGCCATCAGGGCGCTGGAGTTGATTCGTTTGGCGGCGGCCCGGGTGTACCAGAACATCCACTCCTTCACCGCGATGGAGACCACCGCCGCGATGAGGGCCAGGACCCCGGGGACGGGGATGGATTCGTAAGCCCCGGAGAAGATGGTTTTCAGGCCGTTCCAGCCGATGAGCAGGCCGGTCTCCAGCAGGATGATGGACAGGGCGATGGAGGCGATGCACTCAAACCGCTCATGGCCGTACTGGTGGGAGTCGTCCGCCGCCCGGCCGGCCAGCTGAACGCCAATCATCACGATGATGGTGGAGAACACGTCGGAGGCGGAGTGGATGCTGTCGGAGATCATGGCCCCGGAACTGGCAAAAATGCCCGCCAGGAGCTTAAAGACAGACAGCAGCAGGTTCACCGCTATGCTGATGAGGGAGACCCGCATGGCAACGGCTTTGGGTTCTTGGGATTTCATGGGATACACCTCGATGGGGTAAGATTTGGGTTAGCACCCTGCAACAAAAGTTTTATGTGCGCAGACAGCCTCCCTTTTCAGGGAGGCTGTCAAGACGGTTCTTATTTCGCTTATTCAGCAGGCGGGGTCTTGGGGCCGTTTCCGCTGCCCCGGCGGTGGCCCCGCTTGTGCCAGCGGGGGCGGCTCTTCTTTTCGCCGCTTTTTCCTTCGCCCTCGCCTGTCTTGGCCGGCGCGGGCTTGGGTGCTTTTTCCTGCACGGACTGCTGGGAGAGAACGGCCTGTTCTGCCCCTGGCTGGCTGCCGCGGCCCCGGCCGCCCCGGTGGCGGCGGCGGGAGGTGCCCTCCTTTTTGCTCCCTTCGGCGGGGAGCTTGGGGGCCTCCGGCTGGGGGACTGCTGCCTTGGGCGCCGGAGCGGCAGGCTCCTTCTTACCTCCGCGGCTGCGGCGGCGGGAGGCGCGCTCCTTGTTCTCCTGCTTTTCCTTCTCCCGCTCCACGGCGGCCTCCAGAGCCTTCTCCGCCTTCTCGGCGTTCTTGCCCCGGTCCCCCCGGCGGCGGCGGGCGTTGCTGCTGTGGTGGGGCTCCGGCTGGAGGGTCTGCTGCCGCTCTCCGTGCTCCGCCATAAAGTCGTCCAGGGCGGCGGCCAGAGCGGCCTGCTCCCGGCGGTACTGCTCCTCGGGGGACTCGGTCACCCGCCGCAGCTTGGCCAGCTCCTCCCTGGGGGGCTCCACATAGCCCTCGGGCCGCTTACCCTTGCCGCTGCGGATCACCCGGATCTCGCTGTTGTGGTAGGTCTTTAAGGTGTCCGGCTCGTTGTCCAGCCGGACCCGGACCTTCTCCCGCAGGGTGTTCACGCTGATGATGCTGCCGGCCCCGTCGGGAGTCTCCACGAAGGAGTCCATCCGGGGCGCGTCCTTCATGAGATCCTCATAGGCCTCCTGCTCGTACTTTAAGCAGCACATCAGGCGGCCGCAGGTGCCGGAAATTTTGGTGGGGTTCAGGGACAGGTTCTGGGTCTTGGCCATCTTGATGGACACAGGCTGAAAGTCCCGGAGGAAGGAGGCGCAGCAGAAGGGCCGGCCGCAGATGCCTAAACCTCCCAGCATTTTGGCCTCGTCCCGGATGCCGATCTGCCGCAGCTCGATGCGGGTGTGGAAGATGGCGGCCAGGCTCTTCACCAGGCCCCGGAAGTCCACCCGGCCCTCGGAGGTGAAGAAGAAGAGGATTTTCGTCCCCTCAAAGCTGCACTCCACGTTGACCAGCTTCATTTCCAGCTTATGCTCCAGGATCTTCTCCTGACAAATCCGGAAGGCGTATTTTTCCTTCTCCCGGTTGCGCTCCACCACCGCCAGGTCCTCCGGGGTGGCCAGCCGGAGCACCGGGCGCAGGGGTGCGGCCAGCTCGGCTTCGGCCAGGGTAAAGTTGCCCCGGACGCAGGTGGCGTACTCGATGCCCCCGGCGGTTTCCACGATCACCCCGTCGCCGGGGTGACACTCCAGGCCCTGGGGGTCAAAATAATATTGCTTGCCTTCGCTGCGAAAGCGAACGCTGATAATCTCTGCCATAGTAGATTGGGTCTCCTTTCACAGAACTGAGGCGATCCAGCCGGCCAGGTGACCGGCGCTGATGTTGAATTCACAGGCGGCCCGGATGGGGGAGAGCTTTTCCAGCACCGCCAGCAGCTCCGGCCGCTGGGGAAGGGTGCGGACCAGGCAGGTCCTGGTTTCCTCCAGCAGCAGGGCGATGGCCTCCCGGTCCTTCTTTTCCAGGGAAATGAGGAAGGGGAGGGTCTCCTCCGGGCCGGCCCCGGAGAGGATCAGCTCTGCCAGCTGCTCCCCCTCAGCGCTGGCCTGCTCGGTCTCCGGTCCGGGGGCCCGGAGGGTCTCGCACCGGGAGCGGATGGTGGGCAGCACCATCTCCGGGTTGGGGGCGAGAAAGAGGAAGCAGGCGTAAGCCGGCCCCTCCTCAATGAGCTTGAGAAGAATATTCTGCCCCGTCTGGTTCAGAAGTTCCCCGTGCTCCAGAATATAGACCTTTTTCGGGGCCTCGTTGGGACGGATATAGGCGTCCGACCGGAGGGCCCGGACGGCCTCTGCCTTCAGGCCCTCTCCCTCAGGGTCTGCCCGGAGAATGTCCGGGTGGATGCCCTGGGCGGCCTTCCGGCAGCCGGCGCACTGGCCGCAGGGAGGCTCCGTGCCGGTGCACACCCAGGCGGCGGCCAGGGTATCGGCCAGGGTCCGGCGGTTTTCCCCAACCACCAGGTAGGCGTGGGATAACTGCCGGTGTTTCATGCGGTTTTGCAGGGTTTCGTCCTGGTTCACGGCGGGGATGGCCTCCTTTTTTCCACAAAAGGGGTGTGGTTGGGGATATCTCCAGCTCTGTTGTATGGGCGCTTCGTGAAGCGCCCATACGACAAGGGCGGCAGATACCCTCAGCCCAGTTCGTCTTTTCTTCCAAAGGCCCGTTTCAGGGCGGCGTACATGAGGCTGTAGGCCTGCTTGCTGTACTCGGCGTCGGGGGTGCCCAGCTCGAAGCAGTGGTAGCAGCCGGGGAAGACGTGGTATTCCACCTCAACCCCCGCCTCCATCAGCCGGTTCCAGTAGGCGATGTTTTCGTCCCGGCCCGGGTCCAGCTGGCCGATGTAAGAGAACACCGGGGGCAGGCCGGAGAGATCCTTGGCCAGGGCGGGAGAGACGTACTCGTTGGGCATCTGCCCGGTGGCCAGGAGCTTATCCCAGGACTTCTGGCAGTTGTCCCGGCACCAGACCTTGGGGTCGGTGATCTCCTGGGCGGAGAAGGTATCCAGCCGGTAGTCCAGCTCCCCGTACAGGGGCATTTGCAGGCAAATCCTGGGTCCCTTCTTATCCCGGGCATACAGAGACACCGCCGCCGCCAGGTTGCCCCCGGCGGACAGGCCGGAAACAGCCAGACGCTCCGGGTCCACACCCAGCTCCTGGCTGTGGTCGTGGACCCAGTTCAGGGCGGTCCAGCAGTCCATGAGAGGGGCGGGAGCCTTCCACTGGGGAGCCAGTCGGTACTCTACGGAGACCACCACGCAGCCCACGTTTTTCACAAAGCCCTGGCACAGGCCCTCCTGCCGGTAAACGCTGCCGAAGAGGAAGCCCCCTCCGTGGTAGAAAAACAGGCAGGGCAGAGGGTCCTTCTCCCGGTCCTTGGGCTCGTAGATGCGGATCTTCACATCGGGAGCCCCCTCGGGGCCGGGGATCATCTGGTCCCGGGCGGTGACGGCAGGGTCCTCCTTCAGGTTGGCCAGCTCCGCTGAGTTGCACTTGGCCACGAAGTCCTCCAGATTGTCAAAATCAAAGCCGGGGGAGGCGTCGTACCAGTCCCGGAGCTGCGGATGAATACGGTCTCGGAATGTCATAGAACGTCCCTCCTACAAAACAATGGCAAAAGCGGCAGGGGAGCACAGTCTTCCCCCGCCGCTTGCTTCTCAATATGCGTGCTTGCCCCGGGAAAAGGCCACCACCGTGCGGCGGTTGGGCTCGGTCCCCGTGGAGTAGGTGATTACGTCGGGGTAATCCTGCAGGGTCTCGTGGATCACATGGCGCTCGTAGGCGTTCATGGGCTCCAGGGTGATGTTCCGGCGGTACTTGACCACCTTGGCAGCCACCTTGGTGGCCAGGCGCTTCAGGGATTCCTCCCGCTTGGCCCGGTAGTTCTCCGCGTCAATGTGGATGCGCACCCGGTGGGTCCGGCCCCGGTTGACGGCGTAGTTGGTCAGCTGCTGGATGGCGTCCAGGGTCTCGCCCCGGTGGCCGATGAGGGCGCCCAGCTTGGGCCCTTCCAGGGTCACCAGAATACCGTTTTCGGTTTTGGGGGCGATATTGATTTCTGCTTCCACGCCCATGTGGTCCAGCAGGCCGGACAGGAAGGCCCGGATACGGTCCTCCAGATCGCCGCCCTTGGCCTGGGGGGCAGGCGCCTTCTCTGCGGGGGCCTTGTCCTTTTTGGCAGGCTCCTTTTCCTTCTTGGCAACGGGAGCCGGCTGGGGAGTCTCCCGGACGGGAGCGGCGGGAACAGGCTCCTCCGCAGGAGCGGGAGCCTCGTCGGGCACTTCATAGGTGACCTTTACCTTAGCCGGTGTGCTGCCGAAGCCCAGAAAGCCGCTTCTGGCCCGCTCCAGGACTTCCACGGAAACGCTGTCCCGGTCCAGACCCAGCTGGGCCAGGGCGTTCTGCACGGCAGCATCCTCGGTTTTGCCCGTGGCTTCAATCCATTTCAACATAAGGCTTCTTCTCCTTATTCTTCATTGTCCTCAGGTTCTTCCAGGAAGGACTCCTCCACAAAGCCCTCTTCCTCCTCCGGAGCCTCCTGGGCCGGAGCGGGAGCGGGGGCGGGGACAGGAGCGGCGGGCTGAACGGCAGCGGTCTCCTCCACAGCGGGAGCGGCCTGCTTGGCCTTCTTCTCCTTCTTGTCCTTTTTCTTGTTCTGCTTCATGGCTTCCTGGTTGATCTTGTCCTCCTCGGCCTTCAGCTGCTGGCGGACGGATTCCTCCTGGAGCAGCTGGTTGGGGTCCTTATAGGGGAAGGTGGGGTAGCGGTCCGGGTCATAGAGACGGCCCCGGGCATAGGTGCGCATGCCCTCCCGGCTGGCGGTGGCAATGCTCTTGTTCAGCTTCCGCTCCATCTGGATGCGGCGCATTTCCTCGGCGGCCTTCTTCTTGGCGTCGGCCTGGGCCTTCTTCTCCCGCTTGACCCGTTCCTTTTCTTCCTCGATGCGCTTGGCCTTCTCTTCCTCGGTCTTTTTCAGGTGCTTTCGCAGGAAGGGAACGTTCAGGAACTCCTGCAGGATGGCGAACACGCTGTTGGCGATCCAGTACACGCCCAGAGCGGCGGGCAGGGTGAAGCACAGCCACAGGGAGAACAGGGTCATCATGATCATGGTGGCCCGGGTGCTGGAGTCCATGGGACGGACAACCCCCAGAACCTTGGCGTTGATCTTGTTGGTGACGATGGTGGTGATAATGCTCAGCACAGCGGAGATGATGGGAATGAGGAACATGCCGAAGGCAATCCCCATGGGCTCGTCCGACTTCCAGAACATAAGCTGGGGGGTGTTGGACAGGTTCATCCCCAGGAAGGTAAAGTCGATCTTGGGCATCCCGGCCAGATCGGGGATGGCGGTAACAATCTGGTCGTAGTTGTTATAGACGTCCTGGGCGATCTGCAGCTGGGCGTTTCTGAAGCTGAGGACATCGCCGTAGAGCAAATTGGACACGGCGTTGAAGTGATCCTCGGTCATCTCCATCAGGTAGGTGAGAGGCTGACGGATGATGGCGTACAGGGCCATCAGGAAAGGCATGGGGAGGAGGGACCACAGGCAGCCGCCGGAGGGCTTCACACCCTCCCGCTCATAGAGCTTCTGCAGCTCGATGCTGTAGCGCTCCCGGTCCCGGGCATACTTTTGCTGGAGCATTTTCTGCTGATCGGCCAGGCCGTTCATGGCCAGCATGCTCTTCCGGCCCTTCAGGAAGATGGGGAAGAGAATCAGGCGGATGACCAGACAGAAGAGAACCAGCGAGATCGCGTAGCTGCCGGTAATGTTGTAGAACAGCAGCAGCAGCTTCGCAAAGGGGGTTAAAATGATGCTCATGGCAGCGCCTCCAAGTGTTGGTTGGGGTTGGTTCCGGTGACAGGCCGGAGGAAAGCGGATTCTTTAAGGCACCGGGTCATACTCGATGCTCTTCTGCCGGTGAAAGGGGTTGCAGCGGAGAATTCGCCGCAGGGCAAGAAAGCCCCCTTTGACCGCGCCGTATTTTTCAATCGCCTCCAGGGCATAGGCCGAGCAGGTGGGAATAAACCGGCAGCAGGGGGGCCTGGCAGGAGAGATGTACTTCCGGTAAAACCGGATCATCCACAAAAGAACCGCTTTCATGGCTCCTCCTCCCTGGGGCGAAGGAGCTGAAGTTTCTTTGCCAGGCGGAGAAACTGCTTGTCCAGATCGGCATACCGGCTGTGGACCGCCCGCATCCGGGCCACGACGACAATATCGTAGCCGGGCAGCAGCTTGTCCTCGTTGAGCCGGTAAATCTCCCGGAAGCGGCGGCGGACCTTGTTGCGGACCACGGCGTGGCCCAGCTTGGTTCCGGCGGTGATGCCGAAGCGGTTTTCCTTTCTGCCGTTTTTCCGGCAGTAAAGGACCATGGCCGGGCCAACCGCGCTCTTTCCCTTGGCGTAGAGCCGGCGGAAGACTCTGTTTTCCTTTAAGGAGACAGTAAATTTCACGATCTCAGCTTCTCCTTTGCGGTCGGGCAGCCGGACAGAGGAAGCAGCCCAATACTGGATAAGGGCGGTGGAAGTGACTTCCCCGCCCCTTTGCTATCCTCTATGCGATTGCCCCTGGCATCAGTGGGTCAGACGGGCGCGGCCCTTGGCGCGGCGACGGGCCAGAACCTTACGTCCGTTGGCGGTGCGCATGCGCTTGCGGAACCCGTGCTCCTTGGAACGCTGACGCTTCTTAGGCTGATAGGTACGAACCATTCCGATACACCTCCTGTATCTATTTCCAGCGGAATCTTGTTCCGCCAACCACAACGGCCGAATTGCCCCGGCCGCGGTTGTCAATCAAACGCGCAATCCATGATTACGCACAGGTTATTATAACGGAAAAGAATTCACAATGTCAACCCAAAATTTCTTCTCTCCCCCCCTTTCCTTCCCGGTTTTCCTGTTTAAGCCCAAGATATTGTGGAAGAATCAAGGGAAAGAGGGCAGAATTAGGAAAAATTTTTTACCACCAGCAGGGGGATTTCCCTTTCTTCTTCCCCGTTTCCTCCAAAAAGGCCGGAAGGGCCGCCAAAGGGCCAAAGGTACTGTCCCAAAGGCTACCTTTGAATAAACAGATTTCCTTGCTATCAGACTGAAAATCTGGTATAATAACTTGATTATTATAAACGCAATTTTCCCCACAGAGAGAGAAGGAGTGAGCCCATGAATTCCGCCGCCGATATTTGGGAGCGGGTCCTGTCCCTCATGGAGCAGACCATGACCAAAACCACCATATCCACCTGGTTCTCCGACGCAGAGCCTGTTGCCCTGGAGGAAAACCGGTTCATTCTCTATATTCCCACCGACTTTAAAAAGGAGATCGTGGTCTCCCGGTATCTGCCGGACATCAAGAAGGCCCTGTACGATCTCTTCTCCGCCGACCTGGATGTGGTCGTCCTGGGTCAGGGGGAGCGGGAGAAATACAACAAGCGGGAGAGCAGCGCCTCCCGGTTTCTCCCCGGCACGGAGGAGTACACCTTCGAGCGCTTCGTGGTGGGCAACTCCAACAAGTTCGCCCACGCCGCCGCCATGGCTGTTGCCGAGCACCCGGCGGAGCGCTACAATCCTCTCTTTATCTACGGCGAGCCCGGTCTGGGCAAGACCCACCTGCTCTACGCCATCGCCCACACCATTCACAACGAGCACCCCGACTACCGGATCGTCTACATCCGGGGGGATTCCTTCACCAACGAGCTCATCCGGGCCATCCGGGAGGGCAAGAACCAGGAGTTCCGGGACAAGTACCGCTCCGCCGACGTGTTTCTCATGGACGACGTGCAGTTTATCGCCGGGCGGGACTCTACCCAGGAGGAGATGTTCCACACCTTCAACAACCTCTACGAGGAGAAAAAGCAGATCGTCTTTACCGCCGACCGTCCCCCCAAGGAGATGCTCCGGCTGGAGGACCGGTTAAAGACCCGGTTCGAGTGGGGCCTTCTGGCGGATATCCAGCCCCCGGACTATGAGACCCGGGTGGCCATCATCAAGAACAAGGCCATCCGCATGGGGGTGGAGCTGCCGGAAGAGGTGCTCACCTATGTGGCGGAGAACATCACCTCCAACGTGCGGCAGATTGAGGGAACCGTCAACAAAATTCTGGCCTTCCGGGATCTGCTGGGCAACAACGTGGACGCCAACTCCGTCACCCGGGCGGTGCGGGATATGTTCAAGGACACCACGGACATTCTGCCCACGGCGGACGTGATCATCGAAGAGGTCTGCAAGTTCTACAACATCGAGGACGCCGCCCTCCGGGGCCAGGGCCGGACCAAGGAAACCGCCAAGGCCCGGCAGATTGCCATGTACCTCATCCGGAACATGACTAAGCTCTCCCTGAAGGAAATCGGCAAGGAGTTCCAGAACCGGGATCACACCACCGTCCTGCACTCCATCGACCGGATCGAAAAGCTCTGCAAATCCGACCCGGAGACGGCGGAAATTGTGAAGGATATCCGGTCGAACGTAAACGATCACTACAATTAAAGATTTGCCTGCCCGGCGGGGGCCCCATTTCTCCGGAGAAATGGGGAAAAGAGCACCAAAGGAAGAGAGGTTCTCTCCCTTTGGATTCCCTCTCTCTGGTTTGTGGGGACCTGGAGGGCTGTGCCGTTTGGTCTTTGGTGGGGCTGCCGCTTATCTCTTGCCCCGCCGTACACAAGCGCGCCCACCGGCTGGGCGCGCCCAACGCGGTCAGGTACCCTTCGGGGGCGGGCGATTCGTGGATCGCCCCTACGAACCAACGCCGAGAGTTTCCTAAACCCCTTGGCTCCCCCTCTGGGGGAGCTGGATTCGGGCCCACAGGCCCGAAGACTGAGAGGGCCGCCGGAGGCATTCCCCCGCAAACCTGCCCCTTGCAAATTCCACCGCATTTTGTGGAAATGTGGATGTTTTCTTCCAGAAACCGCCGGGTTTTCCACCGACCGAAAAAATCCGGCAAAAACTTTCCACCTGGGGTGTTGGCAAAAAAATCCTGGAAATTCTGGCTTTTTTCCGGTTTTCCACAAAAATTTTCCCTACGGCCACTATTACGACATAAATTCCCTGTTCTTCCTTCTCTGCGGGGAGAGATCGGGTATTTCCCAATTTCGAACGTTTGGAGGTTTTCCCATGAAATTCAGCTGTGAAAAGGCTCTGCTGCAAAGCGCCATCCTCACCGCCTCCCGGGCTGTGTCCACCAAGAGCACCATCCCCGCTCTGGAGGGCCTGCTGCTGGAGGCCGAGGACTCCGGCACCGTCTACCTCACCGGCTACAACCAGGAAACCGGTATCCGCTCCGCCGTCCAGGCGGACGTGACCGAGGCCGGCTCCATGGTCCTTCCCGCCCGGCTCTTCGGCGAGATCGTCCGGAAAATGGCCGACGACACCCTTCTCTTCCAGGAGGACAAGCTGAAGGTCCACATCTCCTGCGGCATGAGTGAATTTGACCTGATGGGCATCGACCCGGAGGACTTCCCGGAGCTTCCCACGGTGGAATATCAGAACTCCCTGGACATTCAGGAGCAGACCCTGCGCTCCATGATCGGCCAGACCCTCTTCGCCGTGAGCCTGGACGAAAGCCGCCCCATCCACACCGGCACCCTCTTCGTTGCCGACGACGAGGGCCTGACCCTGGTTGCTGTGGACGGGTTCCGACTGGCTCTGCGCCGGGAAAAGGTGGAGCAGAAAAACGGCTCCTTCGAGTTCGTGGTCCCCGGCTCCTCCCTGGCGGAGGTGGAAAAAATCTGCCGGGAGACCGACGAGATCGTGAACATCCACCAGGGCAGCCGCCACGTGCTCTTTAAGATCGGCTCCACCATCCTCATCACCCGCCGGCTGGAAGGGGAATTTCTGGCCTGGCGGCAGGCCATCCCCAGAAACAACCCCGTGAAGATCACGGCGGACACCAGGCAGCTGCTCTCCTGCATTGAGCGCGTCTCCCTCATCGTCAGCGAAAAGCTGAAAAGCCCCCTGCGGTGCGTGCTGAAGGACGGGGAGATCGACATCACCACCAAAACCGCCATCGGCAACGCCCACGACTGCTGCCCGGTGGAGGGAGACGGCGGCGGATTGGAGATCGGCTTTAATAACAAGTACATGATGGACGCCCTCAAGGCCGCTTCTGTTGAGAAGGTGACCCTGGAGCTGTCCAGCCCCATCACCCCCTGCATCATCGTGCCGGCGGAGGGGGAGGAGAACTTCCTCTTCATGGTCCTGCCGGTGCGCTTAAAAGCTGACTACTAAGGGAGAGCGTTATGGAAAAAAACACCGTTTCCATCACCACGGAGTTTATTAAGCTGGACTCCCTGCTGAAGCTGGCCAATGCGGTGGGCAGCGGCGGGGAGGCCAAAATCCTCATTCAGGAGGGAGAGGTCCGGGTCAACGGCGAAACCTGCACCATGCGGGGCAAGAAGATCCGGCCCGGGGACGTGGTTTCCCTGCCTGGCCTGGAGATTGTCGTGCAATGAGAGTCTGTTCCATCGCTCTGGACGGCTGGCGCAACTATGAAAATTTTTCCGCTGACTTTGACCCGGGGGTGAACGTCATCTGCGGGGAGAACGCCCAGGGAAAGACCAACCTGCTGGAGGCTATCGGCTTTCTCTCCGGGGCCAAGTCCCACCGGGCGCGGGGGGACAAGGAGCTCATCTCCTTCCACCGGGACCAGGGGACCATCACTGCCCGGGCAGAGAGCCGGGACCGGGAGTTTCTCATTGAGGCCCAGCTGTTCCGGGGGGCCAGACGGAAGCTCTTTGTGAACCATGTGAAGCTGAAAACCGCCGGGGAGCTGTCGGGAATCGTCCAGACGGTTCTCTTCTGCCCGGAGGATCTGGCCCTCATCAAGGCCGGGGCGGCGGAGCGCCGGTCCTTTCTGGACCAGGCCATCTGCCAGCTGCGGCCCCGGTATGCCGAGGCTTTGTCCCAGTATCACAAGCTCCTGGACCACAAGACCAGGATTCTGCGGGACTGGGAGAAAAATCCCGGCCTGCTGGAGGTTTTGGAGGACTTTAACGAGGCAATGGCCCGGGCGGGGGCCCTGGTGGTCCACTACCGGGCCCACTTTGTCCGGAAGCTGGCCCAAAGGGCAGCCGAAATCCAGCGGGAGTTTTCCGGGGGACGGGAGGAGTTGACGGTGCGGTACCAGACGGTGAGCACTATTCAGGACCCCCTAAGTCCCACGGTGGAGCTGTACGAGGCCATCCGCCGCCACCAGGACAGCCACAGCCGGGCAGAGCTGGAGGCCCGGTCCTGCCTGTCCGGTCCCCACAAGGACGATCTGATTGCGGAAATCGGCGGCAAGCCCGCCCGGCAGTTTGCCTCCCAGGGGCAGACCAGAACGGCGGCGTTGTCTTTGAAGCTGGCAGAGCGGGAGCTGTTTCAGGCGGACACCGGCCAGTGGCCGGTGCTGCTGCTGGACGACGTGCTCTCGGAGCTGGACGAAAAGCGCCAGGACTTTGTCCTCCGGCGGATTACCGGCGGCCAGGTTTTTATCACCGGCTGCCAGGCGCCGGATGGGGCCTTTGGCGAGGGAAAGGTCCTGCATATTTCCGGGGGAAAGCTGGAAGCGTAGCTTTTTTCAGACATTCTCCCAAAAGCATACACGTTTCGGAGAGGTTTGGGTGATAGGATGGAACCACCCACCCATAAGCTCCCCCTCTGGGGGAGCTAAAAAGGGAAGAAGGAGGTTTCCGGTATGTATCTTCACTTAGGTTCTTCCGTGGTGATTCCCCAGAGTGATGTGCTGGGGATCTTCGACCTGGACAACACCACCTCCTCCCGGATTACCCGGGACTTTCTGGCCCAGGCCCAGCGGGCCGGGCAGGTGGTAACCGTGGGGGACGACCTGCCCAAATCCTTCACCCTCTGCCGGGACCCCGCCGGCAGGATTACCGTCTATCTGTCTCAGCTGTCCTCCGCCACTCTTCTCAAGCGGTTCGAGTCCGGCAGCTTCGAGACCTTCTAATAAAAAATCCATTCTCAGGAATTGGAGGTTCTTATGGATCAGTTGGAAAACAAAAACCCCACTGCGGTGGAGCATGAGTACAGCGCTTCGGAGATCCAGGTGCTGGAGGGGCTGGAGGCCGTGCGCAAGCGGCCCGGTATGTATATTGGCTCCACCTCTGCCAGCGGCCTGCACCACCTTGTCTACGAAATTGTGGACAACTCCATCGACGAGGCTCTGGCCGGGTACTGCACAAGGATCACCGTGACCATCGGCAAGGGGAACGTCATCACCGTCACGGACAACGGCCGCGGCATCCCCGTGGACATTCAGCAGCAGACCGGCAAGCCCGCCTTGGAGGTGGTCTACACCATCCTTCACGCCGGCGGCAAGTTCGGCGGCGGCGGTTACAAGGTCTCCGGCGGCCTGCACGGCGTGGGCGCATCTGTGGTTAACGCCCTGAGCGAATGGCTGGAGGTCCGGGTCCACAAAAACGGCAGCATCTACGAAATGAAGTTTGCCCGGGGCCACGTGACCCAGCCTATGACCATCGTGGGCCAGACCGACCGCACCGGCACCGAGGTCACCTTCCATCCTGATCCGGAGATGTTCACGGAAACCACCGAGTACGACTACGAGACCCTCCACACCCGGATGCGGGAGGAGGCCTTCCTGAACGCCGGTCTCACCATCACCATTACCGATGACCGGGGAGAGGAACCGGTCTCTGAAACCATGTGCTACGAGGGGGGCATCCGGGAATTCGTCTCCTTCATTAACCGCAACAAGACCCCCATCCACGAGCAGGTGATCTACATGGCCGGCGCCCGGGAGGATTCCATGGCGGAGATCGCCCTGCAATATACGGACACCTACAACGAGATCATCGTCTCCTTTGCCAACAACGTCCACACCCCGGAGGGCGGCATGCACGAGGAGGGCTTTAAGCGGGCCCTTACCAACTCCTTAAACGCCTACGGCCGGAAGGCCAAGATCCTGAAGGACGACGAAAAGGTCTCCGGCGAGGACTGTCGGGAGGGTCTTACCTGCGTCATTTCCGTGAAGCTCACCGAAGCCCAGTTCGAGGGCCAGACCAAGGCGAAGCTTGGTAACTCTGAAATCCGCACCCTGGTGAACGCCATCGTCAGCGAAAAGCTGGAGGAATTTTTCGAGGAGAATCCTGCCGTTGGCCGGGCCATTCTGGAAAAAGCCCTCACCGCCGCCCGGGCCAGGGAAGCTGCCCGGAAGGCCAGAGAGTCTGTGCGCCGCAAGACCGGGCTGGAGTCCGGCCAGATGCCCGACAAGCTGCGGGACTGCAACGAACGGGACCCCGCCCTCACGGAAATCTACATCGTGGAGGGCGACTCCGCAGGGGGCTCCGCCACCCAGGGCCGGGATTCCCGCTTCCAGGCCATCCTGCCTCTGTGGGGCAAGATGCTGAACGTGGAGAAGGCCCGGGCCGACCGGGTCTACGGCAACGACAAGCTCAGCCCCGTGATCACTGCCCTGGGGGCAGGCATCGGGGAGGAGTTTAACCCGGACAAGCTGCGCTATCATAAAATCATCATCATGGCCGATGCCGACGTGGACGGCGCCCACATCCGAACCCTGCTGCTGACCTTCTTCTTCCGGTTTATGCGGCCCCTCATTGAGCAGGGGTATGTGTACTCCGCCGTGCCCCCTCTCTATAAGCTCACCCGGGGCAAGACCCAGAAGGTGGCCTATTCCGACGAGGAGCGGGACAAGATTTCCGCGGAAATGCGGGGGGACAACCCCAACGCCAAGGTGGAGATCAACCGCTTCAAGGGCCTGGGCGAGATGGACCCCCACGAGCTGTGGGAGACCACCATGAACCCGGAAACCCGCACCCTCCGCCGGATCACCCTGGAGGACGCGGTGAAGGCCGACGAAATCTTCACCATCCTCATGGGGGAGAAGGTGGAGCCCCGGAAGGAATTTATCGAGCAGAACGCCAAGTATGTGGTGAATTTGGATATTTGAGGGGTTTCTTTGGAAAAACTCAGCGTATCGGTTGTCCTGCTGTAGGGGCGATTCACGAATCGCCCGCTGCGCAGAGGGTATCTGCCGCCCGGGCGCTTCATGAAGCGCCCCTACGAATCGGGTGGTTTTTAACCGGTGTCAGAGTTTCTTTAAAAGACCGATGCAATAAGGACGTAACACCATGCTATATCTCAACTCAATCCTCTTTCTCATCGCCGCCGCCCTGATCCCGCCCCTGGTGCTGCTGGGGGTGGTGTACCGGCTGGACAAAATTGAGCGGGAGCCCCCGGGGCTGCTGATTGCCCTTTTTTTCCGGGGGGTTCTGGCCATGTTCCCCATCCTGGTGCTGGAGGTGCTGGCGGATCAGTTTATCGACTTCTTCCCCTGGCGGCCCATTGTCTACCTCTTCCTGGCCTACTTCGTGGTGCCCGGGTTCATCGAGGAAGGGGTCAAGTACCGGGTGATGGTTCGCCGGACCTGGAACGAGCCCAACTTCAACTACCAGTTCGACGCGGTGGTCTATTCCGTTTTCGTCTCCCTGGGCTTTGCAGCCGTGGAGAACGTGCTGTACGTGCTCACCTCCGGTTTTTCCACGGCGGTGGCCCGGGCGGTGTTCTCCATTCCCGGCCACGCCATGTTCGGGGTGGTCATGGGCGCGGCCCTGGGCCAGGCCAAGTGGCTGGAACGACACGGCCAGCGGGAGCAGGCCGCCAGCCTCCGGACCAGAGCGTGGCTCACCGCCGCAGTCCTTCACGGGCTGTATGACTTCCTGCTGGTGGGCTTCGGCTGGATCTTCTATGTGTATTTCGTCCTGCTGGTGATCTATGTGGTCCGGCTGCTGAAGCGCAGCGCCCGGGAGGACGGACCGGTGGGATAAGCCTTTTCCCCAAACCTGCAACCATCCTGTAAAGGAGCTACCAATATGAGCAAAAACAAAGACTACAGACCGGAGGACATCGCCTTTCCCGACCAGGTGATCGTGGAGTCAGAGCTGGTCAAGGAGATGAAGGACAGCTACATTGACTATGCCATGTCCGTCATCGTGGGCCGTGCCCTGCCTGACGTGCGGGACGGTCTCAAGCCGGTCCACCGGCGCATTCTCTACGCCATGTACGAGGACAACCTGACCTGGGACAAGCCCTTTAAGAAGTCCGCCACCTGCGTGGGCGACGTGCTGGGCCGGTACCACCCCCACGGGGACGCCTCGGTCTATGACGCCCTGGTCCGTCTGGCCCAGGATTTCTCCATGCGCTACCCCCTCATTGACGGCCACGGCAACTTCGGCTCCGTGGATGGCGACCCCCCTGCTGCCTACCGTTACACCGAGGCCCGCATGGCCAAGATGGCCGGGGACATGCTCCGGGACATCGAGAAGGAGACCGTGGACTGGGACCCCAACTTCGACGAGAGCCGGAAAGAGCCCCGGGTGCTCCCTGCCCGGTTCCCCAACCTGCTGGTGAACGGCTCCTCGGGCATCGCCGTGGGCATGGCCACCAACATCCCGCCCCACAACCTGCGGGAGGTCATTGACGCCGCCGTCTGCGTGCTGGAAAACCCGGAGGCCGACCTGGCCGACCTGATGCAGTATGTAAAGGGTCCCGATTTCCCCACCAAGGGGATCATCATGGGCCGCTCCGGCATCCGGGCCGCCTACGCCACCGGCCGGGGCCGGGTCACCGTCCGGGCCCGCACCGAGTTTGAGGAGTACGGCCGCAACCACGACCGCACCCGGATTGTGGTCACGGAGCTTCCCTACCAGGTGAACAAGCGGATGCTCATTGCCGCCATCGCCGAGCAGGTGAAGGAAAAGCGGATTGAGGGCATCTCCGACCTGCGGGACGAGTCCGACCGCAACGGCATGCGCATTGTCATTGAGCTGAAGCACGACGCCAACCCCCAGGTGGTCCTGAACCATCTGCTCACCCAGACCCAACTGCAAACCACCTTTGCCATCAATATGCTGGCCCTGGTGAACAACCAGTCCCAGCCCAAAATCCTCTCCCTGCGCCACATTCTGGACGAGTACCTGGCCTTCCAGGAGGAGGTCATCACCCGCCGGACGGTCTACGACAAGCGCAAGGCCGAGGAGCGTGCCCACCTGCTGGAGGGTCTGCTCATCGCCCAGGACAACATTGACGAGGTCATTAAGATCATCCGCTCCAGCTACGACAACGCCAAGGAAAACCTGATGGCCCGGTTTGATCTGGACGAAATTCAGGCCCAGGCCATCTGCGACATGCGGCTCATTGCCCTCCAGGGTCTGAACCGGGAGAAGCTCCAGAAGGAATATGACGAGCTGGAGGCCAAAATCGCCTGGTACCAGGAGCTGCTGTCTGACCGGGAGAAGCTCCTGGGGGTCATGAAGGAAGAGCTGCTGGAGATCCGGGATAAGTACGGGGACGACCGTCTGACGGAAATTCAGGACGTGGAGGACGAAATCGACATTGAGGACCTGATCGAGGAGGAGGACTGCGTCTTTACCCTCACCGCCGCCGGATACATGAAGCGGATGCCCACCTCCGCCTACCGGGCCCAGAAGCGGGGCGGCAAGGGGGTCTCTGCCCAGAGCCTCCGGGAGGCCGACTATGTGGACACCCTGTTCACCGCCTCCAGCCACGACAACATCCTCTTCTTCACCAGCTCCGGCCGGGTCTATAAGAAGAAGGGTTACCAGATTCCCGAGGCCAGCCGGGCCGCCAAGGGCACCCATCTCAACAACATCTTCCAGTTCGAGCCGGGAGAGAAGGTCACCGCCATGCTCCACGGCCGGGACTATGACGAAAACGGCTACCTGTTCATGGTCACCCGCAACGGAACAGTAAAACGCACGGAAAAATCCGCCTTCCGGAACATCCGCACCTCCGGCCTGCGGGTGCTCACCCTGGACGAGGGGGACGAGCTGATCTCCGTCCGGGAGACCGACGGGGAGACCAACATCCTCATCGCCACCCACGACGGCATGGCCATCTGCTTCCGGGAGACCGACGTGCGCCCCATGGGCCGCACCGCTGTGGGCGTCCGTGGCATCAAGCTGCGGGAGGGGGACTATGTGATCGGCGCCGTCCGGGCCAACCCGGGCAAGACCCTGCTGACCATCACGGAAAATGGCTACGGCAAGCGCACCCCCATCGAGGAATACATCCGCTCCGGCGGGGAGCCCCAGCACCGGGGCGGCTTCGGCCTGAAGGGCTACCAGATCACCGAAAAGACCGGCAAGGCCGCCGGGGTCAAGGCGGTAAGCCAGGAAGACGACATCATGATTATCTCTGACGACGGCACCATCATCCGCATGGCCGCCTCGGACGTGAACATCTACAGCCGCACCGCCCAGGGCGTTCGGGTGATGCGGGTCTCCCCGGGCAGCAAGGTCATCGCCCTGGCCCGGACAGAACGGGAGATGGAGGAAGAAACGCCGGACCAGGAATCCTAAGGAGGAAAGAAAATGGACAAGAGCTTTCAGAAGATTCTGCGGGTATCCGGCATTGTGTTGGTGGTGATGGGCGCGCTGATTATGTGGCGGGGCATTGGGAAGATGATCCCCGTCACCGGCATCGTCAACGGCGGCCTGTTCACCCTGGGCGGCGTGTTCGTCCTGGTGGTGGGTTTGCTCCTGTTTTTTGCCCCCACCATCAGCGCCCGGAAGAAGGCCAAAAAGGAAAAGGAAGAGGCCAAGCTCCGGGAGAAGATCATGCAGGAGATCCGGGATAAGAAATGAAGCAGGTAACCATTTACACAGACGGCGCATGCTCCGGCAACCCCGGCCCCGGGGGCTGGGGTGCCGTGCTGCTCTACGGAAAGCACAAGAAGGAAATCTCCGGGGGAGAGGCCTCCACCACCAACAACCGGATGGAGCTGACCGCGGTGATCTCCGCCCTGTCCCTTTTGAAGGAGCCCTGCCAGGTGGAGCTGTACTCCGACTCCAAGTATGTGATCGACGCCCTGGAAAAGGGCTGGGCCTGGGGCTGGAAGAAGCGAGGCTGGGTGAAAAGCGACAAAAAGCCCGCTTTGAACCCGGACCTGTGGGAGCAGCTTCTGGCGCTGACCCAGGTGCACAAGCTCACCTGCCACTGGGTCAAGGGCCACGCGGAAAATCCTTACAACAACCGCTGCGACCAGTTGGCCGTGGCGGAGAGCAGGAAGTTTAAGTAAAAGAAAACCTCCCAGCCGGGAGGTTTTCTTCCATCACAACCACAACGAAGGAGAATCCATGAAAAAGAAAACCATCCTCTTCGACCTGGACGGTACCCTGCTGCCCATGGATCAAGATAAGTTTACCACGTCCTATTTTAAGCTCCTGGCCGCCAAGCTGGCCCCTTATGGTTATAAGGCCAACGAGCTGGTGGATAACATCTGGGCCGGCACCGCCGCCATGGTGAAAAACGATGGCAGCCGCTCCAACGAGAAAGCCTTCTGGGCGGAGTTTTCCCGCCTCTATGGGGAAAAAGCCCTGGAGGATATGCCCCTTTTCGAGGAGTTTTACGGGGTGGACTTTCAGAGAGCCAAGGAATTTTGCGGCTTTAATCCACAGGCTGGGGAAACTGTCCGGCAGTTAAAGGACCAGGGCCACCGGGTGGTCCTGGCTACAAATCCCATTTTCCCCAGCATCGCCACCAACCTGCGCATCCGCTGGGTGGGGCTGGAGCCTGAGGACTTCGAGCTGATCACCACCTACGAAAACTCCACCTACTGCAAGCCCAACCCCCTGTACTACCAGGAGGTGCTGGACAAGATTGGCTGTCAGGCGGCGGACTGCCTCATGGTTGGCAACGACGTCACCGAGGACGGGGCCGCCGGAAAGACCGGCATGGACGTGTTCCTGCTCACTGACTGCCTGATTAACCGGGAGGAGAAGGATATTTCCGCCTTCCCCCAGGGGAGCTTTCCGGAGCTTCGGGCATACATAGAAAGCCTGTAAAGTCCCCAAAATGGACCATGGGTGTGGAAAAAAATCCCCGAAAAATCAAGGAGAAGTCCCTTAAGAGGTCCACTTTTCCACATCTTCCACTGAAAAATCCACATGCAGGGCCGTGCTGATCCCCAGACCCAGAATGCGGGAGAGGGTGTGCACCTGGCTGTCGATGGTCCGGGGGGTGACGAACCACTCCGCCCCCTCCTGCCGGAAGATGGCGGGGTCAAAGCTCTTCTCCCCGGATTCCTCCAGCAGGTCCAGACAGAGGGTGGCCGCGTCCACCACGGTGGGCACGCCAACGGCGATCACCGGCACCCCCAGGGTTTTCTGGTCCAGAGCCATCCGGGCGTTGCCCACCCCGGAGCCGGGGACGATGCCCGTGTCTGCCACCTGAATGGTCCGGCACACCCGCTCCTGCCGCCGGGCCGCCAGAGCGTCCACGGCGATGAGGCACACCGGGTTCAGGCGCTTCACCAGCGCTGCCAGCAGCTCGCCGCTCTCCATCCCCGTGGCGCCGGTGACCCCCGGGGCCAGGGCCGCCACCGGCCGCAGGCCGGCAAACTGATCGGGAAGATTCTGGATCAGGTGGCGGGTGACCAGAAGAGCATCGGCGGTTTTGGGCCCCACAGCGTCAGGGGTGACCTGGCGGTTCCCCAGCCCCACCACCAGCACCAGGCCGGTCTGGGGCAGACAGTCCAAGGTTTCCAGCATGGCAGCCACTCCCCGGGCGGCCCGGAGAATTTCCTCCCGCTCCTGGGGCAGCTCCGGCAGCTCCATGGTGAGGTAGGTCCCCCTGGGCTTTCCCAGGGCCTGCTCCCCCCGCTGGTCCAGAATGTCCACCCGGGTCAGGGGAAGACCGAACACCGTGTCCTCCTCCGCCCGGACCCCGGAAAGGCGGGTAGTCTGCCGGGCAGAGCCCTCCGCCAGCTCCTTGGCCTCCAGGGCCAGGTCAATTTTTCTGTTGCTGCTCATGGGAACGCCTCCTGGTAACCACCAGATATGGTGGGGGAATTGGATTTGCGGTACTATTCTTAGCATTTTTCAAAAAAGTATGTAAAAAATCTAATTTTTTGCGAAAAAAGGTTGCAATTTCAAAAGCTTTGTGCTAGAATACATTCTCGCACAGAACTTTTGTGACTAAATTTAATTTTTAACGATCGGAGGAGGTGTTTGGTTTGCCGAATATCAAGTCTGCAAAGAAGCGTGTTCTGGTCAATCAGACAAAGGCCGCAAGAAACAAGGCCGCAAAGTCCGCACTGAAGACTCAGCTGAAGTATTTTGACGCTGCTATCAACGAAGGCAACCGCGTCGAGGCCGATAAGAGATACAAAGAGGCCGTCAAGGCTGTGGATCAGGCCGCCGCTCGCGGGCTGCTGCACAAGAATACCGCAGCAAACCGCAAGAGCAAGATGACCCTGCGTCTGAACAAGATTCCTCAGTAAGAGACTCCAAGAAAAACCGTCTGATTCGTCAGACGGTTTTTTTCATCCCTGTCGAACGGTGACAAAGTGTGGAAAAGCCCCTTGGCTCCCCCTCTGGGGGAGCCAAGGATATCGTGAACGGAAAGGAGGGAGCATGACTATGGAAATCAGACCTCTGCCCCTGACCCGCCCTCAGCGGCGGATGCTTTGGACCCGGCTGCTTATCCGCCTGCTGATTTTTGTGGGCGTGGTGCTGGGTTTGCTGCTGTTGGGCCGGCCGGTTCTGTCCCTGTGTATGCCCTTTCTCCTGGCCCTGGTGTTCACCTGGCTGACGGAACCGGCCCGGGAGTTTATCCACAGCCGGTGGAAAATTCCCCGGGGAATTTTATCCTTGCTCTTCCTTCTCCTGGTGGTGGGCGCCCTGGGCGGGATCATTGCCGCCCTGGTGTGGAAGGGCTGGCAGGAAATCTCTGCCCTGTGGGTCAACTGGGAGGACCTGTGGGAAACCTTCCAGGGGGTGTACCTCCAGCTGAGCCAGACCATGGAGAGGTGGCTGAGCCTGCTCCCCGCCGCCGTCCAGGACGTGGTCCACGACCTGTCCGACCGGCTGCTGGCCTGGCTCCACGAGGCGGCCTCCCGGCTGGTGCCCAAGACCACCTCGGCGGCCCGGAGCATCTCCTCCTTTGTGCTGGCCTTCCTGTTTTTCCTGATGGCCTGCTACTTCACCGCCGCCGACTATCCCAACCTCCGGGACCGGGCGGCGAAAAAAACCCCCGCCAGCCTGCGGAAGGTGTGGGATCAGCTGCGGCGGGCCTTTTCCGCGGCCTTCGGGGGCTATCTCAAGGCCGAGGCCACCGTCTCCTTGGGGGTCATGGTGATTTTAATGATCGGCTTCTGCATCATGCGCCAGCCCTATTGGGTGCTGCTGGCCATCCTGCTGGGGGTGCTGGACTTTATCCCCATCCTGGGGGCAGGAACCGTGATGGTTCCCTGGGCGGTGATCTCCTTCATTCTGGGGGACTGGAAGCGGGGGCTGTACCTGCTGCTGGTCTGGGGAATCATCTGCCTGTTCCGCCGGTTTCTGGAGCCCAAGATCGTGGGGGACCAGACCGGCCTTCACCCTCTGCTGTCCCTGCTGGCCATCTATGTGGGCATGAAGCTGGCCGGGGTGGGGGGCATGATCCTGGCCCCTATTCTCGTCATCATGTTCCGCAACCTGTGGCGGGCGGGGATGTTCCGGGACACCGCCCGGGACCTGAGCCAAGCGGGACGGGATCTCTACGCCATCCTCCACACCGGCCGGGAGGAAGAAAAAAATTAAAATTATTTCACGGCAATGTCACGAATTCTTCATAAATGCCCCGTATACTGCAAACCAGTTAAGAACTTACTTTTTAACCATTACAACGATTGTTTTGAATGAAACAGGAGGCGGAAACCATGGATTACTACGGCAACAACAACGATATGGGAGAAAACAGAGACCAGGACCCCTTTGCTCCTGGTTATTACCAGCCTGGCCCCAGCAATCCCGGCAGCTGCGGTGAGCCTGGCTTCACCGGTTTTCACGACGGCCCCAGCGGCCCGGAGAAGCCCAAAAAGCCCCGGAAGAACCGGACGGCTTGGAAAGTGGTGGCTCTGTGCCTGGTGTGCGCCGTGATCGGCGCCTCCATCCACCCCCTGTATGAGCTGGCCAGCGGCGGCAACAACACAACCCTGTACGTGGGCGACCGGCAGCCCACCCAGCTGAACCTGACCGCCGTGGACACGGAGAAGGAGATGACCACCGCTGAGATCTACGCGGCCTATGTGGGCTCCACCGTTGGTATCACCGTGGATATCGTCAGCACCAACATCTTCGGCCAGACCGTCACCGGCGCGGCGGCAGGCTCCGGCTTTGTCATCACCGAGGACGGCTATATCCTCACCAACTACCATGTTATTGCGGACGCCAACTCCATCACCGTTGCCTTTGTGGACGGCACCACCTACCCCGCCACCTATGTGGGCGGCGAGGAGGCCAACGACATCGCGGTGATTAAGATTAACGCCACCGGCCTGACCCCTGTGGTCATCGGCTCCTCCGACGACATGCTGGTGGGCGAGCAGGTCACCGCCATCGGCAACCCCCTGGGCGAGCTGACCTTTACCGAAACCACCGGCATCATCTCCGCCCTGAACCGGTCCATCACCATGAGCGACGGCCGGAAGATGAACATGATCCAGACCGACTGCGCCATCAACTCCGGCAACTCCGGCGGCCCCCTGTTCAACAGCCACGGAGAGGTCATCGGCATCGTCTCCGCCAAGTATTCCTCCGGCAGCTACTCCTCCTCCGCCTCCGTGGAGGGCCTGGGCTTTGCCATCCCCATGGATGACGTGGCGGACATGGTCAGCGAGCTGGTCACCAACGGCTATGTCACCGGTAAGCCTCTCATGGGCATCTCCGTGGGCGACGTGGCCCAGGAGGTCCAGAATTACGGCGTGCCCGCCGGGGCAGAGGTCCTGGTGGTCACCCCCGGCCTGTGCGGGGAGAAGGCCGGCCTCCAGGCCGGTGACATCATCACAAAGATTGACGACACGGAGGTAACCTGCTCTGACGAGCTGATCTCCGCCAAGAACGAGTATGCGCCCGGGGACACGGTGAAGCTCACCGTCTACCGCAGCGGCCAGACCATGGAGGTGAAGCTCACCCTGGAGGAGTCCACCCCGGAAAAGACCGCCCTTCAGGACGAGGCCCAGACAGAGTATCAGCAGCAATACCAACAGCAGCAGCAACAGCAGCAAAGCGGCGGCTGGCCCTTCAGCGGGTTTGGGTATTAATATAGATGAACAGAAAAAGACAGGCACCAACGTGCCTGTCTTTTTCTGTTTCCCGGAGAGAGCTTACGGCTCCACGGGAATGGTCAGCTCCCCGATGGTGAGGCTTTCCATGGCGTCCAGGGGGATGATCTCCGGGAGGCGGCAGCTTCTGGTGCAGCGGGTTTTCCCGTCCCGGTCCCCGATGCTGCTGGCGCTGTTCCCGGAAAGGTCCAGGGTGGTGCCGTCCTTCAGGGTGAGGGAGACGGGCAGCGACAGGATCGCCTGACCCAGGGAGGCCTCTTCATGGGAAGCGAAGGGATCGCCGGACATGTCCTCCCGCCAGGAAATGACCCTGTCGAAGGAGCTCTCAATGGTCACGAACAGGGGAGAGATGGAGATGCTGTCTGCGGTGACGGTCTCCCCCTTCAGCGGAATGGCCTGGTTCTCAGCCAGGAGGAGAGAGCTGTCCGTATCGTCCAGGGAGAAGGTGAGCTCCCAGGGACCGGCGGCCACCAGGTCTGCGTCACCAGACCAGATGCTGCCGTAGGAGAGGTTTTCAAAGGTTCTTGTGGTGACCCCTTTGGGAACCCCTTGGGGATAGCTTTGTTTCTCCATGAATTGGATGGATGGGTCAGAGGGGTTAGCGTCGTAGAATTCAAGGGACCCATAGGACAGGTCCGGCAGGCCGTCCTCATCATAAAACGAGTAGGTGAGATACAACTCCTCCGTTCCGTCCTCCCCCTGTTCCCACACCCCCGGCGGGGACAGAGCGACTCCTTCCTCCGGGGTGATGGAGTAGACGATGACGCAGTTGGCCTTGTCCCCGAGAATGGCGTCCACCGTGATGGTCAGGCCGTCCGCCGTGGCGCTGGCGCCCACGGACCGGCTCATCTCCTCCAGAATCCGGGTCTGGCCGGGGGAGGAGCCGAACAGGCCGGCAAAGACGTCCTTCACGGATTGCAGCGCGCCGGTGGCCCCGGCCGTCCCCAGAGAGAGGATCAGCGCCGCGGCCGCAGCCGCGGCCAGGAACCGGGAGCGGCGGAAAGGTTTTGGGCTTTTCCCGGGAAAGGCTTCCCGGTCCGGTGTCTCCCTGGCGCACCGGGCAGCCAGGCGGCCGCGCATGGCCTGGGCCCGGTCCTCCGGCAGGGAGATCTGGTCAAAAAGGTTCCGATATTGCTGGTCCATAGCCATCCTCCTTTAAGCTGTTCCGCAGCAAATTTCTGGCCCGGTGCAGCCGCATGGACACGGCCGACGGGCTGATGTGCAGAATCTGAGCGATCTCGCGGTGGGAATAGCCCTCATAGTAGTGCAGGTGAACGGTGACCCGGAGCTTTTCCGGCAGGGCCATCACCGCCTGGAAGAGGGCGCTTTCCTCCGGCTGGGAAAAGGGGATGTTTTCATCCAAAGGCTCCCACCCCCACCGCTTCCTGGACCGGGCCAGGTCCCGGCAGCCGTTCACCGTCACCTGGGCCAGCCAGGCCTTCTCCTTGCCGGGAGCCGGGGGAGAGGGGCTGGAAAGGAGCTTGAGAAAAACGGTCTGCACCATATCCTCCGCGTCGTGGGCAGAGCGCAGAGAGGTCAGGGCCAGGCGGTAGACCATGTTGTGGTATTGGTCGAACAGAGGAAGAAACTCTGCCTCTGTCATAGAGGGCACCTCCTTTCTTTTGTCTTTCATAGATAAGACGCTTGAAGAGGGGATTTTCACACATGTTTAATTTAACAGAGGTTTCCGGAACATTCCATGCCCCCTGCCTTGACACCACCCACATTTTGTATATAATTGAACTATTATGGATATGTTCCGCCTGAGAGAGCGAATGTGGGCGGTTTTTTGATCCAGGACCAAATAAAACGATCGCCGGAGAACCCGGCGAGGGAGGAGATTTCTATGCTTTCCAATTCTCAGAAAACCATGGACAAGGTGGTTGCCCTGTGCAAGGGCCGCGGCTTTGTGTTCCCCGGCAGTGAGATTTACGGCGGCCTGGCCAACACCTGGGACTACGGCCCCCTGGGTGTGGAGCTGAAAAACAACGTGAAGAAGGCCTGGTGGAAGAAGTTCGTCCAGGAGAACCCCTACAACGTGGGTCTGGACGCCGCCATCCTGATGAACCCCCAGGTGTGGGTGGCCTCCGGCCATGTGGGCGGCTTCTCCGACCCCCTCATGGACTGCAAGGAGTGCAAGGAGCGCTTCCGCGCCGACAAGGTCATCGAGGACTGGTGCCAGGAGAACGGCTTCGACCTGGGCAAGTCCGTGGACGCCCTCAGCCAGGGGGAGATGAAGGACTTCATCGAGGAGCACAACATCCCCTGTCCCACCTGCGGCAAGCACAACTGGACCGACATCCGCCAGTTTAACCTGATGTTCAAGACCTTCCAGGGGGTTACCGAGGACGCCAAGAACACCGTGTACCTGCGTCCCGAGACCGCCCAGGGCATTTTCGTGAACTTCCAGAACGTCCAGCGCACCACCCGGAAGAAGCTGCCCTTCGGCGTGTGCCAGGTGGGCAAGTCCTTCCGCAACGAGATCACCCCCGGCAACTTCACCTTCCGCACCCGGGAGTTTGAGCAGATGGAGCTGGAGTTCTTCTGCAAGCCTGGCACTGAGCTGGAGTGGTTCGGCTACTGGAAGGAGTTCTGCCACAACTGGCTGAAGGAGCTGGGCATGCAGGAGGAGAACCTGCGCCTGCGGGACCATGACCCCGAGGAGCTGAGCCACTACTCCAACGCCACCACCGACTTTGAGTTCCTCTTCCCCTTCGGCTGGGGCGAGCTGTGGGGCGTTGCCTCCCGCACCAACTTCGACCTGACCGCCCACCAGACCACCTCCGGCAAGGACCAGACCTACTTCGACCAGGAGTCCGGGGAGCACTACATCCCCTACGTCATCGAGCCCTCCCTGGGCGCCGACCGCGTCACCCTGGCCTTCCTCATTGACGCCTACGACGAAGAGGTGGTGGGCCAGGACAAGAAGGGCAACGACGACATCCGCACCGTCCTGCACCTGCACCCCGCTCTGGCCCCCTTCAAGTGCGCCGTGCTCCCCCTGTCCAAGAAGCTGGCTGAGCCCGCCCTGGAGATCCAGCAGCAGCTGAGCAAGTACTTCATGGTGGACTACGACGAGGCCGGCTCCATCGGCAAGCGGTACCGCCGCCAGGACGAGATCGGCACCCCCTTCTGCATCACCGTGGACTTCGACACCGTGGGCGACGGGGAGAAGGCCGGCGACGGCTGCGTCACCGTCCGCGACCGGGACACCATGGAGCAGGTCCGTATGCCCATCGGGGAGCTGAAGGACTACCTCATGGGGAAGATGGAGTTTTAAGAGAGCACACCTCCTACCTCTTGGCTCCCCCTCTGGGCGTGCTGTGCAGAGGGTGGAACGTAAAGGGCATCACAACCGTTCCGAGGGCCGCCTCCGGCGGGGCCCCATTTCTCCGGAGAAATGGGGAAAAGAGCACCAAAGGGAGAGAGGTTCTCTCCCTTTGGAATCCCTCTCTCTGGTTTGTGCGGACCTGAGAGGCTGTGCCTTTTGTCTTTGGTGGGGCTGCCGCTTTCTCATTGTGACGCCGTACAGAAGCGCGCCCACCGGCTGGGCGCGCCTGGCGTGGTTTCGTACCCTTGATTTCTGCCGGGATACGCCGGGTTTTTCCTGACATGGAACCAAAAACGCCTTGACAGGACTGGAATCTCCGTGTAAACTTAGTCCCATTGACAAGGCTACTTAAATAGACCAGAGGTATCCTGTATGAATAAAACATCCAAAAAATCAGAGAAAAAGCAGGAAGGAAAGGCCTTGGGCCTTTCTTTTCGCTATTGCCTGCTCCATGACCGGCTCTACAGCCGGGAGATGGAGGGGCCCATTCCTTACCTGTACCCCGTCCCCATGTTTCTGGCCTACCTGCTGCTGGACTTTACCCTGCGGTTTACCTACCGGAGCGGGGGGATCGTGGGGGTAAAGTACCTGCCTGCCGCCCTGTTCACCCTGGGCTGGGCCCTGGTGCTGTCGGGGCTGGTGTTCCTGCTGCCCCTGAAGGGCAAGCGCCTGTCCCGGGGCATCCCCCTGGGGGTGTTCGTGGGTCTGGCCGTCACCCACAGCGGCTTTATGAGCATGTTCGGCCGGTTCTTCTCCTTCTCCGCCATGACCTTCGGCGGCACGGGGAGCTTTTTCACAGCGGAGTATTTCCGGTTTGACTGGAAGGTGATCACCGCCTCGGTGGTGGCGGTGCTGCTGCTGCTCCTGGCCGGACACATGCTCAACGCGGCGCCCCCCAAGGTGAACAAAAAGACCTGTCTGGGCGGCGTGGGGATCATGGCTGTGGGCGCGGTGATCATCCTGGCGGTGCACTTTCTGTGCTTCCCCAAGGTGGACACGGTCATCTGGGAGAACACCCCCGAGGACGCCGCCGCCGCTGCCTACCAGGACTACAACGACACCACCAACGCCCTGATGGTCTCCGGCCTGTATCAGTACACCGTCCGGGACATCTGGATGCTGCTGGCCCCTGCCGGGACCATGGACCAGGAGGAGCGGGAAGAGGTGGACGCTTACGTCGCCGGCTATGAGGCGGCAAAAACCGACAACGAGTACACCGGCCTGCTGGCGGGGAAGAACCTGATTATGGTTCAGCTGGAGGCCATCGACACCTGGATGCTGTCGGAGGCGTACATGCCCAACCTGTGGAATCTGAAGCAGGAGAGCCTGTCCTTCGCCAACCACTACACCCCCGCCTACATCACCGCCGGTACCTTCAACACCGAGTTCATGTCCAACACCGGTCTGCTCCCCGCCACCGGGGGCATTCCCACCTCCGTTTACACCCGGGACCACTACCCCTACTCCATGGCAAACCTCTTTGCCGATGCCGGGTACACCGCCCGGTCCTTCCACAACAGCGAGGGAACCGTCTATGACCGGGGAACCATCCACCCCAACCTGGGCTACGAGAGCTACACCAGCGGCGGGGACATGGAAATGGAGAACTACCAGATGGACCGGTACCTGATCAACGGCTTTGACCAGATGACCGAGGGGGATCCCTTCTACACCTTCATCATCACCTATTCCGGCCACGGCCCCTACGGGGACGACAGCGCCATCTACCAGGCCAACGCCAAAGAAGCCCAGGCGGCTGCCCAGCGCACCGACGGCAACTACGTCTACGCCGTGGCGGGGGCCATGGAGACCGACCGGTTCATCGGCGAGCTGGTGGACAAGCTCACGGAAAGCGGCCTGCTGGAGGACACCGTGCTGGTGTTCTACGCCGACCACTACAACTACTACATGATGGACGACGGCCTGAACATGGAGCTCAAGGGCGTGGACAACATGAACCTGCTCCAGCACACAGACTTCTTCATCTGGTCCCAGGACCTGCCCGCCGGGCAGGTGGACAAGGTGACCTCCACCCTGGATATCCTGCCCACGGTGGCCAACCTCTTCGGTCTGGACACCACGGGGGCCTTCCTGGCCGGACACGACGGCCTGGGGGATCAGGGAGGCTATGTGTTCTTCAGCGACGGCAGCTGGTACGACGGCCAGACCTACTGGGCGCTGGGCAGCGGCGACCCGGGCGACCCCCAGCGCAGCAGCCAGATCGCCCAGATCACCACTCTGAGCAACCTGGTCCTGTCCGGGGATTATTACGGGGAGAAGTGAGAACCTTCCTGTGACGGTTTGAACTTTCCCCTTACCAAGGAGGACAACCACCCATGCACCACATCCGCAAACAAAACCCCTGGCTGACCCTGCTGCTCCTTCTGGCAGTGGGGACGGCTTACACCGCCCTGGCCCTTTCCCTGTCGGGGCTGAACGGAATCAGCTGGGGGGGAGACCCTGTTCTCTTCCTCTGGAACGCCCTGCCGGTGTACCTCATGCTGGGGCTTGTCTGGCTGGCCTCCGGCTGGGCCTGGCTGGCCTGTCTGGCGGCCGGAGCCCTGGTGTTCCTGCTGGCCGGGGGCAATTACTTTAAGCTCCTCTTCCGGGGGGACCCGGTGCTGTGGGCGGACCTGCACAACCTCCGGGAGGGCACCAAAATGGCCGGGTCCTATGACGTGACCTTTACCCCTCTCATGTGGGTCTTTCTTATCGTTATCTTCGTCTCGGCCCTCCTTCTGTTCCGCCTGGGCAAAGGCCGTCCCGGCCCTACGGTCCGTCTGCTGGCTCTCACCGCGGTGGGGATGTTTACCCTGGTCTGCTTCTATGAGATCTACCCGGACAACGACCGGTACACCGCTCTGGCCGGGGAGCACGCCAAAAACGAGACCGAGGCCTATGCCGCCTGCGGGGTGATCTATCCCTTTTTCCACAGCTATGGGGACTACGCCGGCTCCACCGCCAACTACGACGAGCGGGAGGCCCGGGAGCTGTACAACCAGTACCAGGATGCGGACATTCCGGAGGAAAAGAAGATCAACCTGGTGGCCATCCAGCTGGAGGCCTTCGCGGATTTCTCCCTGTACGATATCCAGGGTCTGGACCCGGAGGTTTACCGCCAGTTCCACGAGCTTCAGGCCCAGAGCTATTCCGGCAATCTGGTGACGGACATCTTCGCCGGGGGCACCACGGAGAGCGAGTGGGCGGTGCTCACCGGGGGCAACCGCCACGGGGACTTTAAGACGAAAACCGATTCCGTGGCCTGGTATCTCAAAAGCCAGGGCTACACCGTCAACGGGTCCCACCCCTGCCGGGACTGGTTCTATGACCGGAAGAACGTCAACCCCAACTTAGGGCTGGACAACTACCTCTTTACGGACAATTACTATTACCAGTTTGTGGGCGAAGGGGAGGACGTGGCTTACGACGACGTGTTCTTCCCCGACCTGGAGAACCGGCTGGCGGAGTATTTCAGCACCAGAAGCGCGCCCCTCTTCTCCTTTAACGTCACCTACCAGGGCCACGGCCCCTACAACACGGAAAAAACCTACTGGGGCAGCTCCTACTGCACCGGGGACTACCCGGCGGAGGTGAGCAACGCCCTGAACAACTACTTCCACTTAATCCAGGACACCAGCAGCTATGTGATGGAGTTTCTGGACTTCCTGGAGAGCCTGGATGAGCCGGTGGTGCTGCTGCTCTACGGGGATCACAAACCCTGGATGGGCAACAACGGCGCCTTCTACGAGACCCTGGGCATCAGCCTGGACACCTCCACCCAGGAGGGCTTTCTGAATTATTATTCCACCTGGTACACCATCTGGGCAAACTCCGCGGCCAAGGAGGTCACCGGCTGTGATTTTGTGGGGGAGGGCCCTGACCTGTCTCCCTGCTTCCTGATGAATGAATTGTTCCAGCTGTGCGGCTGGGAGGGCTCGGCCTATATGCAGGCCCAGCGGGAGACCGCTCAGACCCTGCCCGTCCTGCACACCACCGGGTGGGTGAAGGAGAACGGCGTTTACACCCCCGATCCCTCCCCCCAGGCCCAGACCATGATAGAGCGGTTCCAGAACCTCTCCCAGTATGACCGGACCCGGTGGGAGTAAACCTGTCGAAAAAGGCAAGCCTTTTCCGACAGGGAAGGGATGCGGCGGCGAAACTCTGCGAGGTTTTTCGGCAGCAATTCCTCCCTTCCAAGCGGTGGATACACCCCAAAAATGCCGGGAGCTCCGGCGGAAAAACCATGGATTTTCAACGAGAATGCAGAAAAACCTTCCTTATCTCTTGTGATAAGGAAGGTTTTGTGTTATCTTATAGTATGTATATCTGTTTGCATTTTTTTCCGTATTTCCCCTGCCGGGCAGGCGGAAAAGACGGTTGTTTTTACAGAAATTTTCCCAAAACGAGGATCAACCATGAAATATCAGCAGTGGAACATCGCAAAACGGCCGGAAGAGCCCTATAGAGCCATGCGGGAGCGGGGCGTGCCGACCTTGGTCGCTTCCACGCTCTGCGCCCGGGGCCTGACCAGTGTGGAGCAGGCCAACGAGCTGCTCTCCAGCAGTGAGCGGCAGCTCCAGGACCCCTTCCTCATGAAGGACATGGACCGGGCCGCAGACCGAATCCACCAGGCGCTGGACCGGGGAGAGAAGATCGCCGTGTACGGGGATTACGACGTGGACGGCATCACCTCCACCTGTCTGCTCACCCACTACCTGCGGTCCCAGGGGGGAGATGTGCGCTACTACATCCCCAACCGCCTGGACGAGGGATACGGGGTCAACTGCCCTGCCGTGGAAAAGCTGGCCCGGGAGGGTGTGGGCCTGATGATCACCGTGGACTGCGGCATCACCGCCGTGGAAGAGGTGGCCCATGCCAGGACCCTGGGTATGGATGTGATTATCACCGACCACCACGAGTGCAAGGAGGAGCTTCCTCAGGCTGCCGCCGTGGTGGACCCCCACCGGAAGGACTGCGTCTATCCCTTCAAGGACCTGGCCGGTGTGGGCGTGGCCCTGAAGGTGGTCATGGCCCTGGGGGGCAAGAAAAATTACCGGGCCCTCTTCCAGGAGTACGCGGACCTGGCCGCCGTGGGCACGGTGGCCGACGTGATGCAGCTGCTGGGGGAGAACCGGACCATCGTCCGGGTGGGCCTGAACCACCTGAAAAAGACCCGCCGCCGGGGGCTTTACTCCCTGATGCTGGAGGCGGGGACCCTGAACCGGTCCATCAACTCCACCACCGTGGGGTACTGCCTGTCCCCCCGCATCAACGCCGCCGGCCGCATGGGCCGGGCCACCACCGCCGCGGAGCTGATCCTCACCGACGACCCCGACAAGGCCGAGGAGCTGGCCCACGCCCTGTGCGAGCTTAACCGCCAGCGGCAGGCGGTGGAGCTGGATATTTTCAACCAGTGCCTGGCGCGGCTGGGGGACAAGAAGGACCACGACTGCCTGGTGCTGGCCGACCACCAGTGGCACCAGGGGGTGGTGGGCATTGTGGCCTCCCGCTTAACGGAGCAGTTTGCCTGCCCGGTGTTTATGATCTGTCTCCAGGAGGACGGCAAGGGCAAGGGCTCCTGCCGGTCCTACGGCGGCTTTAACCTGTTCTGCGCCCTGGAGCAGTGCGCCGACCTGCTGGAGGGCTACGGCGGCCACGCCCTGGCCGCGGGCTTTACCATCCGGGAGGAGAACATCGACGCCTTCCGGGCCAGAATGGAAACCATCGTCCGGGAGAACACCGGCGGCGAAACCATGGTCTCCACCCTCCAGATCGACGGGGAGATCGAGGACACCAGCACCCTCACCGTGGAGGAGGTGGAGGCCCTATCCACCCTGGAGCCTTACGGGGCGGGCAACCCCAAGCCGGTGTTTTCCCTGTCCGGGGTGACCATCACCTGCATGGCCGACGTGGGCGGCGGCCGCCACCTGAAAATGCGGGCCAGCCGGGACGGCCGGACCGTGGACATGATTTTCTTCTCGGTTACCCGGGCCAAATCCGGCCTGTCTGTGGGGGACCGGGCCGACGTGGCCTTTTACCCCCAGATCAACGAGTACCGGGGTTCCCGGACGGTGCAGCTCCACCTGGTGGATCTGCGGCCGTCCCTTTCCACCAAGCAGCAGGGGGAGCTGGCCCTGTACGAACGATTCCGGCGGGGAGAGCGCATCACCCCCCATCAGGCCCGGACCATGATCCCCCGGCGGGATGAATTTGCCGGCGTCTGGCGATACTTAGCCTGTCGGAGCGGAGAAATCACCGACACCCCCGCCCATCTGGCCCGGAAGGTGTCCCACGAGTCCGACCTGTGGGAGTCCCCCCTGCGGACCATGATCTGCCTGGACGTGATGGAGCAGCTGGGTCTGCTGAAGATCTGGCGCCAGGAGGACACGGAAACCATCCGGGTGAGGCTCCAGAAGCGCCGGGGCAAAGGAAAAGTCAACCTGTACGAGGCCCCCATCATCCAAAGGCTCCAGGCCATCGCCTGGGGTTCCGGGCAGGAGGCCCAGGCATAGCAGCATCCACCCGCGCCCTTGGCTCCCCATGGGGAGAGCCGGGGGTGCTTACGTCCAGACCATAAGAGAGAGAAACCTAGCGCGTGAAAGGAAGCCGGCCTATGGAGGACAAATTAGACGTTCGGTTCCAGGAACTGGAAGACAAGCTGAAGAACATGACGGAGGAGGACCGGGCGCATATCCGGGACGCCTACCAGTATGCCCGGGTTCACCACGAAGGGCAGCTGCGCAAGGACGGCTCACCCTACATCACCCACCCCCTGGAGGTGGCCCATCTGGTGGCGGAGCTGGGCCTGGACGCAGACTCCATCATGGCTGCGCTCCTCCACGACACCATTGAGGACACCGACGCCACCCACGAGGAGGTGGCCCACCGGTTTTCCCCCACCGTTGCCGACCTGGTGGAAGGGGTCACCAAGCTCACCAAGGTCAAGTACACCTCCACGGAAGAAAAGCAGATGGAGAACCTGCGTAAAATGCTCATGGCCATGGCCAAGGACGTGCGGGTGATCCTCATCAAAATCTGCGACCGGGTCCACAACATCCGCACCCTGGAGTACCAGTCGGAGCGAAAGCAGCGGGAGAAGGCCCTGGAAACCCTGGAGATCTACGCCCCCATCGCCCACCGCTTAGGCATGCAGCGGATGAAGTGGGAGATGGAGGACCGGTCCCTGAAATTCCTGGACCCTGTGGCCTACCAGGAGATCGACGAGGAGCTCACCCGCCAGGCCCAGGCCCACGCGGCCTTCATGGAGCGCATCCAGAAGGAGATCCAGGACCGGCTGGAGAAGGAGGGCATCAAGTGCACCGTCTACGGCCGGGTGAAGCATATCTACTCTATCTACCGGAAGATGTACGCCCAGAACAAGACCATGAGCGAGATCTTCGACCTGTACGCCTTCCGGGTCATTGTGGACGACATCCCCACCTGCTACAGCGTGCTGGGGTGCATCCACGACATGTACAAGGCGGTGCTGGGCCGGTTCAAGGACTATATCGGCACCCCCAAGCCCAACATGTACCAGTCCCTGCACACCACGGTCATCGGCTCTGAGGGCATCCCCTTCGAGGTGCAGATCCGCACCTGGGAAATGCACCACATGGCGGAGTACGGCGTGGCCGCCCACTGGAAATACAAGCAGGGCCTGAGCCAGAAGCAGCTGGGCACCGAGGAGACCTTCGCCTGGGTGCGCCGTCTGCTGGAAAACCAGCAGGACACCGAGGCCGAGGAATATATCCGCAACCTGAAGGTGGACCTGTTCGCCGACGAGGTTTTCGTCTTTACCCCCAACGCGGACGTGATCAATCTGCCCGCCGGGGCCACCCCCATCGACTTTGCCTACGCCATCCACTCCGCCGTGGGCAACTCCATGACAGGGGCCAAGGTCAACGGCCGCATCGTGGGCTTTGACTATCAGCTCAAATCCGGGGAGATCGTGGAGGTCATCACCTCCAAGAACGCCAAGGGTCCCAGCCGGGACTGGATGAAGCTGGCCAAGAGCAACCAGGCCCGCTCCAAGATCCGCCAGTGGTTCAAGCGGGAGAAGCGGGAGGAGAACGTGGCCACCGGCCGCTCCATGTTCGAGGGCGAGCTGAAGCGTCTGGGCATCACCATCGCCATGATCTCCACCGACGAGATGCTCCCCCACATCCTGGAGAAGGTGCGCTTCGCCTCCCTGGAGGAGATGTACGCCGCCATTGGCTACGGCGGCGCCTCCGCCCAGAAGTGCGCCAACCGGACCAGAGAAGAGCTGGTCCACCAGGACCGGCAGCAGGCGGAGAAGATCGCCGCCGAGCGGGCCGCCCAGGAGGCCGCCGAGCAGGCCGCCCGGGCCAAGGTGGACTCCGGCGTTGCCAAGTCGGGCAACCAGAAGCACTCCGTGTCCGGGGTCATCGTGTCGGGCATGACGGAATGTATGGTGAAGTTTGCCAAGTGCTGCACCCCCGTGCCCGGGGACGAGATCGTGGGCTTTATCACCCGGGGCTACGGCGTGTCCGTCCACCGGGCGGACTGTCCCAACGCCGTCACCGGCCAAAGCCGCCCGGAGGAGAAGGGCCGCTGGATCAAGGTCAGCTGGGACGCGGGCAGCCTGAACACCTACAAGGCCACCGTGGAGCTCATCGGCAAGGACCGGACGGGCCTTGCCATGGACGTGGCCACGATCCTGGCCTCGGCCAAGATCAACGCCCTGTCCTTCACCGCCAACGCCCTGCCCGACGGCTACGCCAAGATCAGCCTGGTCATTGAGGTGCGCACCCAGAGCGAGGTGACCACCATCATGAACAAGCTCAACCAGATCAAGGGCGTTTACCAGGTGGCGAGAGTAAGCGGCTGAGAAAACAGCGTGAGACCTGTATAACCACACCGAAAACGGGAACAAAAAAAGGAGTCGGGCCCTTGTTCGGCTCCTTTCTTTCCCGGGAAAATATAACAATAAGGAAGCGCATCAACCATGGAACAAACCTTCCAGCCCCTGCTCTTCGGCGGGGATATCAATGTCTACAGCGTGGCCCGTGCCTTCCACGAGGCCTATGGGGTCAAGTCGGTCTGCTACGGCAAGTTCGCCTCCGGCCCGGCCTATGGCTCTGACATCATCGACTATCGGGTCTGCGCCCAGAACGAGGACGCGGAGACCTTCCGAAACAACGTGGCCGAGGTGGCCCGGGAGTTTGGGGATAAAACCGTGCTGGTCATCGGCTGCGGGGACAGCTATGTGAAGCTGGCGGCGGAGAACAAGGATTCCTTCCCCGCCAACTGCGTGGCCGCCTACATTGACGGGGATCTCATCAACACCCTGATCAACAAAGAGAAGTTCTACGAGCTGTGCGACAAGTACGGCATCGACCACCCGGGGACCTTCGTCTACCGGAAGGAGATGGGCCACGACTTTACCCTGCCCTTCCAGCCCCCCTATATCTGCAAGCCCTCCAACGGGGTGGCCTACTGGGAGCACCCCTTCCCCGGCAACGAAAAGGTCTTTACCTGCCCCGACCGGAAGAACCTGGAGGAGGTGCTGGACAAGGTCTACGCCGCCGGGTACCCGGACACCATGATCATCCAGGACTTCATCCCCGGGGACGACAGCTACATGCGGGTGCTCACCTGCTACTCCGACCGGAACGCCAAGGTGAAGCTCATGTGCCTGGGCCACGTGCTCTTAGAGGAGCACACCCCCCACGGCATCGGCAACCACGCGGTGATCCTCACCGAAGTGAATGAAGAGCTGTGCCAGAAGTTCAAGGCCTTCCTGGAGGACTTAAACTACGTGGGCTTCTCCAACTTCGACATTAAGTACGACCAGCGGGACGGCAAGTTCAAGGCCTTTGAGATCAACTGCCGCCAGGGCCGCAGCAACTACTACGTCACCGGGGCGGGGTACAACATCGCCAAGCTCCTGGTGGAGGACCGGGTGGAGGGGAAGGACCTGCCCTTCGTCCTGGCGGACAACCCCAGCCTGTGGCGGGTGGTCCCCCGGAAGGTGGCCTTTGACTACATCGTGAAGGATTACCACCAGGAGATGCAGGCCCTCATAGACCAGGGCAGGGAGGTCACCCCCCTGTTTTACGGGAAGGACAAGGCCTTCGGCCGCACCCTCCGCATGAAAAAGAACCTGCTGGGGCACTTTAAGAAGTACAAGCAGTATTACGAGAAGAAAAATTGAACGGAACTTGCTTCGTGACACCCATTTTGTAGGGGCGCTTCACGAAGCGCCCGCCAACGGCGCGAAACCCTTCGGGGTCCGGGCGATTCCTGAATCGCCCCTACGACCGCCGGAAGGAACGCTATGAGGTATCGCCTATGACAAACAAAGAAGGCATTTTAGGCGTGTTGGGGGGCATGGGACCCCAGGCCACCAACACCTTTTACCAGCGGATCATCGACCGCACCCAGGCCGAGTCCGACCAGGAGCACCTGCGGGTGCTCATCTGGAGCGACGCCAAGATCCCAGACCGCACCGCCGGCATCTTAGGCGGACGGGAGGAAGAGGTCTTTCAGCATCTGCTGGCCGGCGCCAAGCTCCTGGAAAACGCCGGCTGCACCCACCTGGCCATCCCCTGCAACACCAGCTACTACTTTGCCGACCGGCTCCAGGCCCAGCTGCACATCCCCATCATCCACATGATCCGGGAGACGGTGAAGACCATCCAGGCCGCCGGGAAGAAAACCGTGGGCATCCTGGCCACCGACGGCACCGTGCGCACCGGCATCTACCAGAAGGAGCTGGAGGCCGCGGGGCTGGCCGCCGTGACCCCGCCGGAGGATCTGCAAAAAACGGTGATGTCCATCATTTACGACGAGATCAAGCGGGGGGAGACCGGCTCCCGGGAGAAGTTTGCGGAGATTGACGCCTTTCTCCGCGCCGCCGGCTGCGACTGCGCCATTCTGGGCTGCACGGAGCTGTCGGTGTACCGGAGCCTCCACAGCCTGCCCCCTTACTATATCGACGCCATGGAGGTTCTGGCCGAGCAGGCCATCCTCCGCTGCGGCAAACAGCTGCGGAATATTTAAGCCGCAAAACAACGGTTTCATCCATAATCCGTGGTGCGAACCCTGTTGGTAGGGGCGATTCACGAATCGCCCGCTCCTGCCGGTTCTGCACAACCTTTACCAGAGAAAGGACGATGTCCCATGAACCTGACCCTTTACCCCCTGGGGGATTACATTCAGCTGCTCCAGAAAAAGAACCTGCTCCTGAACTTCGCCGGAGCTCCTCTCACCCGGGAGGTGGCCCTGGTCAGCTGCGACTCCCGCCAGGTGATCCCCGGCACCCTCTTCATCTGCAAGGGCGCTCACTTCAAGGTGGAGTTCCTCCAGTCCGCCAAGGAGCAGGGGGCCTTCGCCTATCTTGCTGAAAAGCCCTATGAAGAGGTGGACCTGCCCTGCCTCCAGGTCAGCGACGTCCGCCTGTCTATGGCCCTGCTGGCTGATTTCTACTACAACCACCCCTCCTCCAAGCTCAGCGTGGTGGGCATCACCGGCACCAAGGGAAAGTCCTCCACCACCTACTACTTAAAGTATATCTTTGACGAGTATCTGGCCGCCAAGAAGCAGAAGCCCAGCGGCGTGATCTCCTCCATCGAGACCTACGACGGGGTGGAGAAGTTCGAGTCCCACCTGACCACCCCCGAGCCCCTGGACTTAGAGCGCCACTTTGCCAACGGCGTGGACACCGACATGCGCTACATGACCATGGAGGTCTCCAGCCAGGCCCTGAAATACGACCGGGTGAAGAACGTGGAGTTTGCCGCCGCCGTGTTCCTGAACATCGGCATGGACCACATCTCTCCCATCGAGCACCCGGACTTTGAGGACTACTTCTCCTCCAAGCTGCGGATCTTTGCCCAGGCAGCCGCTGCCTGCGTGAACCTGGACACCGATCACGCCGACCGGGTGCTGGAAGCCGCCCGGAAGAACTGCCCCCGGATCATCACCTTCTCCCGAAAGGACCCCTCCGCCACCATCTTCGGCTCCCAGATCCGCAAGGCTGGAGGCGACATCCTCTTCCGGGTGAAGACCCCCCGGTACAGCCGGGAGTTCCGGCTGACTATGCCCGGCCTGTTCAACGTCCAGAACGCCCTGGCCGCCCTGGCGGTGTGCGAGGCCCTGGGCATCCCCGAGCAGTACGCCTTTGCCGGCCTCATGAAAGCCCGGGTCCCCGGACGGATGGAGGTCTACACCAACGCCGACGAGAAGGTCTCCGTCATCGTGGACTACGCCCACAACCGCCTGTCCTTTGAGACCCTGTTCCAGTCGGTGAAGGAGGAGTACCCCGGCAAGCGCATTGTCACCGTCTTCGGCTGCCCGGGCTACAAGGCCTATGACCGCCGGAAGGACTTGGGGGAGATCTCCGGCCAGTATTCCGACCTGGTGATCCTCACCGAGGAGGACGCCGGGGAGGAGCCGGTGGAGGAGATCTGCCGGGACATTGCCCAGTATGTGGAGGCTCAGGACTGCGACTACTCCATCGTCCCCGACCGGGGCGAGGCCATCCGCCAGGCGGTGATGGGCTGCGACGTGCCCACGGTGATCCTTCTCACCGGCAAGGGAGCGGAGACCCGCCAGAAGCGGGGCATTGAGTATATCGACTGCCCCTCCGACGTGGAGTATGCCAAGCAGTTCCTCCACGAGTACGACGTGCAGCACGGCATGGACGGCATGAGCAAGGTCCGCGCCCTGCTGGATGTGCTGCCCCTGCTCCGCCGGTATGAGGGCCGCACCCTGGTGATTAAGTACGGCGGGGCCGCCCTGGACGCCTCTTCTACGGATACTATCTTAGAGGACGCCGCCGCCCTCCAGTCTGTTGGCGTGCGGGTGATCCTGGTTCACGGGGGCGGAAAGGAGATCTCCGCCCTGCTGGACAAGCTGAACGTGGAGACCAAGTTTGAAAACGGCTACCGGGTCACCGATCAGGCCGTGCTGGACGGGGCGGAAATGGCCCTGTCCGCCCGGGTGAACAAGTCCATCGTGGGCGCCCTGGACCGGATCGGCGCCAAGGCCTGCGGCGTCTCCGGCCGGGACGGCGGCCTCATCACCGCCCGGCAGAAGGACAAGGCCCTGGGCCTGGTGGGCACCATCACCAAGGTGGAGCCCCGGCTGCTCACCACCCTGCTGGACGGGGGCTACCTGCCCGTGGTCTCTCCCATTGCCCGGGACGAGAAGGGATCTGCCATCAACTGCAACGCCGACGACGCCGCCCGCGCGGTGGCCGAGGCCGTGGGCGCGGACAAGCTGGTGTTCCTCACGGACACCGACGGCATCCTGGTGGACAGCCACAACCAGTCCACCCGCATCGCCAAGATGGACGTGGGCCGGGCAAAGGAGCTCATCGACAGCGGCCTCATCGCCGGGGGCATGATCCCCAAGACCATGAACTGCATCCACGCCGTGGAGCACGGGGTGGGGTCGGTCACCGTCCTGGACGGCCGCATGGAGCACGCGGTGCTCCTGGAGGCCATTTCTGAAAAATCCCTGGGCACCACCATGGAGAAGAAACGCTGACACCATAAAGGAGAACACACCCAATGGTCCACATCGAAACCCTCCCCAACGGGGTGCGCCTCGTCACGGAAAAAATCGACACGGTCCGGTCCGCCGCCCTGGGCATCTGGGTGGGGGGCGGCTCCCGGGAGGAAAGCCCCCAGGAGTCCGGCGCCGCCCACTTCATTGAGCACATGCTCTTCAAGGGCACCAGCCGCCGCACCGCCGCCGACATTGCCCGGGAAACCGACGCCATCGGCGGCCAGATGAATGCCTTCACCACCAAGGAGTGCACCTGCTTCTACGGCCGGGCCCTGGACGACCACCTGCCCCAGGCCCTGGACATCCTCTGGGACATGGTCTACGGCTCCTCCTTCACCCAGGAGGCGGTGGAGACCGAGCGGGGGGTGATCCTGGAGGAAATCGACATGTATGAGGACACCCCCGACGATCTCTGCGGGGAAAAGCTCTTCGGGGCGGTCTTTCAGGGCAATTCTCTCTCCCGTCCCATCCTGGGTCGGCCGGAGACCCTGGAGCCCATGACCGGGGACTTTCTCCGGGACTATCACCGCCGCCACTACCGGGCGGACAACACGGTGGTGGCCCTGGCGGGGAGCTTCACCGAAGAGGTTCTGGAGGACATCCGCCGCCGGTTCTCCACCCTGGAGCCCGGTCCGGCCCCGGTCCTGACCCCGGCGGTGTACACCCCCAGCTTTGTGACCACCACAAAATCCATCGAGCAGAACCACCTGACCCTGGCCTTCCCGGGGCTCAGCTACAACTCCCCCAAGCGGTTTGCCCTCCAGCTGCTGTCGTCCATTCTGGGCGGCGGGGTGTCCTCCCGGCTGTTCCAGCAGGTGCGGGAGCGGCAGGGGCTGTGCTACTCCGTCTACTCCTACGGGGCGGGCCACGCGGAGACCGGCGTGTTCTGCGTCTACACCGCCCTGAACCGGGAGACCGAGGGCAAGGCCCTGGAGACCATCCGCCGGGTGATTACCCAGTTCAAGGCGGAGGGCCCCACCGATGAAGAGCTGGAGCGGGCCCGGGAGCAGTCCAAGGCCAACGTGGTCATGGGCTTGGAGTCCACCCAGTCCCGGATGAGCCACGCGGGGCGGTCCCTGCTCTTCAGCGGGGAGATTCTCTCCGCCGAGGAGATCATCGCCGCCTACAACGCCGTCACCCGTCAGGACGTGATGGCACTGGCCGAGGAAATCTTCCGCTGGGACCAGGTCTCCCTCTCCGCCGTGGGCCAGGTCCGGTCCGTGGAGGAATATAAGGAACTTTTGTTGGGATAAGAAACAGAAAACCGACCCGCTCACCCGAGTGGGTCGGTTTTTTTCAACAGCGTGTGGAAAACCACAATCTTCTTGGCTCCCCCAGAGGGAGAGCCAAGGGCGTGGTCACGTTCTCACCCTCTCTGCTTCTTCACCTGCCGGATATCCTGGCCGAAGAAGGGGAGGGAGAGGTATTCGCCCTCCAGGCGGGAGGCCACCTGGGGGGTATAGCGCTGGCGGATGCCGGGCAAATTCAGGTTGGAGGAGATCACTGTCCGCTTCCCCTCTACCAGCCGGGTGTTGATGACTTCGTACAAGGCCGCCTGGACGAAGGGGGTGGTGAACTCGCTGCCCAGGTCGTCCAGAATCAGCAGGTCGCAGGTGAGGTACCGCCGGGTATCCGCCTCCGCCTGGCGGGCCTCCTCGCCGGCCCGGGCAAATTTCCTGGCCTCAAACCGGGCGAAGATGTTGGACGCCGTGTCGTACACCACCGAGTAGCCCTTTTCCGACACCACCCGGGCGATGCAGGCGGACAGGAAGGTCTTGCCCAGGCCGGGGCTGCCGTTGAGAAACAGGTTTTTATGAGCGGGAGAATCAAAAAACTCTGCGTAGCTGCGGCAGGTGGACAGAATAAACTCCATGTTCTCCCGGGGGGAGCGGTTGAAGGGCTGCCAGACCTGGCTGTCGTAGTAGTCCAGCCGGAAGGTCTCAAAGGACTGCTCCCCCAAGTCCAGCAGGGAGGACAGGCTCTTGATCTGCTCCTCCTGGCACAGCTTTTTCAGGCACCGGCACATCTCCGGGCCCTTCCACCCCCGGTCGTCGCACAAGGGGCACAGGGGGGTGTCGTCCAAAGCGTCCACCTGGTACCCCTCCCGGGCCAGCAGGGCCGCCTGCTCGTCCTGGAGAGCCAGGTTCTCCCGGCGCAGGGCCGCCAGAGCCGCCTGCTGGTCCAGCCCCTTCCGCAGGGCAGCGGCCAGAATCCGGGGAGCGGTTTTCCGCAGTTGGCCGTCGATTTCTTTCGTGCGGGGGAGCTTGGCGTAGATCTCCCGGCGGAGGGCCTCCTGCTTGTCCCGGTGGGCCTGCTGGGCCTGCTTCAGCCGCAGCTCTCCCCGGGCGATGATCTCTTCGCTGTATGCCATGGGTTATCCCTCCTTGCCGGCCCGGCGGGCCTGCTCGATCATGCGGCCAATGTCGTCCGAGGGCATGGCCGAGGGGCCCTCCTGGGGTTTGTTCTGGGGAAAGGACGGCTTCCGGCGGGCTTCCGCTGCCTGGATGGCGGCCACGGTTTTCAGCCCCTGCTGGTTCCAGCGGACCAGAATCCCGTTCATATAGCTCCACCGGAACTTCTCCGGGGCCAGCTGGAACACGGTGCGCTCGTAGGCCAGCCGGAGCACGTCGTCGGGGAAGTCCATCTGAATCCAGGCGGTGAGGAACTCCTCCTCCTGGGGTACCGGACCCCGGTCCCGGATGCCCAGAATGGCCATGATCTCCATGCCCCGGGTGCCCAGCAGTTGCTGGCGGCGGAGATAGGCGTCGGCGGCGTCCAGGGTGGTGACCCCGGCCTTGTACCACTTGTACCCCTCCCGCTTGATCTGAGGCAGGGTGGGCTTCCGGCCGGGACCGTACCGCTTGGCGGTTTTTTCCATGCACCAGCCCACCAGGGTGAGGATCACCTCCGGGGGCAGGGCGTAAAAGTCGGAAAGCTGGTAGAGAAGCTTTAAATCGGCGGTGGACAGGACCTTGCCCAGCAGCCGCTCCACCTCGGGCACCAGCCCGGCGAAGCCCCCGCCGTTCTGGAGGGCCTGGGTGATGTCCTGGGCGGTGTATTCCGGGGGCCGGTCGTCCTCCAGCTTGGGAGCGGGGGCATTGGTGACCGGCTGGGTGGGGTCGGCCAGCTTCATGGTGATGAGGGCCTTGTAGGCGGCCTCCAGCCGGGCCGCGTCCCACTTCAGGTCCGAGCCGTTCTTTCCCTCCAGCAGGGCTAAGTAGAGCAGGGCCGCGTCCCCGTTGTCCGCTGCCAGCAGCCGGTCCGCCGCCTTCCGGTGGAGGGAGAGAATGCTGCCGGGGAAAAACATCCCGTTGGCCATGACGAAGGCCTCCTTTCCTGTGGTATCCTCTTATTCTACAGGAAAGCGGAAGAATTGACAAGGGATCAGGGGCAATGAGGGGACTACCAAACTGTGTCGAAACATGGTATAATAAACCATTCTAAAGAAAATACCCTCGAAGGAGGAAGAGTATATGGCAAACCGGGTGACCATTCATATCCACCACCAGACCTACCGCATCCTGGCGGAGGAGGACGAAAGCTACATCCAGCAGTGCGCCGACCTTGTGAACAAGGAGATGGACCAGGCCATGACCGGCACCACCCTCTCCATTACCGACGGGGCGGTGCTCTCCGCCCTGAACCTGGCGGACAAGTACAGCAAGGAGCGGCAGGTGTCCGACAATCTCCGGGCCCAACTGAAGCAGGCCCTGGACGAAAATGCCCGCCTGTCCAAGGAGCTGGCGGAGCAGAAGCGGGAGGCCCGCAAGGCCGCCCGGGCGGAAAAAGCCGCCAAGCCGGAGACCAAGGAAAAGAAGTAAGGAGGCCGCCTGCATGGAGCTTCTGGCGCCGGCCGGTTCCCCTGAGGCCCTGACCGCCGCGGTCCAGGCCGGGGCGGACGCGGTCTATCTGGGCTGCGGCCCCTTAAACGCCCGCCGCAACGCAAAGAATTTTTCCCTGGAGGACCTGGCCCGGGGGGTAGCATACTGCCACCTGCGGGGAACCAAGGTCTACCTGACGTTGAACACCCTCCTGTCCGACCGGGAGCTGCCCCTGGCCGCCGAGACTGCGGCCTTTGCCTCCCACGCCGGGGTGGACGCTATCCTGGTCCAGGACCTGGGGGTGGCCAGGCTCCTGCGGGACACCGTTCCCGACGTGGACCTTCACGCCTCCACCCAGATGACCGTCCACGACCTGGACGGCATTAAAGCCTGCGCGGATTTGGGGATGACCCGGGTGGTTCTGTCCCGGGAGCTGTCCCGGTCCGCCATTGAGAATCTGTGCGCCAGGTCCCCGGTGGAGATCGAGATCTTCGTCCACGGGGCCCTGTGCATGTGCTACAGCGGCCAGTGCTTCCTGTCCGCCGTGCTGGGGGGACGCAGCGGCAACCGGGGCCTGTGCGCCCAGCCCTGCCGCCTGGCCTTCCGCTGGCCGGGGGACAAGGGGAACAGCCACCCCCTCTCGTTAAAAGACATGTCCCTGGCCGGTGAGCTAAGGGAGCTGGAGGAGATGGGGGTTGCCTGCCTGAAAATCGAGGGCCGCATGAAGCGGCCGGAGTACGTCTCTGTTGTCACGGGGATCTACGCCGCCGCCCTCCGGGAGCACCGGGAGCCCACCCGCCAGGAGCTAGGGGAGCTGGAAGCCGCCTTTTCCCGCCAGGGGTTCACCCAGGGCTACTACAACGACCAGAAAGGCCCCGCCATGTTCGGCACCCGGCCCGAAGGGACAAAGGACCCGGCGGCGCTGTTTGAAAAAGCCAGGCAGACTTACAGCCGGGGGGAGCACAAGCTGACCCCCGTTTGGTTTGGTGCCCAGGTGAAGAAGGACCAGCCCCTGTCCGTCACCGCCTGGGACGAGGCCGGTCACACCGCCAGGGCCCAGGGACCGGTCCCCGAGGCCGCCCGCAGCCGGGCGGTGACGGAGGAGCAGATCCAGACCCAGCTGGCCAAGACCGGGGGAACCGTCTACGCCGCCCAGGCTGTGGAGGCGGAGGTGGAGCCTGGCCTGTCCGTTCCCATGTCCGCCCTGAACGCCCTGCGGCGGGAGGTGCTGGCGGGGCTGGACGAGGCCCGCACGGCCCTGCCTTCCCGGCGGACCTTACCCTTTACCCCGCCCGAGCGGGTGCGAGGACGTGAGAACCCGCCTGTCTTTTCCCTGTCCTTCCGCCGGTGGGCCCAGGTTTCCCGGGAAATCCTGGACCAGGATCCGGCCCTGGTGTATCTGCCCTGCGACGAGATCGCCGCCCACGAGGAAGAAGTGGCGGCGCTGGTGAAAGACTACCCGGCGGTGGAGTTCGGAACCGTCCTGCCCCGGGTGGCTTGGGACCGGGAGCGGCCCCGGCTGGAACAGGAGCTGGCCGCCGCCCAAAGGGCGGGGGTGCAGTCGGCCCTGCTGGGGCACATGGGCCAGCTTTCTCTGGCAAGAGACTACGGCCTGATTCCCCGGGGAGACTTTGGGCTGGGGCTCACCAACAGCCTCACCGCCGGGGAGCTGGCCTGCCTGGGCTTTGCCTCCGCCGCGGTGTCCTTTGAGAGCAAGCTGGCCCAGATCCGGGACCTGAGCAAGCCCCTGGACACGGAGCTGCTGGTCTACGGCCGCCTGCCCCTGATGCTCACAGAGAACTGCATCCTGAAAAACCGGGGCCGGGGCTGTCACTGTGAGGAAAGTCCCCAGTCCCTCCGGGACCGGAAGGGGGAGGACTTCCCCGTGGAAAAGGCCTGGGGCTGCCGGAACGAGCTGTTCAACGCCAAAATCCTGTGGCTGGCGGACAAGAAAGCGGACTGGCAGCGCACGGGGGTGACCTACGCCCGCCTGTCCTTCCTGCGGGAGAGCGCAGAAGCCTGCGCCCGGGTGTTTGCTGCCTACCGCACCGGCCAGCCAGACCCGCCGGAAGGGTTCACCCGGGGATTGTATTACCGCGGGGTGGAGTGAGCCCCCGGAGAAAAAATCCCCACCCACCCAAATTCGATGGAAAAAACGGAGGAAACCGATGAAAATAGTGTTAGCGTCCCAATCTCCCCGCCGGAAGGAGCTGCTGGGGAAGATGGGACTGGAGTTTACAACCAAAGCACCGGAAATCGACGAAACCGCCCTCTCCGGCCTGCCCGCCCGGCAGCTGGTGGAGGCCCTCTCCCGGGAGAAGGCCCTGTGGGCAGCCCGCCAGGAGGACCCGGAGGCCATCGTCATCGGCTCGGACACCGTGGTGGTCCGGGACGGGGAGATTCTGGGCAAGCCCGCCTCTCCCGCCCAGGCGGAGGAGATGCTTGCCGCCCTCTCCGGCCGCAGCCATGAGGTGTGCACCGGTATCACCGTCTGCCAGGGGGACCGGGTGGTATCCCAGGTGGAGGTGACCCAGGTGACCTTCCGGCACCTCACACCCCAGGAGATCGCCCGGTACGTCCGCACCGGGGAGCCCATGGACAAGGCCGGAGCCTACGGCATCCAGGGCCTGGGGGCTCTGCTGGTGGAGGGCATCCAGGGGGACTACAGCGCGGTGGTGGGCCTGCCCGTCTGCCGCCTGGGGCGCATGCTGCTGGATTTCGGTGTGGACTGTCTCGCCCTGTCAGCCGGGCGGGAGGAGGACGCCCTTTGAAACAACCATTCCGCCACAAGTGGATCGTGATCGCAACCGCGGCTCTGTCTCTGAGCCTGCTGGCGGCGGCGCTGGCTTTGGTCCTGAAGGGGACCGCCGGGCCGCCCCGCAGTCTGTTGGAGACGGCGTCGCGGCCTTTTTTGCGCCTTTTTTCGGCGGCGTCGGAGCAGATCCGGCAGGTTTCCGACTATTTTCAGGGGATCGACCGGCTCCGGGAGGAGAACGCCGCCCTGCGGCAGGAGCTGGAGGAGCGGGAGAAGGAGGCCCAGGCGGGCCTGCTGGCCGCGGCGGAAAACCAGCGCCTTCGGTCCCTGCTGGACTTCACCGCCGTCAGCCAGGACCTGACCCTGGAACCGGCCTGGGTGATCGCCCGGTCCCCGGACAACTGGCAGGGGACGGTCACCATTGACAAAGGAACCAGCCAGGGGGTCCGGGCCGGCCAGTGCGTGATTGACGCGGGAGGCGCGCTGGTGGGCCGGGTGAAGGAGGCCGGGGGCAGCTGGGCAGCGGTTACCCTGCTCTGCGACGGGTCCTTCCAGATGGCGGGGATGGCCACATCCTCCGGGGTCCTGGGGCCTTTGGAGGGGGATCTTTCCCTGCTGCCCCAGGGGAAGCTGAAGCTCACCTGTCTCACCAAAGAGGATCCGGTGCGGGCAGGGGAGGGGGTGGTGACCTTCGCCGCCCAGGAGAGCTACCCCTCCGGTCTGGTGGTGGGCCGGGTGACCGCCTTGGAGGAGGACCCCGGGGGCCTCACCCGGTCCGCCATCCTCACCCCGGCGGCGGACCTGGACAACCTGGGCCAGGTCTTTGTGGTCACCGCCTTTTGGGAGGATCAGTAGATGGGGGCGGTTCGGGGGACCCTGGCGGTGGTCCTGGCCTTTCTTCTCCAGCGGGGGCTGCTGGCCTGGTTCCCGGTGTGGGGGGTGAGCCCCTGGCTGCTGCCTTCTGTCGTGTGCCTGCTGGGGCTTTTCCAGGGGGCGGACCGGGGGGCGGGATACGGCCTGCTGGGGGGATTTTTGTGCCTGTTTTCCGGGGCCTCTCCCTGGGTGCTGGCTCTGCTGCCCCTGGCCGGGGGTGTGGCCGGGGCGGTGTTTCCCCGGCGGTGGGGGTTCTGGGGGAACTGGCTGCGGACCGGCGCGGTGCTGGCGGGGTGGGAGATCCTGCTGGTGCTGGGCCACTGGCTCACCGGCGCGTCTTTTGCCGCCTGCCTGCGCATTGCGGGCCCGGAGCTTCTCCTCTCCGCCGCCCTGTTCCCCCTGGCGGTTCTGCTGGTGGGGAGGGAGAAGAAGCGCCCATAAAAAAGCTCCCCCTCTGGGGGAGCTGGATTCGGGCCACAGGCCCGAAGACTGAGAGGGCGACTCAATGTGGAAGGGAAGAACGGCCTGTCCGTAGGAACAACCCCCCAATATCTAAGTTTCTACTCCACCCTAAAGGCTTGCGCGTCAATCCACGCTGCACCGCCCTCTCAGTCAGCTTCGCTGACAGCTCCCCCAGAGGGGGAGCCAAGGGGGGAAAAGGAGGTAATTTATGCGTCTGACCCGTCTCATTCCCGCTGCCGCTTTTTTCGCCGCCCTGCTGGTGGTGTTTGTGGGCCTGCTCTGGAATCTCCAGGTGGTCTCCGGGGCAGCCTACTATGAAAAATCCCAGCGGAGCATCGCCCAGGTGGAGACGGTCCCCGCCGCCCGGGGCCGCCTCCTGGACCGGAACGGGGAGGTCCTGGCCCAGGACGTAACCCAGTGGCGGGCGGACTTGGCGGAGGACTGCCCGGAGACCGTTCTCCGCCGGCTGGCGGTCCTCTGCCAGGAGGAGGGGGTCGCCTGGTCCGGAGAGGGGTCCATCCAGCCGGTGACGTCCCGTCTCCTGGCCCGGATCAAAGAGGAGGCCCTCACCGGGGTTACTCTCGTCCCCGCCGTTACCCGGGAGAGCAGCGGCGGCCTGGCCCCGCACCTTCTGGGCCGGGTGGGTGCCATGAGCCCCCAGGAGTGGGAGACCTATCAGGACCAGGGCTATGCCATGGACGCCCTGGTGGGCAAGGACGGGGCCGAGGCGGCCTTTGAGGCTCTGCTCCGCGGCACCCCCGGCACCCGGGTGGTGGAAATCGACCGGTCCGGCCAGGTCACCGGCCAGTCCTACTCTGTCACCCCCCAGCCGGGAAAGGACGTAACCCTCACCCTGGACAAGGACATCCAGACCGCCGCCCAGGAGGCCCTGACCGCTTTTCTGGACCGGAACCCTCAGTCCCCCGGCGGGGCGGCGGTGGTGCTGGACGTGGAGGACGGCGGAGTGCTGGCCATGGTGAGCCTGCCGGGGTACGACACCGCAGACTTTTCTGCGGCGTATGAAGTCCTGTCTCAGGACCCGGCCCACCCCCTCATGAACCGGGCGGTTCAGGGGCTGTACGCCCCCGGCTCCACCTTCAAGCTGGTCACCGCCGCCGCCGCTTTGGAGGAGGGCTTCCTCACCCCGGAGACCCAGATTCTGGACACCGGCCGGTACACCTATTATAAAAGCCCCCAGCCCCAGTGCTGGCTCTACCGCCAGGAGGGCCGGACCCACGGCCTGGAGACCGTCTCCCAGGCCATTGCCGACTCCTGCAACGTGTTCTTCTACGACGCCGGCCGCCGGGTGGGTATTGAAACCCTGGATATTTACGCCCGTGCCCTGGGCCTGGGGGTCAAGACGGGCATCGAGCTGGCTGGGGAGCAGGCGGGGGTGGTGGCCGGTCCTGCCTACACCCAGTCCATCGGGGGCACCTGGTATGAGGGCAGCGTCCTCTCCGCCGCCATTGGCCAGGAGAACAACCGCTTCACCCCCCTCCAGCTGGCCCACATGACCGCCACTTTGGTGGGCGGGGGCGAGCGGAAGCAGGTGCACATTCTGAAGCAGGCGGAGGGGGAGGCGCCCTACACCCCCGTCACCCTGGGAAAGCTCACCCTGTCGGAGGAGAACCTGAACGCCATCAAGGAGGGGATGCTGGCGGTGACCCAGAGCGGGTCCCTGTCCGGCGCCTTCCGGTCCCTGCCGGTGACCGCCGGGGCCAAGACCGGCTCGGCCCAGGTCACCGGGGAGGAGACCTCCAACGCGGTGCTGGTGTGCTTCGCCCCCTATGAGGACCCCCAGATCGCCCTGGCCCTGGTGGCCGAGCAGGGGGGCAGCGGCAGCGCGCTGGGTCCCGTCGCCGCCGCCATCATCCAGGCCTGGGCGGAAGGACAGAATTGACCACCCTATAAAACAAAAAAAGCTCCCCCAGAGGGGGAGCTAAATAGCTCGAACGGTCCTTCTCATGAAGGGCCGTTTCTTTTTCCTTGCAATCTTATCCCATCCGCGGTATGATGGAAGCAACTCCCACATTTCCTGTGTGGAATCAGCGATTACCGAAGGAGGGATGGATCTGTGGCCAAAGGATCCATAAAAATGTGTATGCAGTGCGCCACTTGCAGCCTGGTTTCCACCTGCCTGTTCCGCGCGCTGAAATATTTGTCCCAGGCAGACAGCCGGGTCCGGGCCGAGGCGAAGAACTGGCCCAAGGGCAAGAGCCTGAAGCTGGAAATTCCCGGCGCCCGGGGCTTCACCGTCACCGGCACTGACCAGGGTTTTCAGAAGCTGCCCCAGGACGCGGAAGGGGACGTGACCATCCGCTTTAAAAGCCCCGCTGACGCCTTCCGGGTCTTTACCGGCCAGATCAGCGTGGCCCAGGCCTACGCCCAGCACAAGTTTGTGCTGAAGGGGAACATGGGCATCGCCATGCCCTTCGTCCGGTGCGTGGACCTGGCCGAGGCCTATTTGTTCCCCGCCATTTTAGCCAAGCGCATTCTGAAACGGCTGCCCAAGAAGGAAGTATCCTCCGCCCGGGTCTATGGGGCGGTACTGTTTGGAGGTAAACTGAAATGTCCGCATACTACGAATTCAAGCTCCCCACAAAAATCCTCTCCGGCGTGGAGGCCCTTGAGCACATCCCCCACGAACTGAACACCCTGGGGGCCTTCCGTCCCCTTCTGCTCAGCGACGAGGGGCTGGAAAAGGTGGGCACCGTCGCCACCGTCCAGGCCGCCCTGGTCCAGGGGGGCATGACCGCTGTGGAGACCTTCTGCCAGATCCCGCCGGACTCCTCCATTCAGGTGGTCAACCGCATCGCCGCCCTCTACCGTCAGCTGGGCTGCGACAGCCTCATCGCCGTGGGCGGCGGTTCGGTGATCGACACCGCCAAGGGGGTGGGCATGGTCCTGTCCCAGGCGGGCCATGACCTGCTGGACGCCGCCGGAGCCGAGGTTCTGCCCCGGGGGGAGCACGTGCCCTTCGTGGCGGTGCCCACCACCGCCGGAACCGGCAGCGAGGCCACCCTGGTGGCCGTGGTGAACAACCCCGAAACCAAGGTCAAGATGGAGTTTCTCAGCTACCACCTCCTCCCCGACGTGGCGGTGCTGGACCCCCGGATGACCGAGACCCTGCCTCCCCGGATCACCGCCTCCACGGGCTTTGACGCCCTGGTCCACGCCATCGAGGCGGCCACCTGCCTCCAGCGCAACCCGGTGAGCGACTCCTTTGCGGAGAAGGCCATGGGCCAGCTGGCCCGCGCCCTGCCCATTGTGGTGCGAAGCGGAAAGGACCGGAAGGCCCGGATGGTGATGGCAAACGGCAGCCTTCTGGCCGGCGCGGCTTTTTCCAACTCTATGGTGGGCCTGGTCCACGCCATCGGCCACGCCCTGGGCGGGGTGTGCCGGGTGGCCCACGGGGACGCCATGACCATTCTGCTCCCCGCCGTTATGAAGTACAACCTGGACACCTGCCGGGAGCGGTACGGAGAGCTTCTCCTTTACCTGGCAGGACCTGAGATCTACGCCGAGACCCCCGCCGGCCAGCGGGCCGAGCGGACCATCGCCTTCCTCACCGACCTGCGCCAGGAGCTGTCCGACCTCACCGGCCTGCCCACCACCCTGACCGCCACCGGCAAGGTGAAGAAGGAGGACTTCGACGCTGTGGCCCGCACCGCCCTCAACGACGGGGCCATCATCGTGAACCCCGCCCAGGCGGACTATGAGGACATTCTCGCCATTCTGGAGGAGGTGTGGGCATGACCACTGCAGCCGAAAACCATGTGGAGTACATTCAGGAGACCGTAGCCCGCCAGCGGGCCTATTTCCGCACTGGCGCCACCCGCCCCATGTCCGTCCGGGTGGCCGCCCTTCAGCGGCTGAAGGCCGAGATGAAGGCCCGGGAAAAGCAGCTTTTGGAGGCGTTAAAAGCCGACCTGCACAAGTCCGCCCCCGAGGGCTACATGTGCGAGGTGGGCCTGTGCCTGGACGAGCTGGCCTGGCAGATCAAAAAAGCCCCCCAGTGGGCCAAGCCCACCTATCACCCCACCCCCCTGGCCCAGCTTCCCTCCGCCAGCTACGAGCTGCCGGAGCCCCAGGGCGTGGTGCTCATCATGTCCCCCTGGAACTACCCCTACCTGCTAAGCCTGGACCCCCTGGTGGGGGCGGTGGCCGCGGGCAACTGTGTCATCTTAAAGCCCAGCGCCTATGCCCCCCACGCCAGCCGGGCCATGGCGGAGCTCATCGCCGCCGTCTTTGACCCGGACTGGGTCACGGTGATCGAGGGCGGCCGGGAGCAGAACGCCGCCCTTTTGGAGCAGCGGTTTGATTACATCTTCTTCACCGGCAGCCTGGACGTGGGCAAGCTGGTGATGGAAAAGGCCTCCCGGAACCTGACTCCCGTCACCCTGGAGCTGGGGGGCAAGAGCCCGGTGATCGTGGACAAGACCGCCAACATCCCCCTCACCGCCAAGCGCCTGGCCTTCGGCAAGCTCTTAAACGCCGGCCAGACCTGCGTGGCCCCGGACTACTGCCTGGTGGACCGGAGGGTGAAGGACCAGCTGGTGGCAGAGCTGAAAAAGCAGTTCGTGCGGATGCTGGGTCGGGACCCCCTCCACAACGAAAACTTCGTCCGCATCATCAACCGGAAGCACTACAACCGGCTCCAGGGCCTGCTGGAGGGGGAGAAGATCCTCTTCGGCGGCGGCCACCGGGACGACCCCCTGGGAGACAGCGGCTGGATCGCCCCCACCCTGGTGGCGGACACCCTGGAGGCCCAATCCAAGCCCATGGGGGAGGAGATTTTCGGGCCCATCCTGCCCATCATCCCCGTGGACAGCCTGGATCAGGCCATCGAGTTTGTCACCAGCCGGGAAAAGCCCCTGGCCCTGTATCTCTTCACCCAGTCCAAAAAGAACCGGGACAAGGTGATGAACACCTGCTCCTTCGGCGGCGGCTGCGTCAACGACACCATCATCCACCTGGCCACCCACCACATGGGCTTCGGCGGCGTGGGCAACAGCGGCATGGGCAGCTACCACGGCAAGCGGAGCTTCGACACCTTCTCCCACCACCGGTCCATCGTGGACAAGGCCACCTGGCTGGACCTGCCCATGCGGTACATGCCCTACACCAAGGCCAAGGACGCCCTGGTCCGCATGTTCGTGCGGGGATAATTGCCTCCGGCAGGGCCCCATTTCTCTGGAGAAATGGGGGAAAGAGCACCAAAGGGAGAGAGGTTCTCTCCCTTTGGATTTCCCCTCTCTGGTTTGTGGGGACCTGGGGGGCTGTGCCGTTTGGTCTTTGGTGGGGCTGCCGCTTTCTCATTGTGACGCCGTACAGAAGCGCGCCCACCGGCTGGGCGCGCATACAGTGGGAAGGTACCCTTCGCGCCGAAAGGGCCGGGAACCCTGCATTCTCCCGGATTTTTTCAAAAATCACCCTTTTCAATCCCTGACCCGTGTGGTATAATTTATTTTGTATTAGCATGGGAATTATTCCTGTAGACCCAAGAATTATAATAAAAGGAGCACGATTACTATGGAACTGGAAACCGTCCTGTATCGCGTGGAAGGCGCCGTTGCTGTTGTCAGCATGAACCGCACCAAGGCTATGAACTCCCTGAACAAGCAGATCTTCGCTGATCTGACCACCGCCTTCGAGGCTGCCCGGGATGACGACGCTGTCCGCTGCGTGATTCTCAACGCCGAGGGCCGCGCATTCTGCGCCGGCGGCGACATCGCTGAGATGAAGTCCATCACCACCGAGGAAGCCTTCTTTGACTTCATGACCGTGGCCGGCGGCTTCACCACCCTGCTGAACACCTTCCCCAAGCCCGTCATCACCGCTGCTCACGGCGCCATCGCCGGCGCCGGCACCTCCCTGCTGATGGCTGGCGACATCGCCCTGGTGGCTGACAACGCCATGTTCATCGTGGCCTTCGGCCAGGTGGGTCTGATCCCCGACTGCGCCTGCCACTACCTGCTGCCCCGCGTTGTTGGCCCCAACATCGCCAAGGAGCTGATGCTCACCCAGCGCCCCGTGAAGGCCGACGAGCTGAAGGCTCTGGGCATCGCCAACTACGTCTATCCCGCAGACCAGCTGCAGGAAGAGGCTATGAAGCTGGCCAACAAGATCGCCCGCGGCCCCCTGAACTGCTACATCAAGTCCAAGGCCCTCATGAACAAGGCTCACGAGACCACCCTGGAAGAGCTGTTGAAGGAAGAGACCGCCGCACAGGCTGCCGTCCGTATGCACGCCAACGCCGACGAAGGCCTGGGCGCATTCCTGGAGAAGAGAAAGCCCTCCTTCGTGTAAGAAAGGGCCCCTGCCAGGCAGGAAACATGCAATATTCATTTTAAATGAATATTCTGGTTGTGAAAATTGGGCAGGATGGTGAAAGCCATCCTGCCCTTTTTTTATATTCTGCCGAATATCACAGAATCTGTTTGGAATCCCCTTGCATTTTTATTAAATCGTGCGTATAATCCAAGTATTCCAAGGGCCAGCTTAACCAGCCGGCCGATGAAACAGGAAAAGAGGTTAACAAAATGAAGAAGAAGATTCTTTCTATCCTGATGGCAGCAGCCATGCTGCTGTCCGTCTGCGCACTGACTGCCTGCGGCAGCCAGGAGGAGCCCGCTCCCGCTGAGGAGGGCACCGAGACCACCGAGCCCGCTGAGGCCGGCGAGTTCACCACCGTCACCGAAGGCGTTCTGACCATGTCCACCAACGCCGCCTTCCCTCCCTATGAGATGACCAACGACGCCGGCGAGTTCGAGGGCATCGACGTGGAGATCGCCCAGGCCATCGCTGAGAAGCTGGGTCTGGAGCTGCAGGTTGACGACATGGACTTTGACGCCGCTCTGATGGCCGCCCAGAACGGCAAGAGCGACATGGTCATGGCCGGCGTCACCGTGAACGAAGAGCGTCTGGCCGTCATGGACTTTTCCGACAGCTACGCCACCGGCGTGCAGGTGATCATCGTGAAGGAAGGCTCCGACGTGACCTTGGACAACCTGGGTGACCAGATGATCGGCGTCCAGCGCGGCACCACCGGCGAGATTTACTGCACCGACGACTATGGTTCCGAGCATGTCACCTCCTATGACAACGGCATCACCGCCGTCCAGGCCCTGCAGAACGGCCAGGTGGACTGCGTGGTTATCGACAAGGCTCCCGCCCAGGCTTTCGTGGAGGCCAACACCGGCCTGACCATCCTGGACACTGAGTATGTCACCGAGAACTATGCCATCGGCTTTGCCAAGGGCAACACCGCCTTGGTGGAGGCTGTCAACGCCGCTCTGGCTGAGCTGACCGAGGACGGCACCATCCAGACCATCCTGGACAAGTACATCTCCGCCGAGTAATCAGCAATCCAACCGGATATTTCCGCAAAAGGGCGGCGGTCTCGCCGCCCTTTTTGCCGGTTATCGAAGCAAGTCCCCCCCGGGCTGGTTTCGATAACCGGCAAAACCCATGTTTTTACGCCATCGAGACTATAGAGAGAGGTGATTCCCCCATGGACCTGACTTCCACCTATGAAGCCCTGTCCGCCATCCCCGCCCAGGACCTGTCCTTCTGGCAGGATTTCTTCATGAAATTTTACCGGGCTTTTATCGAGTCCAGCCGCTGGCAGCAGTACATTGAGGGCGTCGGCACCACCCTGCTGGTCACCGCCATGGCCCTGGTGCTGGGCATCGTGCTGGGCATCGTGGTGGCCATGATCCGCACCGCCCACGACCAGCAGCGCCCCGGCCACCACAATCCCATCCTGTTCATCCTGAACCTGATCTGTAAGATCTACGTCACCATCATCCGCGGCACCCCCATGATGGTCCAGCTGCTGATTATGGGCCTTGTGATCTTTGCCAACAGCCGGAACTTCACCATGGTGGGCGCCCTCACCCTGGGCATCAACTCCGGCGCCTACGTGGCCGAGATCATCCGCGGCGGCCTCATGTCCGTGGACAAGGGCCAGATGGAAGCCGGCCGGTCCCTGGGTCTCAACTACATCCAGACCATGCGCTTTATCGTGGTGCCCCAGGCCATCAAGGCCATTCTCCCCGCTCTGGGCAACGAGTTCATCGTCCTGCTGAAGGACACCTCCCTCATCACCGTCATCGGCGGCAAGGAGCTGCTCTACGCCGCCCGGGGCATTATGAACCGAACCTACGAGCAGATGCTCCCCCTGCTGGGCACCGCCGCCATCTATCTGGTGCTGGTGATGATCTTCTCCTGGCTGCTGGGTATCCTGGAAAGGAGGCTGCGTCAAAGTGATCGACGTTAAAAATCTCTCCAAGTCCTTCGGGGACCACCTGGTCCTGGACGACATCTCCGAGCACATCCACCCCGGGGAAAAAGTGGTAATCATCGGGCCCTCCGGCTCTGGCAAGTCCACCTTCCTCCGGTGCCTGAACCTGCTGGAAACCCCTTCCGCCGGCACCATCACCTTCGAGGGGACCGACATCACCGACCCCAAAACCGACATCAACAAGATGCGGCAGCAGATGGGCATGGTGTTCCAGCACTTTAACCTGTTCCCCAACATGACCATCCAGAAGAACATCACCCTGGCCCCCGTCCAGACGGGCCTCATGAAGCAGGCTGAGGCCGACGAGCTGGCCCTCCAGCTGCTCCGCCGGGTGGGTCTGGAGGAGAAGGCCGCCGCCTACCCCAACCAGCTCTCCGGCGGCCAGAAGCAGCGCATCGCCATCGTCCGGGCCCTGGCCATGAAGCCCAAGGTGATGCTCTTTGACGAGCCCACCTCCGCCCTGGACCCGGAAATGGTGGGCGAGGTGCTGGACGTGATGAAGCAGCTGGCCGAGGAGGGCATGACCATGGTGGTGGTCACCCATGAGATGGGCTTTGCCCGGGAAGTGGGCGACCGGGTCCTCTTCATGGCCGACGGCAAGATCGTGGAGCAGAACATCCCCGCCGAGATCTTCACCAACCCCCGGGAGGAGCGCACCAAGAGCTTTTTGTCCAAGGTGCTGTAAAACCCTAACAGAACGAACCCCCGCCCTCACCCGGCTGAGAAAGCCGTGTGAGGGCGGGGGTTTTCATGGCTCAACGCCAAAAATGTGGTACATATAATTTGTTCTGGCATCCGCCAGATGGTAGATATAGACCGTATCTCCATCGATGCGGTAAATGCAGACATACTGCCCTAGAAAAAGCGCGCGAAATCCATACTTACCCAGCAGCCGTTCCTCTTTCAGCACCCCCATCTCGGGGAATTGCTCCAGCTGACGGATTGAATCCAGGATCTTGTGAGAGAACTTCCGGGCGCTGTCCGTGCCCACTTTGTTTTTATAGTAGTTCAGCAGTTCTCTGAACTCCATCTGGGCTTCATATAACCATTCAACCTTCACGCAGTTCCGCCTCCGCCAGTTCTGCCATTTCTTCGGTGGAGAAGGTCTTCGCGCCGGCGATACGGCTCTGTTCGCGCTTGAGCAGTTTATCTAAAAGGTTTAATTCTGCTTCCCGTTTTTCCCACAGCTCGATGGGCAAAAACACCATTTCGCCCTCCCCGTTTCTGGTCACAAACACAGGTTCCTGCTTACTTTTTGCCAAGGTGACCACGCTGTCATAGTCGTTGCGCAGGGCGGTCGCTGATTTGATTACCATGTCAGCACCCCTTTCGGTATTTATTCTTCCTTTATTATACTCGAATTATTCCCTTGTGTCAATTGTGGTATAACAGAAGCCGCTGCGGATACCCGCAGCGGCTTAACTCTGTCTCTCTCTATGTGATCCCGGGGGGCTTAAGATGTTAGTAAGCCACGCCCCAGTAGATCATCTTTTTTGCGGCCCGCCCGCAGATGGGGCAGGTGTCTCCCAGGTGCTCCTGGGCGAAGGGGACGCAGCGGGAGGTCATGCCGGCCTCCTCCTTCATCTTCAGCTCGCAGTCCAGCTCGCCGCACCACATGGTCTTGATGAAGCCGCCGTGCTCGGCCTGGAGCTGCTTGGCCTCCTCCAGGGAGTGGGCCTCGAAGATGTGGTCCTCCAGGTTCTTCTTGGCCCGCTGATACAGGCCGTCGTGGATGGCGTCCAGGGTGGCGGGCACCACGGTCTCCAGGTCGTCCAGGCTGACGAAAACCTTCTCGCCGCTGTCCCGACGGACCAGGACGCACTGGTTCTTCTCCATGTCCTTGGGACCGATCTCCACCCGCAGGGGGATGCCCTTCATCTCGTACTCGGCGGCCTTCCAGCCCATGGACTGCTCGGAGGCGTCCATCTTGGCCCGGATGCCGGCCTTCTGCAGACGCTCCAGCAGGGCAGCGGCGGCGTCCAGAACGCCCTCCTTGTGCTGGGCCACGGGGATCACCATGGCCTGGATGGGGGCGATGCGGGGGGGCAGCACCAGGCCGCTGTTGTCGCCGTGGGTCATGATGATGCCGCCGATCATCCGGGTGGACACGCCCCAGGAGGTCTGGTGGGGATAGTGCAGGGTGTTGTCCTTGCCGGTGAAGGTGATGTCAAAGGCCTTGGCAAAGCCGTCGCCGAAGTAGTGGCTGGTGCCGGACTGGAGGGCCTTGTGGTCGTGCATCATGCACTCCACGGTGTAGGTCTCCTCCGCGCCGTTGAACTTCTCCTTGTCGGTTTTCTGGCCCTTCACCACGGGCATGGCCAGGGTGTTTTCCAGGAAGTCAGCGTAGATGTTCAGCATCCGCTGGGTCTCTTCCCGGGCCTCCTCGGCGGTGGCGTGCATGGTGTGGCCCTCCTGCCACAGGAACTCCCGGTGGCGGAGGAAGGGGCGGGAGGTCTTCTCCCAGCGGAGCACGGAGCACCACTGGTTGTAGAGCTTGGGCAGGTCCCGGTGGGACTGGATGACGTTTTTATAGTGCTCGCAGAACAGGGTCTCGGAGGTGGGGCGGATGCAGTACCGCTCCTCCAGAGGATCGCTGCCGCCGTAGGTGACCCAGGCGCACTCGGGGGCGAAGCCCTCCACGTGGTCCTTCTCCTTCTGGAGGAGGGACTCGGGGATGAGCATGGGCAGGTAGACGTTTTCGTGGCCGGTCTCCTTAAAGCGCCGGTCCAGCTCCTTCTGGATGTTCTCCCAGATGGCGTAGCCATAGGGGCGGTAGATGAACATACCCTTGATGGAGGAGTAGTCGATGAGCTCGGCCTTCTTGCACACATCGGTGTACCACTGGGCGAAGTCCACCTCCATGTCGGTGATCTGTTCCACTTTCTTTTTGTTATCCTTTGCCATAGTGTTCCATCCTTTATGATAAAATCTCAAATACGAGGTTTCGTGGCGATAAAAAATATTGTAGGACTGATGGGGGGAAATGTCAAGAACATCCGGCCGTTCCGGGATAAAACGGCGGATTTTTCTCATACTAAGGGGGAGAAAGGGAGGGACGGCGCATGTATACCATTGGGGTCCTGGAGAGCGGCGGGGGGCTGTCCTCCTTCCTGGCGGCAAACCTTCCGGCGGAGCTCCGGGAGCGGGTCCGCCTGTGCCCGGCGGCGAGCCTGCCCCAGGGGACCCGGGCAGACCTGCTGGTGGTGTCCCCGGACCTGCGGGGGGAGGACGCGGCCCCTGCCGTCTGCCGGGCGCTGCTGGTGCCCGGGCGGCTGGCACCCTTGGTGGGGGCGGTGGAGGCCGGCTGGGCGGTGAGCTATGGCGTGTCTCCCAAGGACTCCCTGAGCCTGTCCAGCCTGGGGGAGAAGGACCTGTGCCTGTCCCTCCAGCGGGAGGTGGTGACCCTTACGGGGGACTGCCTGGAGTGCCAGGAGCTCTGCCTGCCCCGGGCCAGCCGCACCTCCCCCTTCCACGTGCTGGCCTGCGCCGGGGTGCAGCTCCTCCTGGGCGTCCCGCCGGAGGAGGTAAAGGCCTGATGCTCCGCTTTTGTTCCGTAATACAACGCCCTCGTCCGTTGGGACGGGGGCGTGCTGTTAAAACAGGTCGCTGTGGGACCCTGTGCGGGTCAGAGTCAGGGTAAGCGACCCTTGCTCCGTTGTAGATCAGCAGCCAGTCCGGCTGCAGGTGGCACTCCCTGTGGCCGCCGTAGCCGCCTGTCAGCGCATGATCTTTATATTGGGCAGGAAGGGGCTGTTCGTTGGCCAAGAGGGCCACCACACGAAACAGGATTTCCGTGTCCCGTCCCTGCTTGACGATCCGCTTATAGTCCTTCTTGAACTTGGCGGAATAGAAGATGTCAAGCATCCAGAGCCTCCTTGAGGGCCTCTACAGACGGGAAGGGACCGGAGAGATTGCGTTTTTGGTTCACATCGTCAATGGCGGCCAGGGTTTCGGCGTTGGGGGTGCGGAGGGAAATCTCAAAAGGAATCCCCTGCTGCCGGACCATGGTTTTGGCAAAGAGGTTGAAGGCCGTGGTCATGTTCAGCCCCAGCTCGCCGCACAGGTGCTCGAACTGCTTTTTCAGGGTTTCGTCCATGCGAATGTTGACGTTGGTCTGTGCCATGGGCATTCTCCTCCTTTCAAGGATAGTATATGTAAATTCCATGACAATTTCAATAAAAAACATGACAATAGCTTCGGATGCGTTTGTTTGTGGGACAATAAAAAAATCCCCCACCCGATTGGGCAGGGGATTTAGAGCCTTGCACGGCAGGGCCGGCGCAGGTGCGCCGTACAAGCAGTTTGGGCAAAGCCCAAACTCTTGGCTTTCGGCGGATTCACTCCGCCGAAAGCAAGTTAAATGACCGCAGGTTACCAAAAAAGAAGGACATCCATTTGGATGTCCTTCTTTTTTGGAGCGAGTGACGAGGCTCGAACTCGCTAAAACCACCCCACAAAAGCTGCGCTTTTGCGGGGACCCCGGGACCTCCTGGATTGAAAAATCCGCGGTTACACCGCGGATTTGGGTGGAGGCAGCGAGTTTGTTTGTGAGACAATAAAGAAATCCCCCGCCCGATTGGGCAGGGGATTCACTGGAGCGAGTGACGAGGCTCGAACTCGCTACCTCCACCTTGGCAAGGTGGCGCTCTACCAGATGAGCTACACTCGCATCGACAAGAGATATAATATCATGCTCCTGCCGGTTTGTCAACAACTTTTTCGCGCTTTTTTAAAAAAATTCTTCCTGGATTCCCCAGGTCAGCAGGATCTCCACCACCCGCTGCTGGCCGCTGTCCGGGTACAGGTTTACCTGGACCTCCTCCAGGGGGGGCAGGCGGAGGGTCTGCTGGCCGTAGGCCTCCAGCACCGCCTGGCGGATGCTCTCGGCGCTGTCCTCCCTGGTGAAGTAGCTCACCCGGAACACCGCCTGCCGGGGCAGAATGGCCAGCTGGCCCTGAAGCTCCTGGGCGATGGCGGAGGTGCCGGTGACGGAGACCACCTGGGCGATCTCCTGAGGGGTCTTGGTGTAGGCCAGCTTGACGGTGACCTCGTAATAGGCCGCCGTCTGGCCCACGTCGTACTTAATGTAGTCCACCGCGTAAGCCCCCAGGGGGTCCTCCTGGGTGACCTCCAGGCAGGCCTGGTCCACGTCGCTGGCGGCGGAGCCGGAGACGCTGACGTACTGGTACAGGCGGATCACCCCGTCCTCTTCCCCCTGGCCCACCAGGTGGAGCAGGGCGCTGACCAGGCCCTGGTAGGTCTCCGCCCGGAGGATGGAGGCGTTCTGGGACTCGTCGGAGAACTGGACGTGGGGGGTCTCGGAGGCGTAGCTGCGCTCCAGCATGGGGGTGCAGCCGGTGAGGAGGGCGCACAGGCAGAGCAGGACCGCCAGGGTTCTTTTCATGTGCGGAGCCTCCTTTCTCAAACGCGGGTTCCCGTGAGGGGGTTACAGCAGGGACAGCTGGGTGTCCCCCTGGTCCTCGGCCTTCAGCAGAGCGCCGGCGGCGGGGAGGCTGCGGGCCTTGTAGCGGGATTTGTTCACAATGGGGGTCTGGGAGAGCGCCTGGGCTCCCTGGACCTTGTAGGACTTTTTCAGGGTCATCACCTGGACGCCCTGGGTGCTGCGGGTGGTTTTCAGGGGGATCTGCTCCGTGGGGAAGAGCAAAGCGCGGCCCTCGTTGGAGTAGAGCACCACCTCCTCCTCGGTGTCCTCCGGCAGGAAGAGCACCGCCTTCAGGGGGCTCTTGTCGGAGTAGGCCCCGGTGAGCTTCTTCCGCTTGGTCACCGTCTGGTAGGCGGACAGGGGGACCCGGGCGGCCTTGCCGTTTTCAAAGAAAAACAGCAGGTGGCCGGCGTAATCCCCGGGCAGGCAGGCCCAGAGGATGGTCTCCCCCTCCTCCATCTCCAGCCGGGCGGGGAGGTAGTCTCCCAGCACGCTGGCCTTGGCGTCGTCAAAGGCGCTGACCCAGGTTTTGTAGCACTGCTGCCGGTCGGTGAAGAGCATCAGCTCGGCGGCGTTGGTGGCCTCCCAGCGGAAGGCGGGGCCGTCCCCCTCCTTGTACTTCTGCTCCCCGGACATGCGGAGAGACTGGGGGGTGATCTTTTTGAAATACCCCTCCCGGGACAAAAACAGGTGGACCGGGTAGGCAGGGGCTGCTTCGGTCTCAGCGGGGAGCTCCGCCAGGGGGTCCTCGTAGAGGATCTCCGTGCGCCGGGGAAGGGCGTAGGCCTTCTTGACCCCCTCCAGCTGCCTGATAATCTCCCGCCGGATGCGGGCGGGCTTGGCGATGAGATCCTCCAGGTCGGCAATGTCCTTCTCCAGCTGCTGGATCTCGGCGGTGCGCTTGAGGATATACTCCTTGTTGATGTTCCGCAGGCGGATGTCCGCCACATACTCCGCCTGGACCCGGTCCAGGGAGAAGCCCTCCATCAGGTTGGGCACCACCATGGCGTCCAGCTCGGTGTTTCGGATGATGGCGATGGCCTTGTCAATGTCCAGCAGGATGGCGGCCAGGCCCCGGAGCAGGTGGAGCTTGTCCTGCTTCTGCCCCAGGGTGAACTGGGCGGAGCGGCGGACGCAGTCCGACCGCCACTGGGTCCAGCGGTCCAGAATTTCCCCCACCCCCATGACCTTGGGCATGCCGTCGATCAGGATGTTGAAGTTGCAGGCGAAGGAGTCCTGAAGGGGGGTGGCCCGGAAGAGCTTCTGCATGAGCTTGTCCGGGTCGGTGCCTCGTTTCAGGTCAATGGCCAGCTTCAGGCCGGACAGGTCGGTTTCGTCCCGCATGTCGGAGATCTCCCGGATCTTCCCGCTTTTGATCAGCTCGGCCACCTTGTCGATGATGGCCTCGGCGGTGGTGGTGTAGGGGATCTCGTAGATTTCAATGAGGTTTTCTGCCTTCACATACCGCCACTTGGCCCGGACCTTGAAGGAGCCACGGCCGGTGCGGTAGATGCCCTCCAGCTCCTGCCGGTCGTAGAGCAGCAGGCCGCCGGTGGGAAAGTCGGGGGCTTTCAGGGTCTCCAGCAGGTCGGCCTCCGGGTTTTTGATCCGGGCGATGGCGGTGTCGCACACTTCCCCCAGGTTGAAGCCGCACAGGTTGGAGGCCATGCCCACGGCGATGCCCATGTTGGCGGAAACCAGAATGTTGGGGAAGGAGGTGGGCAGCAGCAGGGGCTCGGTGAGGGTGCCGTCGTAGTTGGGGGTGAAGTCCACCACGTTTTTGTCAATGTCCCGGAAGAGCTCTGCGCAGATGGGGTCCAGCTTCACCTCGGTGTACCGGGAGGCAGCGTAGGCCATGTCCCGGGAGTAGACCTTGCCGAAGTTGCCCTTGGAGTCCACCGGGGGGTGCAGCAGGGCCCCGTAGCCCTTGGAGAGGCGGACCATGGTCTCGTAGATGGCCCCGTCCCCGTGGGGGTTGAGCTTCATGGTGGCTCCCACCACGTTGGCGGACTTGGTGCGGTTTCCTCCCAGCAGCTTCATCTGGTACATGGTGTACAGGAGCTTCCGGTGGGAGGGCTTGAAGCCGTCGATCTCCGGGATGGCCCGGGAGATGATGACGCTCATGGCGTAGGGCATGTAGTTGATTTCCAGGGTGTCGGTGATGGGCTGCTCCAGGACCTGGGCCTTCAGGCCCATGACCCCTTCGGGATTGACCCGCTTCTTCCCCTGGTCCGGGTTCTTCTTTTTTGCCATAACTGTTTGTTACCTCGTGTGATGGGATGACCGAAATTGCCCTCCCTTGGGGAGAGCCGCGGGGCCGCCTGCCCGGCGGGGGCCCCATTTCTCCGGAGAAAGGGGGCCCCGCCGGAGGCGCGCGCTTTCCGCAAAGGCGCAGCCGTTTCCGGCAGGCTTATAGCGGCTTGTGGCACTTGGGGCACTGGGTCGCCGTGGGGGAGAGGGTGAGAAGCTGCCTGCCGCAGTGGGGGCAGCGGCCCAGGATCGCCATGAAGCCCAGCCCCACGGCGATAAAGGCCAGGCCGAGCCACAGCTTGGAGAGGACGATAAAGATGCAGCCGCAGACGATGATGGTCCGGCCGGTCTTTCTTGCTTGCTTGTTGTCCATAGAGACACGTCCTTTCTGTATTTGTTCTGTATCAGTTGGGTTAGATCCTCCGCAAGGGCCTCTTTGGGAGGGGCGCGAAGAGGGGTCTGCGAGTTAAGAAATATCCGCCAGATCCAGATATTTGTAGCCGTTTTCGGCGATGTGCTCCTTCCGGCCCTGGGCGTTTTCCCCCAGCAGCAGGTCAAAGACCTGGGCGGTGGCCTCGGCGTCGGTGGGCATCACCCGGATCAGGCGGCGGGTGTCGGGGTTCATGGTGGTCATCCACATCATCTCCGGGTCGTTTTCGCCCAGACCCTTGGACCGCTGGATGGTGGGCTTTTTGCCTTCCAGTTTGGTCAGAACCTCCGCCTTTTCCTTTTCGGAGTAGGCAAACCAGGTCTTGCCCCCGGAGGAAATCTCATACAGGGGGGATTCCGCGATGTAGACGTAGCCCTTTTCAATGAGGGTGGGGGTCAGCCGCCAGAGCATGGTGAGGATCAGGGTGCGGATCTGGTAGCCGTCCACGTCGGCGTCGGTGCAGATGACGATTTTGTTCCACCGGAGGTTGTCCAGGTTAAAGAGGGACAGGTCCTTGTTGTGCTTGTCGCTGACCTCCACGCCGCAGCCCACGACTTTCAGCAGGTCGGTGATGATCTCGCTCTTGAAGATCTTGCCATAGTCGGCTTTCAGGCAGTTTAAAATTTTGCCCCGGACGGGCATGATGCCCTGAAATTCCGCGTCCCGGCCCAGCTTCACCGAGCCCAGGGCGGAGTCGCCCTCCACGATATACAGCTCCCGGCGGGAGACGTCCTTGGTGCGGCAGTCCACAAACTTCTGCACCCGGTTGGCGATGTCCAGGTTTCCCGCCAGGCTCTTGCTCCTGATGGTGAGCCGGGCCTTTTCCCCGGCCTCCCGGCTGCGCTTGCTCACCAAGATCTGCCGGGCGGCTTCCTCCACCGCCTGGGGGTTTTCCAGGAGGAAGATTTGCAGGTTCTCCCGGAGAAAGTCGGTCATGCCCTCCTGGATAAAGCGGTTGTTCACCGCCTTTTTGGTCTGGTTTTCGTAGGAGGTCTGGGTGGACAGGTTGTTGGAGACAAAAATGAGGGTCTCCTGAATGTCCGGCCAGGTAATCTTGGCCTCGTTCTTGTTGTATTTGCCGTTCTGCTTCAGCCAGCCGTCCATGGCGGAGAGGAAGGCGGAGCGCATGGCCTTTTCCGGCGCGCCTCCGTGCTCCAGCCAGGAGGAGTTGTGGTAGTGCTCCACCACCTTCACCGCCGGGCAGAAGCAGAAGGCGCAGGAGAGCTTGACCTTGTACTCGGGCTTGTCCGCCCGGTCCCGGCCCACCCGCTCCCCGGTCCAGAACTGGATGGGGGTGTGGGGGTTCTCCCCGGCCAGCTCCGCCACATAGTCGGCGATGCCGTGCTCATAGGAAAAGACGGTCTCCTCAAAGCCCTTCTCCCCCTGGTTTTTAAACCGGAAAACCACCCCGGCGTTCACCACCGCCTGGCGGTGGAGCACGTCGGTAAAGTATTCGGCGGGGATGTCCGTCTGGGTGAACACCTCCAGGTCGGGAAGCCAGGTGATGGAGGTGCCGGTCTTTTTCCGGTCGGCGGGGGAGACCTTCATCTCGCCCACCAGACTGCCCTTTTCAAAGTGGAGGTCGTACCGCTTGCCGTCCCGGCGGACGGTGACGTCCATGAACCGGGAGGCGTACTGGGTGGCGCAGGCACCCAGGCCGTTAAGGCCCAGGGAGTATTCGTAGTTCTCCCCGGAGGCGTTTTCGTATTTGCCTCCGGCGTAGAGCTCGCAGAAGACCAGCTCCCAGTTGAACTTGCCCACCTTTTCGTTCCAGTCCACGGGGCAGCCCCGGCCGAAGTCCTCCACCTGGATGCGGCCGTCCCGGTAGCGGGTGACGATGATCTCCGTACCATAGCCCTCCCGGGCCTCGTCGATGGCGTTGGAGAGGATCTCGAACACGGCGTGCTCGCAGCCCTCCAGCCCGTCGGAGCCGAAAATCACCCCGGGGCGCTTGCGCACCCGGTCGGCCCCCTCCAGCATGGAGATGGATTCGTTGCCGTATTCCTGCTTGGTTTTTGCCATGGGATTTCTCCTTGTCTATGATAGAAATGGGTATACCAACCCAATCTAGTACATTGAATACCCTTTATCTTAATCCATTTTCTCACCCGGTGTCAAGGGGAAGGATGGGGAAGGGGCCCCGGAACGCTTGAGATACCCTCCACGCCGCACCGCCCTCTCAGTCTTCTCCCTTCGGTCGAATCCAGCTCCCCCAGAGGGGGAGCTTTTGCGCCCGTTCCCGCTCTGAAGGGTACGAAACCACGTCGGGCGCGCCCAGCTGGTGGGCGCGCTTCTGTACGGCGCGGCAGCGAAAAAGCCCCCGGCCGTGGGGCCAGGGGCATATTCTGTGACGGTTGTTATTGTCCAATGAGGTATCGGTGGAGCATCACCGCCACCTGGGCGCGGGTGGCGTGGCTCTGGGGGGAGAGGGTGGTGTCCGTTGTGCCGGTGATGATGCCCCGGCCCACCGCCCAGGTCATGGGGACCACGGCGTAGGATTCCACGCTGTCCTTGTCGGTGAAGGCGTTCAGATTCCCCTCCGCCTGGGAGAGGGCTCCCATGGCGTCGGCGTAGCGGTACAGGATGGCGGCAATCTGCTGGCGGGTCACGGGGCCGTCGGGGCTGAAGGTGGTGTCCGTGATGCCGTTGACAATGCCCATCACGTTGGCCCACACCACGGCCTCGTAGTAGTAGCTGCCCACGTCCAGGTCGGTGAAGTTGGTGGTGATGGTGACCTCCGGGCTGCCGGCGGCCCGGTAGAGAACGGTGACCAGCATGGCCCGGGTCATGGAGGCGTCGGGGCCGAAGCGGTCCCCTCCGATGCCGTTGATGAGGCCGCACTCATAGGCAAAGTCCACGGCGTTGGCCGCCCAGGACCCCACTGTGGTCTCGGTGACATCGGTGAAGTAGTCAGAGACCGTCTTGCTGGTCACGTCGATGAGAATGGTCTCCTCCAGAACCTGCCCGGACCGGGTGGTGAGGGTCACCGGCAGGGTCACCTGGCCGGAATACCCGGCGGCGGGCAGGTAGGAGAGGGTGGAGACGTGGTAGTCCCCGTGCACGGCGGAGTCGGTGTAGTACCGGGCGCCCTGGTCGGGGATGCCGCTGCCCTTCACAAAGCCGCGCAGCAGGCGGCCGGCGGAGGGGGCGCCGAACACGATGGACTCCACCGGGTCGGCGTCGTCGCTGTGGAAAAAGTCCGAGCCGTTGAAGGTGAACCCGGCGCTGCCGCAGTGGATGGCGCCGTCGTCGGGGGCGGCCTCGGTCACCACGATTTCCAGCTGGCCGTAGCAGGTCTCGTCCCCATAGGCCAGGAAGTGAATTTCGTAGGTCCCCGGTGCGGCGGGGGTGAAGGTCACGGCGGACAGAGGATTTTCTCCCTCCAGGCGGTAGGCGGTCCCCGCCGTGACGTTGAGCGTTCCCGCGTCCCCTCCGGTGATGGTGTCCGGGAGAAATTCCACGTGGGTCAGCCCCGGGATGGCGGGGGTCATGGGGTCCTCGTCCACCCCCTGGGTGAGCTGATCCAGAACGGAGTGCTTGCCCTCCAGGTCCAGAAGCTGGTCCAGGGTGATTCCTTCGGCGGAGACCTCCACCTGAGCTCCCAGGACCGTGCCGGGGAGAACATCAATGATGTAGGAGCAGGAAGCGGAGAGGGTCTTGTCGGGGTCGTCGTTGTTCCGGGCGGTGACGGTGCACAGGGCGGTAATCTGCCCCTGGAAGGCAGAGGTCACCTGGGCCGAGATTTCCTCCGAGAGGGGCTTTCTGTCCTGATCCATCCAGGCGTAGGTAAAGGTATACTGTGCAGAAACGTCGGTCTCCCCGTTTTTCACGGCGGCCGCCGGAGCCGTCAGGGAAAGGGTCTGGTACTGACCGATCCGGGCGGTGCAGTTGGTCTCCTCCAGGACCAGAGTGTCCTCTGCGGCCTCCTCCTCTTCGCCGGGTTCTTCCTCTGTGGGCTCTTCCGGCTCTTCCGGCGTTTCGGGTTCCGCCGGCTCTTCCGGTTCCTCGGTGGGAACCTCCGGGGTAATGGGCTCGCTGGTGGTGGTATCCTCCTCCGTCAGAGCTACCGGTGCTGCCAGGACAGGAACGGCCAGGCTCACGGCCAAGGCCAGAGCCAGCAGGAGGGAGAGGGCTTTGTGCAGGAAATTTTTCATGGTATCTACCTCGCATGTGGTGGGTCCCGGGAGATGAAGCGGGACGGGGAAACAACTTTCTTAACAGGTAACTTTTCTATCTTAACTATTATACCACAGGAGCGTCCCCAGGAAAGGACTTTTTTCGCCGCCGGATTTTTTCCGGCGTTTTGCATAAATCGCGGCATATTGGTGCAGGCTATCCATATACTTGAAAGCACAGGGAGGGATGACCCATGGCAAGGGAGCGCGCCCCCACCCAGTCCCAGCGGCTGCGGCGGGGCCTGGAGGAGACCAGCCGGGCTCTGGCGGCGGCCCGGGTGGGCTTTGACGAGACGGCGGACCGGGACCTGCTGGAGTACTATCTCTATGAGATCAGCGCCCTGCGGGCCAAGCACACCTATCTGCTGCGGCAGATGAAGGCCCTGGAAAAGGAGGAAAGCCCATGAATGTGTTTGCCGACGGCCCCGGGCTGTCCATTCTGATCGCCGCCGTGCTGATCCTGGTGATCTTCCGGCGGCCCCTGCTCTGGCTGGGGAAGCTGCTGGTGCGGTCCCTTCTGGGGCTGGGGTTTCTGGCCCTCTGGTCCCAGAGCGGCCTGGCGGCGGGACTGGCCCTGGGAGTCAACGCCTTCAACGCCGTCACCCTGGGCCTTCTGGGGCTGCCCGGCCTGGGGCTGCTGCTGCTGTTCCGGTGGGTGGGTACATAAGGTTTTCCCCGCCCGCCCTGCTATCTCATGGTCCGCGTGCGCGCGGAGGAAAAGGAGGTCCCTCCATGGGTCGACCCATTCTGAACCGCCTGGGGCGGTTTCTTATGGCCCTTTTGTGTACCGCCGGTGTGCTCTCCGGCGGCTTTCTTCTGCTGTGCGCCGGGGGCGTTCTGGACCCGGCGGTTCTGGTTCCTCGGGAGGAAGCGGCAGCGGTCTCCGCCCAGCCGGCCCAGCCGGTGCCGGCGGAGAACCCGGAGCCCTTCCGGACCCTGCGCCTGTCCCCGGAGGAGCTGGACCAGGCTTCCGTCCTGGCCCAGGGCTATGACGGGGTGGTGGTCACCATGAAGGAGGCGGACGGGAGCCTGGGCTATGTGTCCGCCCTGGCCCTGGCGGCGGACGCAGGGGCCTCCTGGGGGGACCTGGACCGGAACGAGGCCCTGCGGGCGCTGAACCGGCAGCCGGGGCTGTACACCGTGGCCCAGGTCTCCTGCCTGCGGGACAGCCTGGTGGTCCAACAGGACCCCTCCCTGGCCCTGCGCCGGGAGAGCGGCTCCCCCTGGCGGGACGCCGGAGGCCTGACCTGGCTGGACCCGGCCAACACCCAGGTTCAGGACTACCTCATCGGCCTGTGCCGGGAGCTGGCCCAGCTGGGCTTTGACGAGGTGGTGCTCACCGACTGCTGCTACCCCACCCAGGGGGACCTGACCTGCCTGGCGGGGACCGGGGACCGGGCCGGGACCCTGGAGACCTTCTGCCGCCGCCTTCAGGGGGCCCTGGCGGACTACCCCGTGCGCCTGTCAGTGGTGGGGGAGGGGGACAGCCTCGCCCCCAATTCCCCCAGCGGCCAGACGGCGGCGCTGCTGGCCTCCTTCCCCGGCCGGGTGTGGGCGGAGGAGGAAAACGCGGCGGCTCTGGCGGTTTTTTCTCCGGTGGTGATGCCGGAATGAAGCCATCCTGCAAAAATCCCCGGCGTCCCGTTCCGGACGCCGGGGGATTTTTGCTGTCCTGACGACATGACAAATTATACAGTCTTTTGCCGCAAAATGTTCTGTTTCCCGGAGAAACTGACGGTTTTTGAAATATTATTCACAAAAAAATCGTAAAAACACGGAAAAAGTCGGGGAAAAAGGGTTCCCATTTGGGGGGAACTATGCTATGATTACAAAGTGGTAACAAAAGTAACACGAAAACGGGATTTTGTAACAAATGGTATACCATTTTCGTGGGAATCGGATACATAGGGAGAGATAGGATGCGAACGCGAATTCTGAGCATTGTGCTGACAGTACTGATGATGATCGCTCTGGTGCCCACCGCGCTGGCGGCCACCACAGAGGAAATCAACCAGCCGGAGGTTTTTTTGAAGCAGGAGAACAGCGGAACCTGCACCCTCGCCTCCACCGCCATGATGCTCAGACGCACTGCCATGCTCCGGGGTGACCAGGATTGGGACACCATCACCGAGGCCTCCTGCCGGGAAGCCTTTTGGATCGGCGGCCTGGGCCTGCCCTATCAGTTTGAATACGACGGCATCACTGTGGACCACGCCCGCCTGCCCGGCGGCGAGGCCAACGTTCAGATCCTCATCGACCTGCTGGCGGAGCACCCCGAGGGCATCGTCCTTCACGCCCGGTGCGTCCCCCACGGCATCCTCCTCACCGATTATACCGACGGCGTGTTCTACTGCGCCGATCCCGCACAGAACGTAGCCCAGGCCCGGGTGCCCATTGAAGAGGCCCACGGCACCCGTATTGAAAATGCCGACGCCTACTGGTTTGTCACCTCCCCCGACGTGGCGGTGGAAGAGACCGCGTCCGCCCAGGCTCCTGTCCTGCCGGAGCCCTCTGTGGAGCCCAACCGGTCCTCTCTGTCCCACTTCCTGGGCTTAACCCAGGAGGAGGAGACCGCCGGTTGCCTCATCGCCCAGGCGATGGCTGCCCAGGCCGGGCTGTGACCATAGGTTAGACCACTTTTTCGGAGAAGTCCAATGGGCTTCTCCGTTTTGACTTTCGCCTTGCGTCCGCCGCAGAAGAATGCTACAATAAATTGGTATACCAATTTTAGAAAGAAGGCGTTTTCTTGCGGTATGTTAAGCAGTTCGGGATCATTTTGCTGATCTCGTTCCTGGGGGAAGTGCTCCATGCCCTGCTCCCCCTTCCCGTGCCCGCCAGCATTTACGGCATTGTTCTGCTGTTTCTGTGCTTGCAGACCGGGCTTCTGAAGGTCTCCGCCATCCGGGAGACCAGCCGGTTTCTCATTGCCATTATGCCCATGCTCTTTCTCCCCGCGGCGGTGGGGCTGATTGAGAGCTGGGACGTGCTGCAGCCGGTGTGGGTGCCCTACCTGGTGATTACGGTGGCCTCCACCTTCGTTGTGATGGTGTGCGCCGGCCGGGTGACCCAGAGGGTCATCCGCCGGGGCCGGAAGGGGAAGGAGGAGGCCTGTGACTGATCTGCTGGGCTCCTCTGCCTATTTCGGCCTGCTGCTGAGCCTGGGGGCCTACGGCCTGGGGCTGCTGCTCCAGCGCCGGTGGAAGCTCCCCATCTTTAATCCCCTGCTGGTGGCCATCGTGGTGGTGGCCGTGGTTCTGCTGCTGCTGGACCTGGATTACGGCAGCTACAGCCAGGGGGCCAATCTGCTGAACTACCTGCTCACCCCCGCCACCGTCTGCCTGGCGGTGCCCCTGTATGAGCAGTTTTCCCTGCTCCGGCGCCATGGCAAGGCGGTGCTTCTGGGCATTGCCGCCGGGGTGCTGGCCGGTCTTGTGACCATCCTGGTTCTGGCCTGGCTGTTCTCCCTGGACCACAGCGCCTATGTGACCTTGCTGCCCAAGTCCATCACCACCGCCATCGGCATCGGCGTGTCGGAGGAGCTGGGCGGCCATGTGTCCCTCACGGTGGTGGTTATCATCATCACCGGGGTGCTGGGGAACATTTTCGCGGAAGGGGTGTGCAAGGTCTTCCGGATCACTGAGCCTGTGGCCGCCGGGGTGGCCATCGGCACCTCCACCCACGCCGTGGGCACCGCCCGGGCCATGGAGATGGGGGAGATCCAGGGGGCCATGAGCAGCCTGTCCATTGTGGTGGCGGGCCTGCTCACTGTGGTAGGCGCGAATTTGTTTGCACATTTTTTATAAGGGTACCTAGGAGGGGTGACCATGGAAGCCAGAGAGTATCAGAAAGCCATAGACTGTCTCTGCGGGCTCATTGAAGAGGGTCAGCTGACGGTGGGGGACAAGCTCCCCACGGAGCGGGCCCTGGCAGAGCAGCTTGGGATCAGCCGCAATTCCACCCGGGAGGCGCTGCGGGCCCTGGAAAACCTGGGGGTGGTGGAGCGCCGCCAGGGGTCCGGCAGTTACCTGGTGGGCAACACCACAAAAACCATCCAGCCCATGATCGACATGATGCTCCTGCTGGGCCAGACCTCCCAGCTGGAGATCTGCGCCTTCCGCCGGAACATGGAAAAGGCAGTCATCCTGGCGGTGCTGGAGAAGGGCACCTTCCCCCGGTGGGAGGAAAAGCTGGCGCCCCTGGTGGAGACCCCTCTCATGGAGCTGTCCCTGGAGGAGCAGTGCCGCCGGGACCGGGCCTTCCACTTCACCCTCATTGAGGCCACGGAAAACCGGTTCTGGGTGAGCATCGGCGAGGCCATCGTCTGGGTGTACAACCGGTGGATTGACGCCGTGCTGGAGACCACAGGGATAGAGGTCAAGGAGACGGTCTCCCAGGCCCACCGGGACATGTTCCTGGCCCTGAAAGCCGGCGACCGCGCCGCCTGCGAGGCCGCCATCGACCGGCATTACGATACCGTTCATCAGGCTCTGCTGGAAACGCCTGACCTATGACCTTTGGGACAAACCTTTCTATACTATCAAACGCCCGACCTGTAACGGCCGGGCGTTTTGCTCTGCACAACCTCCTTGGCTCCCCCTCTGGGGGAGCTGTCAGCGAAGCTGACTGACACCCAGTGCTCACACTGGGCGTGCTGTGCAGAGGGCGGTGCAATGGGGATTGGCGCGCAAGCCTTTAGGGTGGAGTAGAACCTCAGGTATTTTGGGGCTGTTCTAACGGACAGGCAGAATGACCCTTCCGCATTGAGTCGCCCTCTCAGTCTTTGCCCTACGGGCAAATCCAGCTCCCCCAGAGGGGGAGCCAAGAGGAGAGAACCTCACCCCTCCCACACCAGGGTCAGGGCCTGCTCCGGGAAAAGGGCCAGGCTGTCTGACTCCATGCTGAATTCGTCCTCCTCCGGCTGGGACGCAGTGGAGGCCACGTCACCCAAAGAGGTCTTGTAGACTCCGTGGTATTGCAGCTGCCCGCCCTCGTAGACCGACAGAGACAGGGCCTGAAGGCCGCTTACAGACCCCAGGGCCAGCTGGGTGCCGTTCCAGGCCCCATAAAGGTGATCATAGGAATAGCCGCTGCGCAGATGAGTCTGCATGGGCGCGGAAAATGCATAGGTGTAGGTCCCGTTTTCCAGGGTGTACAGATAGAGGGTGTCGTCCCCATAAAGGACGGTAAAATTCTCTCCGATGAGGATGGATTCCGTGCTCCAATAGGGGCTGGTATAGGTGCCCTGGGGATTGCCCTCGCTGTCCAGGGTAGCGGTTTCCACGGTTCCGGCCGGCCTGGCGGGGACGGAGAAGGACTGGCGAGCCTCACCCGTCTCCGGGTCCAGCACCAGGAAGAAGGTGTCCGGCCCCAGGCCGTAGGTGAGCAGCAGAGAACTTTCATCCCCGGAGAGGGCCAGGTCCAGCACCATCGAGCCCTCCGGAAGGGAGACCAGGGTCTCCAGGGAGTCCAGCTCCAGGTAGACGGTGTCCTCCTCCGGGGTGATGGACAGGTGGTAGACCCCGTAGCCCCCGGGGACCTGATGGAAGGAGGGCAGCCCGTAGGAGTGCTGGTCAAAGGCGAAGTACAGGTCGGTGTCCGACCAGACGGCGGAGGTGTTCAGGATGATGGAGGGAGACGTTTTACTTTCGTAATTCAGCTCGGTGATGGCCCCGTTTTCGTCTTTCTCCACGGTGATGGCCCAGATTTCTTCCTGGGGGACGGGGAAGGAGAAAAAGGTCTGAAGGGCCTGTCTCAGGGAATCGTCGATGCTGTACCAGGAAGGCGCCTTCTGGTATCGGGCCTGCCAAGGCAGGTCGGACCCGTAGTAACCATCAAAGGATACCTGGAGGGGATAGATGTCCGTATAGTCCTTGAGACGGACGTCCTCCGTGTACCGGCACCCCGGCTGGGTTTTTTCCGCAACCGACCGGAAGAGGGGTGCCAGCAGGGTTTGGACGGGGCTGCTGTCGTCAGCAAGGGAATCGAGGGTTACACCCGTGTAGAAAAAGGCGGCGTTGTCGGCCGGAACAATCCAGATCCCATCCGGCTCATAGTCATCGATGACGTGGTACCGGGAAGCGTAGGAAAACCGGGTGGAGCTGGTCTCCGGGCGGTCCAGGGGGATGGACAGGTCCCATTGCAGATAGCCGCCGCACCCCACGGTCTGCCGGGCGGTGAGCCCCTGGACTGCGGCGGGGTCGCCAACCTGGGTGATGGTGGTGACCGTCACCTGGTCCCGGCTCTGGTGGAGGCTCATCGCCGCCACCGCTGCCCCGGCAAAGACAAGAACAAACACCAGGAGAAAGCAAAGAAAGGCTTTTTTCATAGGATACTCCTTTCACAGGAAAGATGGCTGTACCTGCCGTCCTGCTGTAGGGGCGGCTATCAGCCGCCCGCCAGCGCAGCAAGGGATCGCGGCGGTTGTTTCGGGCGGATGCTATCCGCCCCTACGACAAAGGTGTGTCGATACCCTCAGTCCTCCGCGTCCCCCTCCGTCAGCTTCCCCAGGGCCTGATAGACCCGGTCGGCCTTGTAGCGGTAGGCCTCCTTCACGAAGGTCATCAGGTCCTTGCCCTCCTCCTCCAGCTCCAGCAGAGAGGCGTCGGCCACCAGCCTGCCCCGGTGGAGGAGCAGCGCCCGGCCCACGAAGGCGGAGACCTCCTCCAGCAGGTGGGTGGAGAGGAGGATAGTTTCGTTGGGCTCCAGAATCCCCAGCAGGACCTTGTAAAAGTCCTCCCGGTTGAACACGTCGTTGCCGGCGAAGGGCTCATCCATGAGGATGTAGTCCGCTCCCTGGCTCAGGGCCAGAATCACCTCGAACTGGTTCTGCTGGCCGGTGGAGAGCTTGCCGATGTTCCGGTCCAGGGGCAGCTCGAAAAAGTCCATGAGGGCGTCGAACCGTTTGCCCCGGAAGGTGGGGAAGTGCTCCGCGTAAAACTCCCGGTGGGCCCTGGCGGTGAGCAGGGGGAAGAAGGAGTGCTCGCTGGTGGCGAAGGAGAGCTTCCCGATGTTCTTCCGGGTCACCGGCTGGCCGTCCAGGGTGATCTCACCCTGATACCGGTGCAGGCCCAGGATGCACTTCATGAGGGTGGTCTTGCCCGCGCCGTTTTCCCCGAAGAGCCCCACGATCTCCCCCCGGGGGAGGGTCAGGGACACGTCCTCCAGGGCGTTCTGTTTGCCCCGGTAGGATTTTGAGATGTGATTGAGTTCCAGCATAAGAAATACCTCCAGGTTCCGTTAAAGCAGACGAAGCAGGATCAGGGGCACCCCCTGCCAGAAAGCGGACCACTGGTCCGGGGGCAGGTTGGCCGCCGGGATGGTGAAGCGGTACATGAGGTAAAAAATCAGGGTGAGCAGGGGGATCGCCAGCAGGTAAACCCAGATGGTCAGCAGGGGAAAGGCCAGGCACCGGCGGGGAAGCTCCCACTTGTCCGGCAGGCGGCGCATCAGGTAGATGGTCTGGCTGCCCTGGCGGAACCGGCGGTAGTTGAGGAAGGTCTGGACCGCCGCCAGAATCACCAGGAAGGAAAGGCCGAACACCGGCGTGTAAATGGGAGCCCCTGAGCCCTCCAGTTTTCCGCCGCTGACCAGGTCAATGAAGGGGGCGGCCCGGCGCTCCACGCCGAAGCGGATGGTGCTTGCGGCGATGTTCAGATTCCGGGCGAAGAGGATCAGGCTGTAGAAGGACATGCCGGTCACCGCCAGGCCCAGGGTGATGGTGCTGCTGGCCGGTTCCACCCCGGGGGGAACCAGCTGGTCACGCCGATACCGTTTCATGGACCTCCTCCTTTCCCGGCTGGAAAGCGCTGTACAGGGAGAGCCCGGTCCAGGCCAGCACCCCCAGGGTCAGGACAATGTCCACTCCCAGGGACCCCATGGGCTGGACAAAGGCGAAAATCCAGGCAAGGGCCAGGCCCAGCGCGGCCAGGGTGTTGTTCTTCCGCCGGATCTGGGCGGCGGAGCAGGCGGCGGTGAAGCCCATGGCCCCAAAGAAGGCCAGGTTCCGCAGCCAGCGGAAGCCGTCCTCCAGGGGGAGGAAGGAGTGGAACAGGGCATTTTCCCAGCAGGCCAGGAAGAAGGTCTGGGGTCCCACATGGCCCCCCTGGCGCTGGTAAAGAAGGCAGAACAGAACCAGCACCAGGCTCTGCACCCCCCAGAAGAGAAGGTAAACCAGGCTGTTGAACACCCCCTGCCACAGGACCACCGCCCGGGGGGAGATGGACAGCCGGTTCAGGGTGTAGTCCGAGCGGTGCTTGCCCCTGCCGTCCCGAAGCAGCAGGAAGGTCAGCACCACGAAGGCAACGCGGTTTACGAGCGTCAGAGGGGACTGCATCAGCGCCAGGGCCGCCGTGAGGCTGTATGCGGCGAGATCGGGCATCAGGCGCAAGGACAGCACGGTCTCCCACCCGGCCATGATGGCCAGCAGGAGCAGAACCTTCCAGGCGGACTGTCGGAGGAAAAGCAGAAAAACGGAAAAATGCGGTCTCATCATTCGTCTCCTTTCTCCCAGAGAGAATCCAGCAGGGTCAGGGCTTCTTCCCTGGTGACCCCCATCTGTTTCATGGCGGATATCATGGCCTGCACGTCGTCCCGGAGCAGCTGGGCCTTCACCCTGTCCCGGGCGGCCTCGTCGGCCACCACCCGGCTCTTGGACCCGGTGTGGGACTGGACCAGTCCCTCCTCCTCCAGCAGCCGGTAGGCCTTTTGAACGGTGTTGGGGTTGACCCCCAGCAGGGAGGACACCATCCGGCGGGAAGGCAGCTCCTCCCCGTGGGCGATGGTTCCCCCGGCGATGCCCTGCTTGACATAGCGGAGGATCTGGAGGTAGATGGGGACGCCCTCCTCCAGGACCAGGTGCTCAAAGGGAAGCACGGGGGATTCCTCCTTTCCAAAGTGTGTTACTCGAGTAATACGGCTTCTAAGTGTATTATATGGATAATACGGTTTGGCGTCAAGAGAAAGTTTTCCGCCTGCCCACAGGCTCATCGGGAGAACAAAAAAAGAGACGCTTTCGCGTCTCTTTTTTCGTGTCGGTAATCAACTCAGTCAAAGGCCAGGCCCAGGTAAGCGTCCTGCTTGAACCACTTGGCGTGCAGATCCTGGTCGTACCACTTGATCATGCCGAAGGCCTGCTGATAGCTGCCGGGGATGCCGTCCCAGAAGCCGGGGGTGCGGATGTGGTACCGGGAGGCCTGCATCTGGCTGCCGATGGCCTCGGCGGCCTTCTCCATCTTCTCGGGCGCGATGAGCAGCTCCTTCACCAGCAGGCGGCGCTTCTGGACGTACTCAATGGCGGCGCAGCCCACCTCGCCCTCGATCTCGATCTTGTACAGATCCCCGTAGGACAGGTGGCTGCCGATCTGCTGGAAGTGGATCATCTCGTCGGTGTAGGCCATGTGGAAGGTGCCCTTCAGGTAGCGCTCCCGGATCTCGTTGTATTCGTGGGGGGAGATGGGGGTCATGACGGCGCCGCCGGTCTCGCCGGTAAAGTTGGAGGTGAGCAGCTCCACCTTGCGGGTGGCGAAGCACTCGTCCATGCCCACGGACTCAAAGAACCGGTGGAGGGAGGGGGAGGCCGGCACCAGGACCATGGCCTTGTAGCCCTTTTCCTGGAGGTACTGGTCGGCGTACTTCAGCAGCTGGCGGGCGTGACCCTGGCCCTGCATATAGGGGCTGGTGGCCAGAGCGTAGACATAGCCCACGGAGATTTCCTCTCCCTCGGGGGTCAGAATGCTGCCGGGCAGCATGGCGGCCATGGAGTTAATCTCCCCTTCGTCCTCCACCACCAGAACCTGGTCGGCGGTGCAGAACTGCTGGTAGAAGATGTCAATGTAGGCAGTGGGATCCCCAAAACACTTTTTCCAGAGATCCTTCTGCTGAGGGATCTCCTCGGGGGTCGACGGGCGAATGTGGATCATAATGGGTTCCTCCTTCAAGTAAGATAGGCGCACGGAGGAAGAACCCGTCAGGAACCCTTCCAGGGCACGCTCTTATAATACTGCGTCCGGGGTTTCCACGGCGCAGAAGTTTACAAGCAGGTGGTCCGGGTAGTAGGACAGCTTGGACCGGCGCAGGCCGGGCACGCCCATGTCGTCCTCCCGGTTAAGGTATTGGATCTGGGGATGGGTCTGCCGCACATACTGGGCAAAGGACCGGTTCACGGCGGGGTAGGCCCCCTGGATTTCGCTCCGGGCCCGCTCAAAGTGAACGTCAAAGACCGCGTCCGTCAGGGGTGCGCCCAGGGAGAAGCCCAGCAGCTCTCCCTGCCAGGAGAGGGTTACCCCCTCCAGCCCCAGGGCCTCCCGGTGGGTCAGGGCCAGCACCAGGGCCTGGTGCTCGTCCTCCAGGGAGGACAGGCTCCCGGGGGTCTCCCGCTCCGCCGCCTGCCGGTGCCATTCCCGGTCCATGGCCAGGCACCGGGGCACGTCGTCCCGGGTCAGAGGGGCCCAGGACCAGCCGGGGCAGGCGTCGTCCAGACGGTGGATGTGGTTGCGCTTGCCGTGGAGCTTCTTGCCGGGCAGGTCCGCCAGCCGGTCCACGGCGTAGAGGTAGTCGAAGCCGTCTCGGGCTTCCGCGAAGGAAAACCGGCCGGGGAAACGATCCTCCAGCCAGTTTTTGTGGTAAAGGGTCAGGCTGATGAGCCGCAGGGGATGACCCTGGCTGTGGGCGTCCTGGGTGAGGGCCGCCAGGGCAGGGGCGGGGTCGCCCTCTCCCACCGGCCACAGGTAGGCGCGGCCCAGGGAGCTTTCCAGCCGGACCAGCAGCCGGTGGTTCAGACGGGCCAGCTGGAACTGGTAAGCGCCCTGCCAGCAGAAGAGAACCGGGAAGCTGTAGTTGCACAGGGACAGGCCCTCCTTGGCCAGGAGCGCCGTCACCCAGTCCCGGTCCCCGGGAACAGGGGTTCGAAATTCAATCATAGATGAAGGCAGGATTCCTTTTCTGCGGGACGTTACAGGGTGATGGTCTGCACGTCGTACTTGTTGTTGCGGATGATCTCGTCCAGGCGGATCTCCTCGGTGATGGAGGAGATCAGGTTGTAAGCCGCGCCCTTGTGCTTGGCCCGGCCGGTGCGGCCGATGCGGTGGACATAGTATTCCCCTTCCTCGGGGATATCATAATTGATGACCGCGTCCACATCGTCAATGTCCAGGCCCCGGGCGGCCACGTCGGTGGCCACCAGCACCCGCAGCTCTCCCTTGCGGAAGGCGGAGAGGACCTTTTCCCGGACCTTCTGGCCCAGGTCCCCATGGATGCACTGGGCGGAGATGCCCTTCATTTTCAGAAGGCCGGTGATCCGGTCGGTGTTGTTCTTGGTGTTGCAGAAGACGATGACCCGGTCCAGCTGCTCCTTTTCCAGGATGGCGGCCAGCAGGTCCACCTTGCCCCCCATGTCCACTTTGATGCGGTACTGGCTGATCTGGGGGCGGTTTTCCTGGACGGGGCGGACCACGATCTCCACCGGGTCACGCTGGTAGACCCAGGAGATGTCCATGACCTCCCGGGAGATGGTGGCGGAGAACATGCCTAAGTTCCGCCGGTTGGGGATCTGCTTGAGGATGTGGGTCACGTCCTTGATAAAGCCCATGTCCAGCATCCGGTCGGCCTCGTCCAGCACCACGGTTTCCACCTTGCCCAGACGGACAGTGCGGCGCTTCATGTGGTCCATGAGGCGGCCGGGGGTGGCCACCACGATCTGGGGGCGCTTTTTGAGAAGGGTAATCTGCTTGTCGATGGGCTGGCCGCCGTAGAGGCAGGCCACCCGGATGCCGGGAAGGAAGGCGCACAGCTGGCGCAGCTCGTCCTGAATTTGCAGGGCAAGCTCCCGGGTGGGTGCCAGAATGAGGCCGGTGACGTCGGTGCCCTCGGGGTCGGTGTGCTCCACCATGGGGATGCCGAAGGCGAAGGTTTTGCCGGAGCCGGTGGGGGCCTTGGCGATGACGTCCTTCCAATCTTTAAAACAGGGGATGGCCCCGGCCTGGACCGGTGTGGCCATGGTGAAGCCCTTCTGCCCCAGGGCTTTCAGGATCCCCTCGGAGAGATTCATTTCGCTGTAGCGCAGGTCGAGATCGACCTCCATGCCGTTGATTTCCATACAATCGTTCCTTAACTTGTAAAAATACTTTTATATTATTCGAATCATATCACAATAGTGAACAGGTTGCAAGGGGGTGCTTTTGGTTTTGCAAAAAGGCCCCGCAGGCGGCGTCTGCAAAAAAATTCCGCAAACAAGGAAAATCTCCGTGCGTTTTCCCGTAGAATGTGGTAAAATGATCAATACCTATGTTTGGGAGCCATCCGCTCCCTGTTTTTCCAGCGAAGGGAGTTCTTTTTCATGCGGAAAGCATTGATTCTGCCCGCGGTCTCCGTGGCCGGCGGGGTGGTGGGCCTGGCGGTGCGCCAGCTTTACCTGCGCCAGGCCTTTGAGCCGGGCACCGGCCTGCCTGTTTCCGGCCAGCCGGTCACCGGCGGGCTGTGGGCTGTGGCCATCGTTACCGCTGTGGCCATCGTCCTGCTCTCCGGCGGCAAGCACCGGACCTTTGAGAAAAATTATGTCCGCGCCTTCGGCGGCGGCAGCCTGATCCAGACTGCCGGGGTGCTGGCCGGTGCGGTCCTGCTGGTGCTGGGGGGCTTTTTCAACATCGCCGCCTATGTCCAGGCTCCGGTCGACTTCTACACCCAGGCCAAGACCGTGAGCATCGTGCGGCCGGTGCTGGGGGTGGTCTCCCTGCTGGCCGGGGCGGGGCTGTGGTTCCTGCTCCAGAAGGTCCGGGCCAGAGGCAAGATCCCCGTCGGCTGGTCCCTGATGCCCGGCTTTGCCTGCTGCCTGTGGGTCATGGCCAACTACCAGCAGTGGGCCCAGGACCCGGTGCTGGAGCGCTACCTCTTCTGCCTGCTGGCGGTGCTGCTGTCCATGGTGGCCTGCTACTGCCTGCCGGGCTTTGTCTTCGGCAAGGGTCAGGTGCGGCTCACGGTGGTGACCTGCCTGCTGGCCGCCGCCTTCAGCATCATGGTCCTGGGAGACGGCCTGCCCCTGATGGACGTGGCCCTGTACCTGGCCATGGTCTTTTACCTGCTGTCCATGGCCTCTGTGCTGCTGGACAACGACGCAAAGCCGGAGCCTGTGCTTCCCCCCAACTGCGGCGGCTCCTGCCAGGGCTGCCCTGGCTGCGGCCCGGTGGAGGGACCGAAAGAGGGGTAAGGATTCCCTAAATCATCAGAAGAAAAAACAAACGCGCCTCTGCGCGCATGGAGGTCAGATACATGGAACGAGATCAGAAGAAGAAATTTTACATTACCACCCCCATCTACTACCCCTCGGACAAGCTCCACATCGGCCACACCTACTGCACCGTGGCCACCGACGCCATGGCCCGCTATAAGCGGCTTCAGGGCTGCGACGTGCTCTTCCTCACCGGCACCGACGAGCACGGCCAGAAGATCGAGGACAAGGCCAAGGAAGCCGGGGTCACCCCCCAGGAATTTGTGGACAGCATCGTCACCGGCCCCCGGGGCGTGCTGGACCTGTGGAAACTCATGAACATCTCCAACGACCGGTTCATCCGCACCACCGACGACTACCATGTGGCCGCCATTCAGAAGATCTTCAAGAAGATGTACGAGAAGGGCGACATTTACAAGGGCAAGTACGTGGGCAAGTACTGCAAGCCCTGCGAGTCCTTCTGGACCGAGAGCCAGCTGGTGGAGGGCAAGTGCCCTGACTGCGGCCGAGAGGTTCAGGACGCGGAGGAGGAGGCCTACTTCTTCCGGCTGTCCAAGTACGCCGACAAGGTCCAGGACCTGCTGGAGAACACCGACTTCCTCCAGCCTCGCTCCCGGGTCAACGAGATGGTGAACAACTTCATCAAGCCCGGCCTGGAGGACCTGTGCGTCTCCCGGACCTCCTTCTCCTGGGGCATCCCCGTGGACTTCGACCCGGGCCACGTGGTCTATGTGTGGGTGGACGCCCTGTTCAACTACACCACCGCCCTGGGCCTGTACAACGACAAGTACGACGACTACGACCACTACTGGCCCGCTGACTACCACTTCGTGGGCAAGGAGATCGTCCGCTTCCACTCCATCATCTGGCCGGCCATGCTCATGAGCATGGAGATGCCTCTGCCCAAGCACGTTTTCGGCCACGGCTGGCTGCTGCTGGACGGGGGCAAGATGTCCAAGTCCAAGGGCAACGTGGTGGACCCCTATATCCTGGCGGAAAAGTTCGGCGTGGACGCTCTGCGCTTCTTCCTGATGCGCACCTTCCCCTTCGGCTCCGACGGCAACTTCTCCAATGAGCTGCTGATCCAGACCATCAACGTGGACCTGGCCAACGACCTGGGCAACCTGGTCAGCCGCACCACCGCCATGGTCCAGAAGTATTTCGGCGGCACCCTGCCCGAGGGCTGCAAGACCTGGGCCAATCCCGAGCCCTTCGACACGGAGCTCATCACCCTGGCCTCCGGCCTGCGGGACCGGTATGAGCAGAACATGGACGCCTGCGCTCCCCACAAGGCCCTGGACGAGGTCTTTAAGGTGATCCAGCGGGCCAACAAGTATATTGACGAGTGTATGCCCTGGGCCCTGGCCAAGGACATGGAGACCAACGGCGGCCGCCTGGCCCACGTGCTGTATAACCTGCTGGAGGCCACCCGCATCTGCGGCATCCTGCTGACTCCCTTTATCCCCGCGTCCTGCGAGAAGCTCTTCGCCCAGATCGGCGCCGCTCCCGAGGTCCAGACCTGGGACTCCGCCGCTGTTTGGGGCAGCCGCAGCGAGACCGCAGCGGTGACCAAGGGCGCCAACCTCTTCCCCCGCATCGACATGGACAAGGCCCTGGAGGAGCTGGAGGCCGCCCGGGCCGCTGCCGCTGCTCCCGCCCAGCCCGCCATCGAGCTGGAGCCCTGGGAGGAGGAAGTGGACTTCGACACCTTCGCCAAGTCCGACTTCCGGGTGGTGAAGGTGAAGGCCTGCGAGCCGGTGAAGAAGTCCAAGAAGCTGCTGAAGTTCACCCTGGACGACGGCACCGGCACCGACCGGCAGATCCTCTCCGGCATTGCCCTGTACTACAAGCCCGAGGACCTGGTGGGCAAGACCCTGGTGGCCATTGTGAACCTGCCCCCCAGAAAGATGATGGGCCTGGAGTCCTGCGGCATGCTCCTGTCCGCTGTCCACAAGGAAAACGGCGAGGAGAAGCTGAACCTGATTATGCTCAGCGACAGCATCCCCGCCGGAGCCAAGCTCTGCTGAGAAAATATTAGAAACGTATACACAGGGCGGCGTGCCAGACCGGCACCCCGCCCTGTTTTTCTTGCCCTAAAGCATCCAGCCTCCGCCCCCCAGCGCGCCCAGCCAGCGGGCGCATCCCTGCGGATTTTATCCGGATTGGTTAAAAAACCCGAACCGAAATCCGGCTTGACAAAAAACACGGGGGCGCATATAGTAATCCGAAGTTAGCGCTTGCTAATTAGCGAAAACTAACTGAAAATGATACAAGAAAGAGGGCTACTATGAAAAAGGGATTCTTACTCACCGCCGCCATGGCCTGTGTGCTGGCGCTTGCCGCCTGCGGCGCAGACACCACCGACGCTGCCTCGGAGAACCTGGTCTATGGCACCGCCACCCTGACCTACGCAGAGTTCTTCTCCGGCGACGTCTCCAGCACCGACAGCTTCGACGCAGTCTCCTCCGCCACCACGTCCAAGTATGAGATCATGCCCAACATGGACACCGACTTTGTGGACGAGACCGCCAATGCCGACGGCTATCACATCACCGGCGTGAAGAATGTGAACGTGGCAGTCTCCGAAGCGGATTACGAGGCCTACCAGGCCTGCAACCCCACCTTTGTTCCCACGGAAGGGGAAGCCCCCGCCCAGTACAAGGTGGTGACCATGGAGGACGGCGCAGCGGTTTACTCCGAGACCCACTTTAACCTTGCCGACACTGTCACAGACGCAACAGCAGAGCTGGTCACCGGCGGGACCTGGGGCGACTACCAGATCAACGTGGCCGACGGGGCCGCCGCCCACCTGCGCAACTCCCGGGAGGATGAGTTTGACATCAACTCCGAAATTCAGGGCATCATCCTGGAGACCGAAAGCGGCCTGAAGGTGGGCATGGAGCACATGCAGAGCATCTGGGTGCAGCCCTATGAGGTCTCCTTCAACGTTCTGGACGACAACACCCACAACACCACCATCGCGGCTTACGACAACCTGACAGAGCTCTCCAAGCTGGTGGGGGAGACCGTCACCAAAATCACCTATATCATGCCCAACGCCGCCTATGTGTATGAATTTGACGGGATCTATATTAAGCCCCTCTACACCGAGGAAGTGACGGCGTCCGTTTCCGAGGGCTATGACGCCGTCACCCTGTCCATCAGCGACTTTGGCGACTTTGAAAACGGCAAGCTGACGGTGACCTACACCCTGGGCAGCGGCCGGAACAAGGAGATCACCACCCTTCTGGAGACTGCTCTGGTGGACGGTACCGACACCTACACCCTGGATGTTTCCGCCCTGGCCGGTTTGGATGCCGGCGGCACCTACGGGGCTATCATCTCTTCCGACACCTACGCGGACGTGACGGTGGCCCTGCCCATCTCCCAGGGCCAGAAGGCCGCCCTGGCAGACCTTGTGGCCACCGCCCAGGATCTGCTCAAGGAGGACGCCAGCAACGCCACCCTGGCGGAACACGTGGAAGAGGCCGAGGAACTGCTGGCCGACGAAACCGCCACCTCCGGGGAGGCCGGAACGCTCCTGGCAGAGCTGACCGAGCTGACCAGCAGCGGCGATGAGGAAGCCTCCGGCGAAAGAGGCGGCCAGCACTGATCGCTTGCCAGAAACAGAGCAATAAAGACTAAAATCACTGCGGAGCCGCTGACCTGGCTCCGCAGTGATTTTATCGGTAGTATGCCTGCCTTGGAAACAACCCATTCACAGAAACTTTACACCCCGGCCAAGGTCCGTTCCTTGAAAAGAAGGGGGAAATATGGTAGCATAAACTCCAAATGGAAGAAGTTTGCCTTCTTCCGCTGGTCAAACGCCTGCTGCGGGGGGATAAGAGCCCCGCAAACGACATAAACCAGAAACGGGTGTGCCGACACCCGGAACAGGAGGGAAGATACTGTTGAACCCCAATCAAAACAAAGGCGATCCCGGCGGCTCCCGGCCCCCGAAAAAGCGCAGCCCCCTCATCGGGGCCATCCTGTGGGCCGTGATCCTGGTGATCCTCATTAACTTTATCGCGGGGGAGATCTCCAACGCCGGCACGGTGGAGGTCGCCTATTCCGAATTTGTCCAGATGGTGGAAGAGGACAAGGTGGCAACGGTCCAGCTGTCCAGCAACAAGTACACCTTTTACCTGAAGGAGGACCTGCCCGAAAACGCGGCGGACAACAGCCAGGATCTGGCCCAGGTCCTGGCCCAGCAGATGGAAAAGGGCGGGGCCACCCGCTACGTCACCGCTGCCCTCACCCAGGAGGACCCCGACCTGATCCCCCTGCTGCGGGAGCACGACGTGAAGTTCTACTCTGAGATGGTGGAGGAGTCCTCCTACCTCATGAGTCTGCTGCTGAGCTATGTGGTGCCCATGTGCCTGATGGTGGGCCTGCTCCTCTTCCTCATGCGCCGGATGGGCGGCATGGGTGGTATGGGCGGCGTGGGCAAGTCCAACGCCAAGGTCTACATGGAAAAATCCACCGGCGTCACCTTCGCCGACGTGGCCGGTCAGGACGAGGCCAAGGAGTCTTTGGTGGAAATCATCGACTTTCTCCATAACCCGGGGAAGTATACGGAAATCGGCGCCAAGCTCCCCAAGGGCGCCCTGCTGGTGGGCCCGCCGGGCACCGGCAAAACCCTGCTGGCCAAGGCCGTGGCCGGGGAGGCTGGCGTGCCCTTCTTCTCCATCTCCGGCTCGGACTTTGTGGAGATGTTCGTGGGCGTGGGCGCCTCCCGGGTCCGGGACCTGTTCAAGGAGGCCAGCAAGGTGGCCCCCTGCATCGTGTTCATTGACGAGATCGACACCATCGGCAAGTCCCGGGACAACCGCATGGGCGGCAACGACGAGCGGGAGCAGACCCTGAACCAGCTGCTGGCGGAGATGGACGGCTTTGACCCCACCAAGGGGGTCATCCTCCTGGCCGCCACCAACCGGCCGGAGGTTCTGGACCAGGCCCTGCTGCGCCCTGGCCGGTTCGACCGGCGAATCACCATTGACCGGCCCAACCTGGCCGGCCGTCTGGCCACCCTCCAGGTCCACACCCGCCGCATCCGTCTGGCGGAGGACGTGGACCTGCGCAAGGTCGCCCTGGCCACCGCCGGCTGCGTGGGAGCGGACCTGGCCAACCTGGTGAACGAAGCCGCCCTCCGGGCGGTCCGTCTGGGCCGCCGGGCGGTGAACCAGCAGGACCTGCTGGCCGCCTTCGAGCTGGTCATCGCCGGCACGGAGAAAAAGGGCAGCGTCCTCACCGAGTTTGAAAAGAAGCTGGTGGCCTATCACGAGGTGGGCCACGCCATGGTGGCCTACAAGCAGAAGAACACCGAACCGGTGCAGAAAATCACCATCGTCCCCCACACCCAGGGCTCTCTGGGTTACACCCTGCTGATGCCCGAGGAGGACAAAACCGAGCTGCGCACCAAGGATGAGCTCATGGCTCGCATCGCCGTCTCTATGGGCGGCCGGGCGGCGGAGGAAGTGGTGCTGAACACCATGACCAACGGCGCCGCCCAGGACATCCAGGACGCCACCTCCGTGGCCCGGAACATGGTGGCCATGTTCGGCATGAGCGAGGAGTTCGGCATGATGGCCCTGGCTTCCCGCCGGAGCCAGTACCTGGACGGAGGCTACGGCATGGACTGCGCCCAGGACACCGCCGCCCGGATGGACCAGGCGGTGAAGACCCTGCTGGACACCTGCTACCAGCAGGCCGTCCAGGTCATCCGGGACAACCGGGAGGACATGGATAAGGTAGTGGCCTATCTTCTGGAAAAGGAGACCATCACCGGCGGCGAAATGGTGGCCATCCTCCAGGGCCGGGACCCCAACGAAGCAGAGTCCCCTTACCTGACGGAAGCCGCCCCGGCGGAGCCTGCCCAGCCGGAGCAGCCCGGCGCGCCTGAGGGAAACGGGAAGAGCCCCTCTGACGAGCTTCCTTCTCAGCAGCCCAAGGACGACGGGATCTTTTGACCTGCCGTCCCTGCCCGGCGGGGAAAAGAACGAGGGCCTATGATGATTTATCTTCAAATGATCGACGATCCCCAGGATCGGTGGAAATTTGAACAACTGTATACCAGGTACAAAGACCTCATGCACTACACGGCCTACAAAATCCTCAGGAATGACCGGGACGCGGAGGACGCCGTTCACGACGCCTTTCTTGCCATTGTGAGAAATATTGAAAAAATTTCTGCTGTGGAGCGTCCAAAAACCAGGGCCTACGTCGTTACGATTGTTGAGAACAAAGCCATCGACCTCTATCGGAAGAGACAGCGGCGCCCTACAGAGGCGCTGACGGAGGAGACGGTGGGGCTCTCCGTGGAGTACGACGGGGACGACGAACTGAGCCGGTGCATGGCAAAGCTGCCCGCCCGATACCGCCAGTTCCTCCTGCTCCGATATGACCACGATTACACGGTGAAGGAGGTGGCCCAGATGATGGGACTGTCCGTGTCCGCGGCCTATAAGCTGGAGCAGCGGGCCAAGAAAAAGCTGGAGACCATTTGCAGGGAGGCGGGGGTGCTATGATTTCAGAGGAGCGTTTGAGAACCGCCGCCCGGGCCGTCAGCCAGGCCATGATCGACAGCCTCCCGGAGCCGGAGGACTGCCACCACGACTTTTCCCCGGAATTTGAGCGGAAGATGAAAAAGCTCCTCCGCAGGAGCCGCCACTGGGGGCTTTATCAGGGTCTGAAACGGGCGGCCTGCTTCTTTCTGGTCCTCCTGCTCTCCAGCGGGGCCTTTCTCACCGTAAACGCCGAAGCCAGAGAGATCGTGTTTGGGTGGGTGAGTGAAAAATTTGAAGATGCCCAACGGTATTTCTATCCGGGAAAAACGAGCAGTTCTGTGGATATTGTGCGCTATCGTCTGGATGTGCCCGACGGCTACTGGCTGGAGGATACCCTGGATGTGGAAACTCTCGTGAATGAAATCTACCTCAACGAAGAAGGAGAGTATATTTCTTTCACCTATCAGTATGAGATGGAGACCTCCGCCGGTGAGGAATATGTTATAGATACTGATACAGAGAAGAAACAAGTGCGTGTGAATGGGGTAACAGCAGACCTCTATCTATCCAATTCGGAGGATGCGAATAACACCATCATTTGGACCGATCCTGAGACCGGTGCACTGATCGATGTGACGGCATTTATGGCCAAGGATGACTTGATCGACTTGGCGGAAAGTGTGGTCCGAGAAGAAAAATAACAATTTTTGAAAAAATTTCAAATTAGGTGTCCAAAATCACCTCCCTGTTTCGTTACTATAGTTACTATAAGTGAGAACGGAACGAGGGAGGTGATTTTATGTGGAAAAAGGCAACCGCTCTGGCTTTGGTATTGGTGTTTGTGTTGGGACTTACGGCTCAGGCAGCCCCCATGCGAACCCCGACAAAAAACCTGACCTTGTCGTTCCAGGGAACTACCGCAATATGCGAAACAACAGTTCGAGCAGACAATGCTACGGATAAAGCTTCCGTAACGATGAGACTGTGGAACAATGGGAGAGTGATTGGGACTTGGGCCAACAGCGGGACCTATGTGGTTCGCATGAATGAGTCGGCACCTGTTGTGAAAGGGCAGTCGCACAAGCTGACGCTGGATTCGACGATCAACGGCGTAAAGCAGGCCACAAAATCGGTCACAAGGACTTGTCCGTGAGAGATTTTACGTCAGCAGAGGAGATGATGCCTAACAAAAAATGAGGAACAAAAAAGACAAAACGATAAAAATTCAAGGAGGAAAACTATGAAAAAGCGTTTTGGAACCTTGGTCCTGGCCCTGGTTTTGGCCTTCGCTCTGGCAGTTCCCGCCTTTGCTGCATATGGAAGAGTGGCCTGTGCCGCTGCAATGCAGACGAGAAGTGTAACGCTGCCATATTTACAGGGGTGCGACTATGCAGCGGCTTGGGCTCAGGCAGCGGAGCAATCGGTGGCAGCCAGGTATGTCCAAAATATTTTGGCTCAAGCGAAAGCGGTTGATTTCAATAGTGGCGCTATTTATAAAAACAGGAGCATTACATCGCACAATGTTCTGAAAACATCCGTTTTGACGGATGAAGTGGAGCGGAACTGGAATCTCTCTGAAATTGCAGTGCAGGCTCAGGGACTTGCAAGAACCAGATATATGGATAACACGGTTGATGAAAAAAGCAACAAAGGGACTGTCGCGTATATTGGTGGAGATAATCTTCGGAACGGATCTCGGGCAGAAGAGAGCCAAAATGCCAGCGTCAAGGCATCCAACGATTGGCTTGGCGAAGGAAAAGGCGATGTGATGCGGGATGTAATTCAAACGGTGTTTGGCAAAGACCTGCGTGCGTATATGTATATCTCCGAGGGCGAACTGTGGGATATTGGCAGTGGAGAAGTTCCGCCGGAATGGAAAGCACTGATCGACCTGGCGAGGGACATATTTGTGGATGCGCAGGAGGGAGAGAAACTTCCTCTGGGTTATTTGTACCGTGGAAATACCGCATACACTGTAGTGGAACAGCCTGACGGTAGCCTGCAGTTAACGGAATATCAGTTGCATTCGCCTGCGACCGCTCAAGCGGCCGCAGATGCGGATCTGATCGGCGAACTGGATGAGACCCTTTATAATGTGGTAAAAGTGGAAAACGGAACGGCT
>SFPN01000041.1 GCA_004551945.1 Clostridiales bacterium | reverse complement strand
TCTTGCCCATATCTTCACTTCCTTTCCAAATTCATTATACTACGAAAAAAGTAGACACCCACACTTTTGTGAGTGTCTACTTTTATTTTACAGGTGCAGGAAACCGGTGCTCCTTTGCGTTGTTTTTTCTGGACAGGTCATGTCCCCAGATATGCCTTCTTCACGTCCTCGTTGGCCAGCAGCTCCCGGCCGGAGCCGGACATGGTGATCCGCCCGGTTTCCATCACGTAACCCATGTGGGCGGTTTTCAGGGCCATGTTGGCGTTCTGCTCGATGAGCAGGATGGTAACGCCGTTCTTGTTGACCTCCTCGATGATCCGGAAGATCTCCCGCACCACCAGAGGGGCCAGGCCCAGGGAGGGCTCGTCCATCATCATGATCTTGGGACGGCTCATGAGGGCGCGGCCCACGGCCAGCATCTGCTGCTCGCCGCCGGACAGGGTGCCCCCGGCCTGCCACTCTCTCTCCCGTAGGCGGGGGAACAGGTCAAAGACCCACTCCATGTCCGCGGTGATATCGTCCTTGCGCAGGTAGGCCCCTACCCGCAGGTTTTCCTTAACGGTCAGGTCCGGGAAGATCCGGCGGCCTTCCGGCACCAGGGTGATGCCCCGGGAGACGATCTCCGTGGGATTCTTGCCGGTGATGTCCTCCCCCTTGTAGAGGATCTTGCCCCCTCTGGGCTTCACCAAACCGGAGACAGCCCGCAGGGTGGAGCTCTTGCCGGCGCCGTTTGCGCCGATGAGGGTGACGATCTCCCCTTCCGGCACGTCGAAGGAAATTCCCTTCACGGCCTCAATGCCGCCGTAGTTGACCTGTAAATTCTGAATGCTGAGAATCGGTTCACTCATCTTCTACTACCCCCAGATAGGCGTCAATGACCCGCTGATTCTTCTGGATCTCCGCAGGCAGGCCCTGTGCGATCAGGCTGCCGAAGTCCAGAACGTAGATCCGGTCGGAGATGTTCATAACCAGATCCATATGGTGCTCGATCAGCAGAATGGTCAGGTTGTACTTGTCACGGATTTCGTGGATGAAGTCCGCCAGCTCCAGGGTCTCCTGGGGGTTCATGCCGGCGGCAGGCTCGTCCAGCAGCAGCAGCTTGGGATCGGTGGCCAGGGCCCGGGCGATCTCCAGCCGGCGCTGCAGGCCGTAGGGCAGGCTGGTGGACAGCTCGTCCTTAAACTTCCACAGACCCTGCTCCCGCAGCAGCGCCTCGGTCTCCTCCCGCATCCGGGCCTCTTCTTTGCGGCTGGTCCGGAAGGTGGCGGAGAACACGTTGTGCCTGGCCCGCATGTGCTTGGCGATGATGACGTTTTCAAACACCGTCATGCTCTTCCACAGGCGGATATTCTGGAAGGTGCGGGCGATGCCCAGCTTGGTGATGTGGTCGGGGGTGGGAGACAGAATATGGCTTGAGAACGCATAGGGGTCTCTCTGCTTTGCCTCTTCCTTCCAGGCCCGCTCTGCCTGCTTTCGGGCAGCTTCCGCCTGTTTGCGTTCTTCCTCTGTCAGTTCCTGGGCCTCTTCTTCCTCCGGTTCATCCGGTTCATATTTGTAGTCGCCGGTGTACATGGTGGGGTTCTGGCCCTTGTAGAGCTTTTTCATCTTGCCCTGGGGATGATTGCGTACCATAGCCGTATCCTGGAAGAAAATCTCTCCGTTGGTGGGCTGGTACACGCCGGTGATCACGTTGAAGGCGGTGGTTTTCCCGGCGCCGTTGGGGCCGATGAGAGCGACGATCTCTCCCTGGTTCACTTCCAGGGACAGGTTATTCACAGCAACCACGCCGCCAAACTGCATGGTGGCGTTTTCCACCCGCAGAACACTCTTGCGCTCACTCACTGTGCCTCACCTTCCTTTCCCGCAGCGGCAGCCCCTTTGGCTTCTTTCCTTCTGCGTATCTTACGGATCATCCCCGCGAAGGATAGCTCCTTGTCACCCATGATGCCCCTGGAGAAGAAGAGCACGATGATCATGATGACGACGGAGAAAACCACCTTCCGGAAACCGTCCCGGAAGAAGGGGATATCGAAGTGGGTCCCCATGACGGTGATGCCGCCGCTGTCCAGGAAGCGTAACCACCACTCGGAGGCGGCGATGTACAGGAAGGAGGCGATGCAGCTGCCGGAGATGGAGCCGATGCCGCCGATGACCACCATCAGAAGGATTTCATAGGTCATGGAGGTCCGGAAGGGAGCCGCCTGCACGGTGGTCTGGAACATGGCCAGCAGGGCGCCGCCCACGCCGGCAAAGAAGCTGGAGATCACGAAGGAGAGCATCTTGTGCCGGAAGAGGTTAATGCCCATGGCCTCGGCGGCCACCTCGTCGTCCCGGATGGCCTTGAATGCCCGGCCGTAGGAGGAGTTCACCAGCAGGACGATAATCAGGATACAGACGGTGGCAATGAGCACGGGGAACAGGGTGTCCAGCTGGAAGATGGTGCCGCCAATCTGGATTTTGATGTCGTGGAAGTTGGTGTACTTGCGCAGCAGGTTGGAGCCGTTGGTGACAACTCCCAGGCCGTCCCACTGGAACACCGCGCGGATGATTTCCGCAAAGCCCAGGGTGGCGATGGCCAGGTAGTCGCTCTTCAGCCGCAGCACGGGAATGCCGATGAGGGCAGCGAACACTGCCGCAACCAGGCCGGCAATGATGATGCAGATGATGGAACCCCAGAAGGCGCCGGCGTTCTCCCCCAGCACGCCGCTGAGAATCTCCGGGATGGAGAAGCGGATGGCGCCGCCGTTAAAGTACTGGTAGACCGCATCATGCTGGCCGGCGGGAATGGAGAAAATGGCGAAGGAGTAGGCACCGATGAGCATGAAGCCCGCCTGGCCCAGGGAGAACAGGCCCGTAAAGCCGTTGAGCAGGTTCATGGACACGCAGACCAGCGCAAAGATGGCGCTCTTCTTCAGCACGGGGATGAGCATCACCGTCACCGAGTTGGTGGGGATGGCGTTATCCAGCAGGAAGAGGAACACATAGAAGGCCACCAGCAGAACCACGGCAATGAGCGCGCCGGCCTTCTCCTCGGGAGCCCTTTTTTTCTTGAGTTGTTTTCCCATAGTCCGCACCTCACACCTTGTCCGTGGCCTTCTCACCGAAGATACCGGTAGGCTTGACCAACAGGACCACAATCAGCAGGACGAAGGTGAACGCGTCGGAGAAGACGGTCCAGCCCAGGCCCTTGATGATATTTTCGCAGATACCGATGATAAACGCGCCAATGACCGCGCCGGGCACGGAACCAATGCCGCCGAACACTGCCGCCACGAAGGCCTTCAGACCGGGCATTGCGCCGGAGGTGGGGATGACGGAGGTGTAGTTGGAAAAGTACAGCAGGGAGCCGATGGCCGCCAGGAAGCAGCCGATGGCGAAGGTCATGCTGATGACGTTGTTGATCTTGATGCCCATGAGCTCACTGGTCTCAAAGTCCTTGGACACGGCCCGCATGGCCATGCCAACCTTGGTCTTCTTGATGAGCAGAACCAGCAGGATCACCAGCACGATGGTGAGGATGGGAGTGATGACGGTAACCATCTTGGTGCTGGCGGGACCCACCTGGATGACCTTGGACAGGAAGGGGATCTTGGGGTAGTTCTGGGGCAGGCCGCCGGTGAAGTACAGGGCGCAGTTCTGCAGCAGATAGGACACGCCGATGGCAGAAATCATAACCGACATACGGGGTGCCGAGCGCAGCGGCTTGTAGGCCACCTTTTCAATGAGCACGCCCAGAAGCACTGTCACCACGATCACCAGGATCACGGACACATAGATGGGCAGGGACGCCGTGGCGTAGACCATGACCAGGCCGGCCACCATGAACACGTCGCCGTGGGCGAAGTTGATCAGGCGGAGAATGCCGTACACCATGGTGTAGCCGATGGCGATCAGCGCATACTGACCGCCCACGGAGACGCCAGCCAACAGATAGGGCAAATTGGCAGAAATAAATTCAGACATTGCGGTCTCTTCTCCTTCTCTTATAGTTTTGGAGCGTATAAATCCGTTTCACGGAAGGGTTCTGTGGAACGCATTAATACGTTCCCCGTTGACGAAACAGCCCATTCCGGGAGAAATTCTGTCGAATCCAAAAGGACAGCCGTGGCGGGAGCACCTGGTACCCCCGCCACAGTCTGACAAAATCATTACATGGGCTGTATTGTCACAATACAGCGCGGATCACTCAACACCCTGGACAGCCACGAAGTCCCAAACGTTCTCGCTGACGTTGGCGGTCTTCACGAAGGCGGTGGTGCGGTTGGCATCGCCGATCTCATTGAAGGAGATGTCGCCGGAAACGCCGCTGTAGGTAACACCGGGCAGAGCTTCCATCACAGCGCCGGGATCGGTGGAGCCGGCAGCCTTCAGAGCTTCCAGTGCCACGAAGTAGGCGTCGTAGCCCATGACGGACACGGCTGCGATGGTGTCGTCGCCGCCGTTGTTGGACAGGTTGGTGGAGTCTGCGTTGATCCACTCCTTGAAGCCCTGTTCAAACTCGGGGTTGCCGCCCTCAGCATAGAAGGTGGTGACATAGATGGACAGGTCCTTGCCCTGAGCGGCGGACAGGATGACGTTGGAGTCCCAAGTGTCGGAGGCCAGCAGAGGCATGGTGATGCCCTGAGCGGAGGCCTGCTCCACGATCAGCTGCGCATAGCTGATGGAGGTGGGGGCGAAGATCACCTCAGCGCCCTTGTTCTTGGCGGTGGTCAGGTAGGAGTTAAAGTCAGAGGTGCCCTCGGGGAAAGAGTCGGTGATCACGGTCATGCCCTTTTCCTCGGCAGCCTGCTGGAAGTACTTCAGCAGACCCTGGTCATAGTCGTTGCCCAACTGGCCCAGGCAGTAGACAGTGTTGGCACCCAGCTCGTCCTTGGCGAAGTTGGCCAGAACGGTGCCCTGGAAGGGATCCAGGAAGCAGATGCGGAAGTAGTGGCTGTTGCCCTCAGTGACCTGGGGGTTGGTGCAGGTGACGCCCATGGCGGGGATGCCGTTCTGCTCAAAGGTGTCGGACGCAGCGATGGACACACCGGAACCATAGGAGCCCAGGATGATGGAGGGACCCTTGGAAATCAGGGTGTTGGCAGCGGACACGGCCTTATCGTTGGAGGACTCGTTATCGGCGATCTCCAGCTTCACGTTGTAGGTCTTGCCGTCGATCTCCACGGTGGGAGCCACGGAGTTGGCATACTGCATGCCAAGGACTTCCTGCTTGCCGCCGGCGCCGTTGTCGCCGGACAGGGGCTCATACACGCCGATGACGACGGTATCGCCGGCAGCAGCGGTGTCTTCGCCGCCGTCGTCGGCAGGTTCAGCGGGGGTGCCGCAGGCAGCCAGGGCGAAAGCCATGCAGCCGGCCAGCAGAAGTGCAAGAATCTTCTTCATTTTGTTACCTCCTTAATTTTTACCGGGATGTCCGCCCTTCACGGACTTATGTATTCCCCGGCATTGTTAATATAGTGTACTATAGTTTTCCCCTTTTTGCAACTTCTTTTTGCAATTTGGGCGAACCTTCCGCAAAGTTCTCCTTCACAGAACCAGCTTAACTGTGCTGCTGCCGCCCCGGGTTTTGGACACCACAATCTGCCGGTCAATCCGGGTTTTCAGGGCGGAGACGTGGGAGATGATTCCCACCAGCTTGTTCCCCTCGGTGAGGCCCCCCAGGGTGCGCACCGCCTGCTCCAGGGCCTCGTCATCCAAGGAGCCAAAGCCCTCGTCCACAAAGAGGGTCTCCAGACGAATGCCCCCGGCAGCAGCCTGCATCTCGTCGGCCAGGCCCAGGGCCAGGGCCAGGGAGGCTTGGAAGGATTCTCCCCCGGAGAGGGTCTTTACGCTGCGCTGGGCTCCCTTGTAGTGGTCCACCGCGTCCAGCTCCAGGCCGCTGCGGCCCCGCTGGTTTTCCGCCTCCCGGCGGCGGCACAGCTCGTACCGTCCGCCGGTCATGGACATCAGGCGCACGTTGGCCCGGGCCAGAATCCGGTCGAACCAGGTCATCTGGATGTAGGTTTCCAGCATGATCTTGTCCTTTCCCGGCACGGTGCCGTTGGCGGTGTTGGACAGGGTCCGGACCAGGGTCCACTTCTCCTCCGCCTGCTTCCGCTTGTCCAGTTGGGCGCAGATCCCCTCCCTTGCCCGCCGGTTGGCGTCAAACCGGGTGAGGAGAGCTTCCCGGGCGGCAGCGTTCTCCTTCTGCTTTGCGTGGAGGGCTTCTGCCCGGGCCTTCAGCGTCGCCAGGTCCTCTCCCTGCTCCGGCGGGAGCTGGTCGAAGAGGGTCTTTACTCTGGTCTCCAGCTGGGCGGTCTGGTCCCGGCATTCCTCATAGTCCGTCCGGGCAGCGGTCAGAGCGGCGGTTCCAGCCTTCCAATCCGCCTCCAGCGCCCGGATTTTTTCCGCAGCCTCCCGGCGGGTGGGAAATTCAAGACTCTCCCCTTGGCTTTCCCACTGGGCGGTGAGAGCAGCGGCCCGGCTGGCCTGGGCGGCGGCCTTCTTCTCCCCTTCCAGGATGGCTTCCCGGCACCGGGATGCCTGGTCCTCCAGCTTGGGCAGGCGGGCTTCCACCGTCCTGCGTCTGGCCTGCTGCTGTTTCAAGGCTGCTTCCTCCTGATCCAGCCGCTGCCGTTCCGTCCGCTGGGTTTGAACCGCCTGATTCAGGCAGCCGGGCAGATCCTCCGCCGCTTCCTGTCCCAAAAGAGTCTCTGCCCAGTTCTGGGCCTCCTGCCGGGCCGCCTGGCAGCGGGCCTGGGCAACCCCAGAAGTCTGGCTGGCCTGGGCGGCTTTCTCCTCTGCCTTCTGAGCGGCGCGTTTCTGCTGCTCTACCATCTCCTGGGTGGGCGCTTCCTGGGGCAGCACCGCCGGGGCCGGGTGGTCCCGGGAGCCGCACACCGGGCAGGGCTCCCCTGCCTGCAAAAGGCCTGCCAGATACCCGGCCTGACCATCCAGAAAGGCCCGTTCTGTCCGGGAGCTGGCCTGGCGCAGAGACTGGGCCCGGTCCGCAGCGGTCCGGTACTGCTCCAGCGCCTGTTGCCAGCTATCCTCCAGGGACTTGTGCCGGGCCAGCAGATCCCGGAGCTTGTCCAAGTCCCGGTCCCGGCGGTCCAGAGCCTCCCGCTGTCTTTGCATCCCTTCTGCCCGCTGGTCCAGGCCCTCCAGGCTGTCCCGCTCCCGGCGTAAGTCTGCCAGCTGATTCTCCAAGGTCTGGGTCTCTTCTCTGGCTGATTGCACCGACTGCTCCGCTTGGACTTTGCGGCTCTGGGCGTCCCTGCGCTGGCGGTCCAGCTCTTCCCGCTGGTCATAGGCGGAGAGCTGTCCCTTGCGGGTTTCAATTTCTACCTGCAGAAGCCGAAGGGGATCTTCCTCTTGCTGGGCGCGCTCCCAAACGGTTCTGAGTGCATCCAGCCGGGCGGTAAGCTGGGGCAGCTGCTGCCGGGCAGTCTCCCACTCCCGGCGGGTCCGGGCGATGCTCTCCTCCTTGCCGATCCGCCGGTCCAGAGCCTCCCCTTCCTGGCGAAGGGCCTGCTCCAGGCGGAGACATTCCTCCAGTCCGGCGGCATCCTGCTCCAGAAAGCGGTCCAGCAGGGGCAGAACCTCCTCTTTCTCCGCCGCCTCCTGCCAGGCCTCCAGGCTCTCCTCCGGGGGGCGGACGCTGTCGATGTGCTGGCGGATGCTGCGGCTGAGGGCCTCATAGGCCTCTTTCCCCTGGGAGGCCTCCCGTTTCAGGGCCTCCTGGAGCTGCTGGTAGGGACCGGTGTGGAAAATTTCCCGGAAAATTTTGCTGCGCTCTTCGGTCTTGGCCAGCAGAAGATTCAGAAACTCCCCCTGGGCGATCATGGCCACCCGGGCAAACTGTGCCCGGTCCAAGCCAACCACATCACACACGGCCCGGGTTACCTCCCGGGTGCCGGTGACCGGCGGCCGGCCGTCGGAATAGGTCAGCAGAGCGTCCGCCTTTTCTGTCACCAGCTTGTCCCCCCGCTTGGCCGGGCGCAGGTACTCCGGGTTCCGCCGGACGGTGTACTCCTGGGAGCCGCACCGGAAGGTCAGCTCCACAAAGGTGGGAGTCCCCGGCTGTGCATAACTGCTGCGGAACATGGCCGCCTCCCGGTTGGAGCCGCTGGCCTCCCCGTAAAGGGCAAAGGTGATGGCGTCAAACAGGCTGGTTTTCCCCGCCCCGGTGTCGCCGGTGATGAGATACAGTCCCTTCTGGCCCAGCTGGGAAAAGTCCACCTCCACCTGATCCCCGTAGGGACCAAAGGCGGACAGGGTCAATTTCATGGGTCTCATGGCTCTCCCTCCCAGATTTCTTCCATCAGGCCGGTGAGCAGGGTCTCCTGCCCGGGGCTCATGGGCTGGTTGTTTTGCAGCTGGTAAAAGTCCCGGAACAGCTCCAGGGGAGACTTCTCCTCCGGCTTTTCCGCCCCCAGGATCTCTTGGCTGGTGCGGGTGCGGAGATTGTCGTAGGTCAGCTTCATCAGGTTGGGATAGATGCTCCGCAGGCGGCCCATGGCCTCGGGCACGTCCTCCTCATCCGTCAGAATGATATGCAGGTAGTCCTCCGTGTTGGTTCCCTCATAGAAGGACCGGGCGGTGACCTGCTCGTAGCTGCCCCGGAGCTCTCTCACGTCCCGGAGAGGGTGCAGGGGCACCGTGCGTACGGAGACAGCCCCCTTCTCCCCCAGCTCCACCAGACAGGCGGATTTCTGGTGGCGGCTTTCGGAGAAGGAGTATTTTAACGGCGTGCCGCAGTAGCGCAGGGTCTCCCGGCCGATGGTCTGGGGTCCGTGCAGGTGTCCCAGGGCCACATAGTCAAAGGGCTGAAACACCTCTGCGCTCACCTGGTCCAGGCCCCCTACGGATAATTCTTCCGACTCGCAGGTGGTCCCGCCCACCACGAACTGGTGGGCCACCAGCACGTTGCGCTGGGCGGGGTCCACGTTCCACTTCCGGATGGCCCACTCCACCGCCTGCTCATAGGTGGTCACCTCCGCCTCCGGATACACATGGCGGAGCCGGGCAGGCTTCAGGTAGGGCAGCAGGTAGAGGTACACCGGCCCGTGCTCGTCCCAAAGAATCTCCGGTTCCTCCGCTCCCTGGTAAACAGCAGACAGGTGAATCCCTTCCCCTGCCATCAGGCGGGTGCCGAAGCTCAGGCGCTCCGGGGAGTCGTGGTTGCCGCTGATGGCAAAGACGGGGATTTTCTTCCGGGCCAGGGCTGTGAGAAACCCATCCAGCAAGCTCACCGCCTCGGTGGGGGGCACCGGCTTGTCGTACAGGTCCCCGGCCAGCAGGACCCCGTCCACCTGTTCCCGGACCGCCAGGTCCTCCAGTTCCTTTAATATATAGCGCTGATCCTCCAGCATGGAAAACTCATTGACCCGCTTTCCGATGTGCAGGTCCGACAGATGAAGCAGCTTCACAGCCCTCCCCCTTTCTCCGGATGCCCTTTGAGTAAAAAAGAGAACCGCCGGCTGTGGGCGGTCCTCTCAGAATCTATCCAATTCGGCCGCCTTACTTCGCGGCAATGACCTCGATTTCCACCAGGCCGTCCTTGGGCAGCCGGGCAACGGCAAAGCAGGAGCGGGCGGGCTTATGGTCTCCGAAGTACTGGGCATAGATCTCGTTAAACAGGGAGAAATCCTCCATGTTCTTCAGATAGCAGGTGGTCTTGACCACGTCATTGAGCGTAAGCCCCGCGGACTTCAGGACGGAGGTCAGGTTTTCCAGGGCCTGAACGGTCTGGGCAGCCAGGCTGTGAGCCAGAGCGCCCGTATCGGGAATGATTCCCAGCTGGCCGGAGGTAAAGACGAATCCACCGGCCTCAATTGCCTGGGAATAGGGGCCGATGGCGGCGGGAGCTTTGTCAGTGTGCAGAATTTCCATGCTGGTACTTCCTTTCTTTACAAAAAATAGTTCCATATTATCTCATGCCATAAAAGCCCGTCAGGCTTTCAGGACATCTTCCAGTGCTTGTTCCAGCTGGCGGGCCGCCTGCTGGATGGTTTGGCGGGGAGCCGCCAGGTTGAGGCGGATGTGAACGTCCTCATTCTTTTCCGGGTAGAACCAGTGGCCATAGTCCGGGGCGATCCGGCACTTCTCCTGAACAAACGCACGAAGCTGTTCCTGGGAGACCACGCCCTTTAAGTCCACCCACATCAGATAGGTTCCCTCCAGGGGAGAAACGGTAACCCCCGGGAACCGGGACAGGGTGTCCTTCATGAGCTGGTAATTGCCCTGAATCTCCTCCAGGACTGCGTCCAGCCAGGGGCCGCCTTCAGAGAATGCGGCGGCAACGGCCACATAGTCCAGGGTGCTGCCAGGTCCCGTGCCCAGCTCCTTTTCAAACTGGTCGAACTGATCCCGCAGCTTCTTCTGTGGGATCACCAGGACGGAGTTTTTCATCCCCGCCAGGTTGAAGGTCTTGCTGGCGGAAAAGAAAGTGATGGGCTTGTCCTCCCCCTCCCAAAGGCTGGAAGCGGAGAGGTGGGTATGACCAGGCATAATCAGGTCGTGGTGAATTTCGTCTGCCACCACCTGGACGTGGTGACGGCGGCAGCAGTCCAGCATTCCCGCCAGCTCCTTCCTTGTCCAGACCCGGCCCACCGGGTTGTGGGGGGAGCAGAGGAGAAAGACCTTCACATCGTTGTCCCGGAGGGTTCGGTCAAAGGCCTCCAGGTCCACAGTGTAAACCCCGTTTTCCTCCCGCAGGGGGCTGCACACCAGTCTGCGGCCGGTGTGGCGGACCACCCGGAAGAAGGGGTAGTATACCGGGGTCTGGAGCAGGACGCCGTCTCCCGGCTGGGTCAGGGCCCGGATCAAATGAAACAGGCCGGACACCACCCCGGAGGTGGTGCGCAGCCAGCTGCGCTCCAGCTGGGTTCCGTGGCGGGTCTTTTCCCAGGAAAGGATGCTGTCATAATACCGGTCCGGAATCCGATAATAACCAAAGACCCCCTGGTCTACCGCCTGGCGGAGCGCCTGGCGAACGCACTGGGGCGTCTTGAAGTCCATGTCCGCCACCCACAGGGGCAGCAGATCCTCCTGGCCGAAGTTTTCCGGCAGGGCGTCCCATTTGACGCAGTCGGTGTTTTTCCGGCTGAGGAGACTGATTTCTTGCAAAAGTGGGGATTGCATATCGGGTTCCTCGCACATCATTTTTTCAAATTGTACCCCACCTTTCCGGTTGATGCAAGGGACTTTGGAGTTTCCGGAAAAACCTTGGACAGGAAGCCAAAACCGCTCTAATTTCTTCCCCCGCCTTTTTCCATTCTGACGAGAAAAAAGCGGCGGTTTCTGGCAGGCTTTCCCTTGCCTGCCCCTGCTCCCTGTGATACAATGGCAGCAACAAGTTCTCTGAATTCCGGTGTTTCTATGAAAAACAAACGGCCGCAGAGGAAAGAATACTTTCATAAAGAACAGGAGTGATTTCCATGAAATATACCTTTGGCCTCATCGGCTCCGGCAACATGGGAGGTGCCATCGCCCGGGCTGTGAGCCAGACCCTCTCCGACGGCATTCTGGCGGACCGCAGCCTGGAAAAGGCCCAGGTCCTGGCCCAGGATCTGGGCTTTGCCGCCGGGTCCAACCAGGAGGCCGCCCAGGAAAGCCGCTACCTCTTCCTGGGGGTCAAGCCCCACCTGATGGGCGGGATGCTGGAGACCATCCGCCCCACCCTGTCCGCCCGGGCGGAAAAGCCCGTGCTGGTGTCCATGGCGGCAGGGCTCACCATCGCCCAGCTTCAGGAGATGGCAGCGGCAGACTGCCCCATCATCCGCATCATGCCCAACACCCCCGTGGCTGTGGGCCAGGGCGTGGTTCTTTACGAGGCCAGCGCCCAGGTGTCCCAGGAACAGCTGGAAGGCTTCCTGGGCATCATGGACAAGGCAGGGAAACTCTACCGGATTGAGGAGTCCCTGATGGACGTGGGCGCCGCCGTCTCCGGCTGCGGCCCCGCCTACCTCTACCTGGTGCTGGACGCCATGGCAGACGGCGGCGTGGCCTGCGGCCTGTCCCGGCCCGACGCGGTGCAGTACGCCGCCCAGACCATGATCGGGGCCGCCCAGATGGTGCTGGAGACCGGCAAGCACCCCGACCAGCTGAAAAACGACGTGTGCAGCCCCGGCGGCTCCACCATTCAGGGGGTGCGCACCCTGGAGCAGCGGGCGGTCCGCGCCGCCTTCATGGACGCGGTCATTGCCGCCTGCGACAAGAACGCCGCTTTGGGCAAGTAAGATCCTTTCCAACGGCATACAATAAATATCCCCCGGCCAAGCCGGGGGTATTTCACATGCGGGCAAAGCCCTCTGTTCTTCGCGGACGCGTAAACGCGTAAGTGCGGCCTGTCAGCTGC
>SFPN01000065.1 GCA_004551945.1 Clostridiales bacterium | reverse complement strand
CAGGAGCGCAATCCCCATCTGCGGGTGTTCAATATGGTGCTGCACATGGACGAGGCCACGCCCCATCTCCATGTAGACTTTGTGCCGGTGGCCACGGAGCAGAGCCGGGGCCTTTCCACCCGGGTTTCTATGAAACAGGCACTCAAGCAGCAGGGGTTTGTGGGGCTTGGACGCAATCAGACGGAGTGGCGAGCATGGATGGAACGCGAAAAGGCGTCGCTTACGGAGATTGCCCAGGCGCATGAGTTCGAGATCATCAGCCTGGGCGGTGGCCGTCCTCACATGGAATTGCCGGAGTTCAAGGCAGCGGCCAAGCGGCTGGAGGCTGTCCAGGAGCAGGTGGCGGCAGCGGAGCAGGAAATGGCCGAACTGGAGCAGCAGAGGAAGGCCCTGCAGGGGACGGTGCGGCAGCTCCAGGCTGCGGAGAAGGTGCGGGTTGACCTGGACGCGATCCAGCCGGAGAAAACGCTGACAGGAGCCGTCAAGGGCGTTACAGTGGAGCAGGTGAAGGAGCTGAAGGCAGCGGCGATCCGTGGGGCCGCTGCGGAGCAGAAGGTGAAAGAGCTGAAGGTAGAAAATCAGCAGCTTCATAGCCGGATACCGTCCATGAAAGAAAAGCTGAAGGAGGCCGAGGAGCGGCAACGGCTTATTAACGAAAACCGCAATTTGCAGGTACAGGTGGAGTATCTGGAGAACAGCTTGGACAGTGAGCGCAACTTCGCATCCCGGCTCCTGGAAGGGGTCGAGGCGGTGCTGGACTTCCTGGATCGGCACCTGCCGGAGCAGTTCCGGCCCATGCTGGAAAGGGCGCGGGAGCTGCTGCCTGTGCCGGAGCTGCAACAGCCGGAACGGGAACAGGATCGGGGCCACACTTGGGGCGGCATGGAACTTTGATAGGGAAAAACTGTATTGATAATATATAGCCTGTCCAGGATGACTTGAAAGAGCTGCCTGGACAGGCTATAATAACAACTGAAAATAGGGAAAAAACTCTTTGATAATATATGCCGCCCTATAAGGGGTGGGGAGAGGCAGAATATTAGCAGAAATTTTGGCTGTCGAAAAATAGGGAAAAAACTCTTTGATAATATATGCCCCCCTATGGCCTTTAGGCCCTCAAAGAAATCTCTTAAAATTCTCTCTCGGACAGGGAGAAAGTCGGAGGGGAAAAGGGGGGTGGGCGGAGGCTGTGGGAATGTGGTAAACCTGAATAGGGTTTTCCATCATTTCCATGGCCGGAGCCAGGGGGGAAAGGGGGAGGTGACTTTCTCTTTAAGGCCCCGAAGGGGCCGCTCTTTGGCTCCCCCTTTCCCCCCTCCTGTCGGCAGGCGTTTTTGCGGGAACAGATTTTTGATAATTTTTCTTCTGGAGGTGATTTTGTGGCTGCGGATCAGCAGGCTGCTATGGAGCAGCTGCGGGTGTTGTATCGGGAAAAAAATGAACATCTGGAGAAGTTCCTGGAGCCGGTCACGCCCTTTGAGTTTTACCGGGAGATCTTCCCTGTGGGCAGCTTTGAGCGGAAGGGCCATTTTGAGGACGAAAAGGGCAACGGGATCGCGGTGACGGTGCCGCCAAAAGCCGCAGGGATTGCCTTGGAGATCCAGGAGGAAGGCAAGGCCAAACGCTACACCATCACCGATGAACTGTCGGAGCTGTCGGAGGCCTACGATACGGACTTTACCATCATGTCCCCTCTGTCCTACTTCGGTCGGCGTCGGTGCGGCAAGAATGCCCGGTATCTCTATGCCCTGGTCTTTGACCTGGATGGGGTGGGGATGCCCCAGCTCCGGGACACGCTGCACCAGATGAACAAGGATATTTTGCCCCAGGCAACCTTTGTCGTAAACAGCGGGACGGGGCTTCACCTGTATTATGTCCTGGAGGAGCCTATCCCCATGTACCCGCACAACCAGAAATGCTTGAAGGAGTTGAAATATTCTCTCACCCGTCAGATCTGGAACAGGTACACCTCCACCATCAAGGATCCGCAGATGCAGGGTATATTGCAGGGGTTCCGGGTGGTCGGCTCCGGCTCCAAGCTGGGTCGGGAGTACCCCGTAACGGCCTACCGGCTCGGCGGGAGGGTGACGCTGGAGAAGCTGCTGGAGTTTATCCCGGACAGCAATGGGGAGCAGCAGCGGCTTGAGGGGCTTATGAGAAAGAGCCGCCTGTCGCTGGCTGAGGCAAAGGAGAAGTACCCGGACTGGTATGAGCGGCGGATCGTCAAGAAGGAGCGGCGGGGCCGCTGGACGGTCAAGCGTGACCTTTACGACTGGTGGCTGCACCGGATCGGGGACGAGATCCGGGTGGGCCATCGTTTTTACGGCATTATGACGCTGGCCATCTATGCGAAAAAATGTGGGATAGAGGAGGACGAGCTGCGCCGGGACGCTTTCTCCCTGCTGAAACCCTATGACGATATGAGTGTGGAGGACA
>SFPN01000040.1 GCA_004551945.1 Clostridiales bacterium | reverse complement strand
GCGAAACAGCTTCATAGTGATCCCGTCCTTTCTTTACAAAAGAACCTATGCGCCAAAGGGAAAATCATGCGGCAGGGAAGGGAAAAAGGACGGGCTGTTTAAAGTTCCCGGTGCCTGTGGGAACAGGCACCGGGCAGAGCACAAGCGGGTGAATTTATTCCTTGCATTCTTCTGGACGGGGAACAAGTGAACATCGTGTGGAAAATATGAGCCCTCGGACAGGTGCCGCTGTCTGAGGGCTTTTTGTAATGAGGGCGGGCAAGGGAATCTGGCTATGTCAGGCATTGATTGGACAGGCCAGGTGGCCTGTCTGGTTTGAAAATTGGCCTGACCAAATGGAAGAGAACTGGATATTGTTCCAACCATGCTTTCCTTTTATACTAATATGAAAAAATGACCAAAAAGGGGGGATTCTGTGGACGCATTTGCCCAACCTATGGACTGCCTTCGCTCCTTTGACCCGGAGATGGCGGAGCTGGCCTGCGCCGAGTATCAGCGTCAATTAAGCACCCTGAACCTGATCGTCTCGGAAAACTATGCCTCCCCCTATGCCCTGGCCCTGGAGGGAAGCATCCTGGCCAACAAGAACGCCGGAGGATATCCGGACAGCCGCGGCGTGGGCGGATGCCAGGTGGTAAACGCCATCGAGAATCTGGCCATGGAGCGGATCAAACAGCTCTTCGGCTGTGACCACGTGAACCTTCAGTCCATGAGCGCCACCATCGCCAACCTGGCAGTTCTCCAGGCCTTGCTCCAGCCGGGAGATACCATCCTGGCGCTGGGGACAGAGCTGGGCGGCCACATGAGCCATGGAGCCGCCGAGAATCTCTCAGGCATGACCTATCAGGTGGTGACCTACGGATTTGACCCTGCCACGGAGCAGATTGATCTGGCCCAGGTGGAAGCGCTGGCACAAGCCCACCGGCCGAAGCTCATTATCTGCGGGTCCGGGGCGTATCCCCGAAAGACCCCTTACCGGGAATTTGGTTCCATCGCCAAGTCCGTGGGGGCTTATCTGTTGGCGGACATCGCCCACCCGGCGGGACTGATTGCTGCGGGCCTGCTGGAAAGCCCTGTGCCCTATGCCGACGTGGTCACCACCACCACCCACAAGACCTGGCGGGGCCCCCGGGGCTGCGGGGTGATTCTGTGCCGGAAAGAGCTGGCCGGAGCCATTGACCGGGCGGTCTCTCCGGGCATCCAGGGCAGCCCCAAGATGGACATGATCGCCGCCCGGGCGGTGCTGGCCAAAGAGGCTGCGACCCCTGCTTTCCGGGCTTATCAGCGCCAGACCCTGGCCAATGCCCAGGCTCTGGCCGATGAACTGAGCAAAGAGGGCTTCCGCCTGGTCTCCGGCGGGACGGATACCCATTTGATTCTGGTGGATGTGCGCAGCCACATCGCAAGCGGAAAGGAGGCTGACCGAGTCCTGTCTTCCGTGGGACTGGTGGTAAACAAAGAGCCCCTGCCCTTTGATCCCCTGCCTCCGGAAATGACCAGCGGTATCCGGATCGGCACTCCGGCGCTGACCACCCGGGGCTTGAAGGAACCCCAGTTCCGCCGGATTGCCCGGTGGATGTCCCAGGCTTTGAAGGCTTCCCATGACCCGGCCAGGCTTGCGCAGATCCGCCAGGAGACGGAGAACCTGGCCAAACAATACCCCCTCTTTGCAGAGGAATGGCTCCCAAGAGAAACCAGAGAAACGAGTGTGAGAAACCCATGAAAGAAACCAAATCCCCTTTGACCCAAACGGAAACCGTCGCCTTTTATGGAGGCAGCTTCGGCGGCGCGCTCCCCATGATCCTGCTGTTCGTCACCCTGGCTGTCCTGTCGGTGCTGGGGTACAGCAGCGGCAAGAGCTTCTGGGCTGCCGCGTTCCTGTCCCTGATGGTGGGGTTCCTGCTGATTAAGGACAAGCGCCAGTACCAGCAGATCCTGATCGACGGCCTGTCCGACCAATCCCTGGCTATGGTGCTGCTGACCTTCTTTGTCTCCGGCGTGATGTCTGTGCTGCTGACCATCGGCGGCCTGTGCGACGGGCTGGTCTATCTGGCGGTGGCCACCCATGTGCCCGCCGCCATCCTGCCCCTGTGTATCTTCTTCCTGTGTGTGCTGGTGTCCAGCTCCACCGGCACAACCAGCGGCACCGTGGCCGCTGCCACCCCGGTGCTTCTGCCTCTGGCTGTGACCCTGGGCTGTGACCCCGCCCTGGTCATGGGCGCGATCATCAGCGGTGGTTACTTTGGCGACAACCTGGCGCCTGTCAGTGACACCACCATCGCATCGGCTGCAACCCAGGAGTGTGAGATCATTGACGTGGTCCGCTCCCGGTTCAAGTATTCCGTCATTGCCGGCGCCATTTCCGCCGTCCTCTTCCTGTGGCAGGGATTCCGCACCACCCAGCCCATCACCCATGCCGAAGCACTGGACCCCAGCAGCCTGCTGGGCCTGGTGCTGCTGGTCTGCCCGGTGCTGCTGGTGATTATGATGCTCAAAGGGAAAAATTTCATCTATGCGTTGATGTTCAACACCATCCTGGCTGCCCTGCTGTGCCTGGTCACAGGTAAGCTTTCCTTCTCCCTCTTCTTTGACGCGGAGGGTGTGGTGGCTCAGGGCCTGGGCAACTGCATGAACGCTGCGGTGCTGTGCATGCTCATCTTTATGGTGATCCAGATCCTGAAGGTCAGCGGCGTCTTTGCCAGGATCTCGGCTGTGGCTGTGGCCAAGTGCCGCACCTACAAGCAGGCTGAGGGTATTGTGGGCTTCCTGGCTATGCTGGGCGCTGCCATGATGGGCGGCGGTACCTACTCCATTCTCCTCTCCGGCGGCCTGGCCCGGAACCTGCTGAAAAACTTCCAGGTGGCCCGCACCCGGGGCGCCAACCTTCTGGATGGTCTGGCCTGCGGTACCGCCGGTCTGCTGCCCTATGGCGGCGCGGTACTGTACGCTGTCTCCTGCGCTGCTGCCACGGGCATGGTGGGCAGTGAGTTTACGGCGTTCTCCTTCATCCCCTACAACTACCACTGCATGCTCCTGATTGCCGTGTACTGGATTTCCATCATCGTTGGCTTTGGCAAAAAGTTTGAAAAAGACGAAGCCCGCTGAAGGATGGAGCATGGTCAATTAAGCGGACCAGCAAAACGAAAAAACCGAAGGACAGAAAAGAAGAGGGGACCCCCCTCTTCTTTTTTTGTGCAAACGAACCTTGCATTGGCGTTGACCCGTTTCGACTGCCGAATCCAATGACTGGGAAATAGTGATTGCTATTTTGAAAACTTCGCTTTATAATGATAAATAAGAAAAAACACTTGATATCATCAATGATAGCGCGATGACGGTGAAGAAATGGGGATGGCGCATGTTAACACCAATTAAAAAGAACAGGGTGTATGAAGGCGTTGCCCAGCAGATCAAAGAGCAGATTGAGAAGGGAATCTGGAAGGAAGGGGAGCGAATTCAGAGCGAACTGGAGTTGGCGAAAACCTTTCAGGTCAGCCGGGGTTCCATCCGGGAGGCCATAAAATCCCTCCAGATGGCCGGCCTGCTGGAAGCGCACAGCGGGCAGGGGACCTTTGTCTCTGCAAATGCTTGTGAAAAAATCAGAGCCAGCCGGTTAAATGAAAAGCTGAACAGCGCAGAATACTTTGACGATGTGTTGGAGTGCCGTCATCTCATTGAGGTCCACGCCTGCGGCGTGGCAGCAACCTGCTGCACGGAAGAGGACCTGCAGTATCTCCGGGAGAATTATGAGCAGATCATACAGTATACCCTCCAGGGAGACACAGAGAACATGAACCGGTGCGGCATGGAATTTCATGCCTATATTGTTAATATGATGCATAATGAGATCATTTCGGATTTTTATCAGTCCATCATGCAGGCGCTTCTGGAGGAGCGGCGAGAGTTTTTTCAGAACTGGTATCAGTTGGAGATCACCGAGTCCCACTATGAGCATATGGAGTTGATTCAAGCCTTTGAGGCCCATGATTCGGTTCAGGCCCAACAAATCATGGGCCGGCACCTGGACCGAAAAAAGAGAGGGAAAAAAGAGGTCAATTAGATTTCATTCAGAAAAAATATCCCCAGGTATGGTAATACCAGGGGATATCTTTTTTTGCTCCAAACAGGAAATTCACGATGTGAAAAATGAACAAGCCTGGCAGACGAGAAAAGGGGATTGGTAAACCGTATTGCTGAATTTTGCCGGGATGAGGTTAAAATAAAGAAAAAGGATTGCTTTCTGCCTGTAAAGTGGTAAAATCCAAAGCATAAAAGGTCAAGCTGTCCGACAATTCTACAGGTCGAGAAGATGAGAGAAAACCGGACGACGGCCAAGGAAAGAATCGAGAGGAGGAGTCAAGTTGGCGATCATACGAAAAATCCACACCTGTATATACGGACTCCTGCGCGGGATCGGATTTGTGCTGACCCTGTCCGTGCCGGCCATCATGCTGGTTCAGGTGATCCTGCGCTATGTGTTCAAGGCTCCGCTGATGGGAACGGAGGAGCTCTTGCAGTTTCCTACGATTTGGATGTATATGCTGGGTGCGGCCATGGCATCCATTACGCGGACGCACATTGAGTGCGGCGTGCTGGCTGTCTATGTAAAGAGCCCCCGGGTCCTGGCAGCGGTGGGCGTGTTTAAGAATCTGGTCACCGTTGTGGTGGGTGTTTGGATGACCAGGTGGTGCGCCTGGTATGCCCTCTATTCTCTGGATAAGGCGAAAATTTCCGCCCTGCTGCACATCCCTCAGTTTGTAGGGGACAGCGCCCTGTTTGTGGGTGTGCTGCTGATGACCATTTATGCAGTGGCCGATCTGGTCCTCTCCCTTGGTCAAGTGAAATCTGTCTTTTCCGGGGGATCGGAACCATCGCTGTGAGAACGATGAGAGAAAGGAGATGACCTGATATGATAACGACGGTAGCGATCTGTGTGCTGCTGCTGATTGTTCTTCTGATTTGCGGCGTAGCATTGCCCTTCTGTTTCGGCGCCGCGCTGATGTTTATGGCCTTTACCGGCGGGGTCCTGATGAAGAGCATGCTCCTCTGGGACTACACCCAGATCATCAGCACCACCCTGCTGGCCAGCCCGCTGTTTATTCTGGCCGGTACCTACATGGGCGGCAGCGGCATTGCTACGAAGCTGCTGGACTTTGTGGATTCCTTTGTGGGCCGCATCCGTGGCGGTCTGGGGGTGGTGTCGGTGATCTCCTGCGCCATCATCGGGGCCATTTCCGGCAGCGGCTTCACCGGCGTGGCAGCCACCGGACCGGTGATTATCCCTCGCATGACCCAGCAGGGGTATCCCCGGGGTTACGCCACGGCTCTGGTGACCGTTTCCTCGGTGCTGGGCCTGCTGATCCCGCCCTCGGGGATCATGATCCTCTACGGCTGGCAGACGGGGACCTCCATCCTGGCCTGCTTCATGGCCACGGTGGGGCCGGGTGTTCTTATCGCCCTGCTCTTCTGCGTAATCAATATGATCTGGACCCGGAAGTTCGACTTGAACCTGGAAGCTCCCATGCCGGTGCACGACCGGATGAAGCTGGCCGGTAAGCGGGGCGTGATTGCCCTGCCGGCGCTGCTGATGCCTGTGATTATTCTGGGCGGCATTTACGGCGGCGTGTTCACCCCCACTGAAGCTGCGGCTGTGGCGGCGATTTACTCCATCCCCATCGGCCTGTTTGTCTACCGAACCATGACCCTGAAGTCCTTCTATAAAATGACCCTGGACTCCCTGGGCTCTATTGGCGCCATCATGGCCATGATTGTCTTTTGCCTGATGCTCAGCCAAACCTTTGTGACCCTGCGGGTGCCGGAGAAGATTATTGAGGTTTTGACGGGTGTCACCGACAGCCGCGTTCTGATGCTGATTATCCTGAACCTCTTCCTGTTTGTGGTGGGTATGATCGTCAACGACGCCACGGGCATGCTGCTCTGCGCCCCTATCCTGCTTCCCCTGGCTCTGGAGCTGGGGGTGGACGCCGTGCAGTTCTCTGCCATTATGGGCGTGAACCTGGCCATGGGCGGCATCACCCCTCCCTATGCCAGCATCCTGTATCTGGGCATGCGGGTGGGCAACTGTCCCTTTAACGAGATCCTGAAGCCCGCTCTGGTCTTCCTGATTTTCGGCTATGTGCCGGTGGTGTTTCTTACCACCTTCTGGGCGCCTCTGTCCACCTGGCTGCCCAGCGTGATGGGCCTCATGTAATGGGCGCCCCTATCCCTTTTGTAATCCCATGTGACATGGAAATAAAAAATGAAAAGGAGAAACGACCATGAAAAGATTTCTTTCGATCCTGCTTGCTGCCATGATGCTCTTCACGGTGCTTTCCCTGTCTGCCTGCGGTAGCTCCGGGGAAGGCGAGACCGCCGGAGAGACCGCGTCCACAGAGGAGGAACACTTTGTGTTCAAGATCGGCCACATGAGAGCAGAGGGTTCTCCCACTGACCTGGATGTGGAGGAATTCTGCCAGAAGGTAACTGAGCAGACCAACGGTACCATCGAGTTTGAAATTTATCCCGCTTCCTCTCTGGGTGACTACACCGCTATGATCGAGCGGATGGCACTGGGTGATGTGGACATGATGCTGGCTACCATCGGCGTGAGCCTGGATTCCCGCATGAACTGCTGGACCATCCCCTACCTGGCAAAGAACTGGGACGAGGCACGGGAGATCTTCAAGGATGACGGCCTGATTGTGCAGACCATGTCCGAGATCTGCCTGGACAATGATTTCCGCATTCTGGGCACTTACCCCATGTATTTTGGCGGCATTGCTCTGGCCAAGGAGCCCAAAGCGGACATCACCGCCATGGAGGACCAGGGCCTGAAGATCCGCATCCCCGCCACAGAGACCTATGAGGCCATGGCTGCCACCTTCGGCTTCATGTCCACCCCGCTGAACTACTCTGACATCTTCACCTCCCTGCAGACCGGCGTCATTGACGGCACCATCGGCGGCGGCGCAGAGGGCTATTACAATGAATTCCGTGACCTGCTGAAGTACTATCTGCCTGTGAACGACCACTTCGAGCTGCAGTTCCTGTGCGTGGGTTCTTCCACCTGGGACAAGCTGTCTGACAACCAGAAGGAAGTGCTGACCACCTGCGCTGCCGAACTGGAGGCCAAGCGCTGGGAGGACGCAGAAACCTCTCAGGCAAACTACGAGCAGATGCTGGCAGACGCCGGCATTACGGTGATGGAGTTCACCGACGAAGAGCTGGCAGGGTTTGCTGAGGCGGTTCGTGCGGCCGTTGAGCCTTACGCACGTCAGGAGCTGGGCGACGAGCTCTATGACCAGATCATGGCCGAGGTGGAAGCGATCGCCTGATCCGAAACAGTTTCATGTTGCAGGGGAGGGCATCGCTGCCCTCCCTTAGCAATGTCAGGAGAAAGAAACCAACGATACTTCATTAAGACGATTGAAAGCGAGGCGATATCCGATGCTGGTTCACGGCGGATATGGAAATTATGGCATGGCGCTCGGCATTCTGATGCTGGATTCGAAATTTGCCCGGATTCCAGGGGATGTGGGCAACGCCACAACCTATGATTTCCCGGTCATGTTCAAGATTATAGACGGCGCAGGCGGCGACCGGGTCCTCAACGGGGACCCCACCCTGCTGGAACCCTTCCTGCGGGGGGCAAAGGAGCTGGAGGCTGCTGGCTGCAAGGCCATCACCACCAGCTGTGGTTTTCTGGCTGCTTTTCAGAAGGAACTGGCGGCGGCGGTCAGCGTGCCGGTTTTTACCTCCAGCCTGATGCAGGCAGACCTGGTGTCCAAAATGCTCAGACCCGACCAGAAGGTGGGCATCATCACCGCCAATGCCCAGGCGCTGGGGGAGAAGCACTTTGCAGGCGCAGGGATTGAGCATGTGCCCAAGGTAGTCATCGGCCTGGAGGAAACCTTCTTCCTGGATGCCTTCAACTCCCCTGACGGGAGCTACGACACGGACGATCTCCAGCGGGAGATGGAAAACCATGCGGAGAAGCTGGTGCGGGAGCACCCGGAGATCGGCGCGCTGGTCTTTGAGTGCACCAATATGCCGCCCTTCGCCGCTGCGGTACAAAAAAAGACCGGTCTGCCGGTGTTTGACTACACTACCCTGGCCAACTATGTTTACAGCGCGCTGGTTCGCAAGCCGTTCCATGGCTTCCTGTGATCAGGAAAACCGGCGGCAAGCCACAGTGGAAAAAGAGGTATCAATATGGAACATTCTATGAGAGTCAAGCATCACCCGATTCTTGGCGAAGCAGAGGAAAGAAAAACCGTCACCATATATTTTGACGGGGAGCCCCTCCAGGCCTATGAGGGGGAACCCATTGCTGCCGCGCTGATCAGCGCCGGGCACCGGGCCTTCCGCACCACACAGAAGGAACACAAGCCCCGGGGCATTTTTTGCGCCATCGGCCGCTGCACGGACTGCATGATGATCGTGGACGGCAAGCCCAACACCCGCACCTGCATCACCCTGGTTCGGGACGGGATGAAGGTGGAGACGCAGCACGGGCTGGCGTAAAGGAGAGTGGAACCATGAAAAAGTTTGAAACAGAGATCGCCATTATCGGCGCAGGCTCTGCCGGGCTCAGCGCTGCCATTCAGGCGGCCTCTGCCGGCGCCAAGGTGCTGGTCATTGACGAGAACAAACGGCCTGGTGGGCAGCTGTTCAAGCAGATCCACAAGTTTTTTGGTTCTCAGGAGCACAAAGCGGGGATTCGGGGCTATCACATCGGCGAGGAGCTGCTCAGGCAGGTGGAGGAATCCGGGGCGGAAGTCATGCTGGACTCCCTGGCCTACGGACTGTTCCCCAATCTGCAGATGGGATTGATCCACCAGGGCAAGGCCGCTGTGGTGGAGGCGAAGAAATACATCATTGCGGCGGGGGCCAAGGAAAACTACCTGGCCTTTCCCGGCAGCACCCTGCCTGGCGTCATGGGAGCCGGCGCGGCCCAGACCATGATCAACATCAACCGGGTTCTCCCCGGGAAAAAGATTGTGATGGTGGGTTCTGGCAACGTGGGGCTTATTGTTTCCTACCAGCTGATGCAGGCTGGGGCGGAGGTGGTCTCCCTGGTGGAGGCAGCGGACAAGATCGGCGGCTATGCCGTCCACGCCGGCAAGATCCGGCGGGCGGGCGTCCCCATTTTAACCTCCACCACCATCAAGCGGATTCTGGGGGAGACAGAGGTCACCGGGGTGGAGCTGGTGGATCTGGACAGCTCCTTTGCGGAGATCCCCGGCAGCGAGCGGATCATCGACTGCGACACCGTATGCCTGGCCGTAGGCCTGAACCCCATGACCGAGCTGGCCTGGATGGCAGGCTGTCAGTTTGAGTACCTGGCTCCTTTCGGCGGGCATGTCCCCCTCCACGACGAGAACATGGAGACCACCGTTCCCGGGGTCTATGTGGCCGGGGATGTGACCGGCGTGGAGGAAGCCTCCACAGCCATGGAGGAAGGCAACCTGGCAGGAATCGCTGCGGCGGAAGCCCTGGGATACCTGACGCCGGCTGACGCTGCGGAGAAGAAGCAGGCCGTATATCACCGCCTGGCCGTGCTGCGCTCCGGCCCCTTTGGGGAGAGGCGCAGACAGCTGAAGCAGAAGCAGCTGGCGGCTATGGAGACCTATAAAAAGAAGATGGGAGGCGCTGCAGTCCAATGAGAAAAGAAGGCTATTTGTATACCGGAGTTCCCTCTGCCCAGGAACTGGCGAGCTTCCCGGGCAAGCCCTCGGAGGAGCGGATGAGCAAAGGCCGGGTGGCCGTGGTGGAGTGTCTGCAGGAGATCCCCTGCAACCCCTGTGAGTCCGCCTGCAAGTTCGGCGCCATTCAGATCGGGGAGAATATCACGGCCCTGCCCTGTCTGGATGAGGAGGCCTGCACGGGCTGCGGGCTCTGCGTGGCCCAGTGCCCGGGGCTGGCAATCTTCATCGTCAACAAGGCCTACAGCGAAACCGAAGCCACGGTGGACTTCCCCTTTGAATATCTGCCGCTGCCCGAGAAGGGAGACTTGGTGGACGCGGTGGATCGGGCGGGACAAGTGGTCTGCCAGGGCCGGGTGGTCAAAGTGGTAAATATCCCGTCTAACGCCGGCACCAGTGTTGTCTCCTTGGCGATTCCCAAGGAATTTGCGGACGATGTGCGCAGCATGAAGCGCCTTGGGGAATAAGGAAGGAGTGAGCAGCATGGCAAACGATGACAACCTGATTATCTGTCGTTGCGAAGAAGTGACAAAGGGAGAAATCCTGCAGGCCATTCGGGATGGTGCGCTTACCATAGACGGCATCAAGAAGAGAACCCGGGCCGGCATGGGCCTGTGCCAGGGCAAGACCTGTCAGCGCCTTGTGGCGAAAATTCTTTCCGAAGCCACGGGAAAGAGCATGGAAGAGATCCTGCCGTCCACGTTCAGGGCGCCGGTCCGCCCGGTAGATCTGACGGCCTTTCTTGGGGGGGACAGCGATGAATAAAAGCGATGTGATTGTGATTGGGGCAGGCGCCGTGGGGTCCGCCAGCGCGTATTTTCTGGCCCGGGCAGGGAAAAAGGTGACGGTTCTGGAGAAAAAGGACTCCTGCATGGGAACCGGCGGCGCCACCGGCGGTTTGCTGTCCTGGTTTACCAAAAAGCCGGGGTATCATCTGGAACTCTTCCTTCGCAGCAAGGTCCTTTTTCCGCAGCTGGCTGAGGAGCTGGAGGGGGACATTGGCCTGCAATATGATGTAGGCACCCTGCAGATCATCGAGAACGAGCTGGAGTACGACCTGGTGAAGCAAAGCATGCTGCGGGAGGACATTCCCCAGGGCTTCCACCTGGAGATGCTGGACCACAAGCAGCTCCACGAATACGAACCCTATATGGCAGACGACCTGACCAACGCGCTGCTGATTCCGGAGAGCGGTTACATTGATGTGTTCAAGTACATTTACGCCCTGGTGGCCAACGCCAAGCGGCTGGGGGCGGTGTTCCACAACGAGACTGAGGTCACGGGCTTCCTCCGGGAAGGGGACCGGGTGATCGGCGTGCACACCAACAAGGGAGATTTTTATGCGGACACCGTGGTGAACTGCTGCGGCACCTGGGGCGGAAAAATCGCCGCCATGCTGGGCTATGAAACGCTGCCCATTAAGCCCCGCCGGGGGCAGATCGTGGCTATGGAGCCCTGCGGTCCCCGGGTGATGCACATGATCACAAGCTCCAGCTACCAGACGGTGAAGTTCCACCCTGAGCTCATTACCGACGAGACCATCAAGCGCACCGGCTACACCTTCGCGCTGGAACAGAGCGAAGCAGGTACCATCCTCATCAATGGTACCCGGGAATTTGCAGATTTTGACAAGGGAATCACCTTTGATGGCATTCGCCTGATGATTCAGGGGGCGGCAAAGGTTTATCCCTGCCTGAAGGACATGAAGATCATGCGGATGTTCTCCGGCCTGCGGCCTTACACGCCGGACGGCTTGCCCATTGTGGGAAAGCTGGGGGACCTGGAGGGCTTTATCATGGCCTGCGGTCACGAGGGAGACGGCATCGCCCTTTCTCCCATCACCGGCAGCATTGTTGCGGATCTGGTCTGTCATGGACAGGCTCCCTTCGATATCTCTCCTCTCTCTTCCCGGCGCTTCCTGTGAGGAGCGCCACTCTCTGGGCAGGCCGGAATTGTTCCGGCCTGCCTTACTTTTCTGACACAGGAGGTCAATGACAATGAAACCTTTGCAATATGCGGTGATCGGCGCAGGAAACGGCGGAAAGCTTTTGGCGTCTCTGATCGCCTCCAAGGGTCACCCGGTGGCCCTGATGGACCGGGACCCGGCGGTGGTCCGGGAGATCCAGTCCTGGGGCGGAAGCATCCAGGTGGTTGGCCGGGTGGAGTGCCAGGGGCAGATCCCCCTGGTAACCACGGATCTGGCTCGGGCGGTTTCCGGCGCGGAGATCATCATGGTGGTCACCACGGCGGACAGCCACTATGACCTGGCCTGCCAGATGGCGGAGTATGTGGAGGACGGGCAGGTGATCGTCCTCAACCCGGGACAGACCGGGGGCCTGATGGAATTTTATAATACCCTCCGTTCCCGGTCCGGGAAGGAGATCGTAGTGGGCACGGTGCAGGATTTGATCTACGGCTGCCGGATGAAGGAGCCGGGGGTGGTCAACTGCATCGCGGCCAAAAAAGTGATGGACTTTATTACCTATCCGGTGGGGGAGACTGACCGGGTGGCCCAGCTGCTCGCCGGCATTTTTCCCCAGCTGCGCCCGGCGAAGAGCATCCTTGCCATTGATTTTGACAACATGAGCGCCATGATCCATCCGGCGCCCACCCTGGTGAACGCCGGCCGGACTGAGTGCGGCGAGATCTTTTCCTACTATGCGGAGGGCATCACCCCCTCTGTGGCCCGGCTGCTGGAGGCCATGGACGCGGAACGGGTGGCTGTGGGGGCAGCCTACGGGGTGAAGGTGACCAGCCTGATGGAGTGGCAGGCCGCAGCTTACGATGTGACCGGGGAGAATTTGTATCAGGTCTTTCAGAACAATCCCTACTATCGTGCCGCTCAGTCGGAGAAAACCATCGACAACCGCTATGTGACGGAGGACGTGCCCTGTGGTCTGGTTCCTCTGTGTGAATACGGCAGAGCCGCTGGGGTTCCCACCCCGGCGATGGACGCGGTGATTTCTCTGGCCAATGCCATGATGGGGAAGGATTACCGGGCTTCCGGGCGTACCCTGGAAAAGCTGGGCCTGGCAGGCTGCTCTGTGGAAGAGATCCGGGAGAAGCTGGGCTGATCCTCTCCTTGTCCCTCAAGCTCTTGCAGGTGCTGCCAATGGTTCCACATCCCACTGGATGACCTCCAGGCCCATGCCGCGGACGGTGGTGACCACGTGGTCGTCGTACTCCCCGAAGGGGGGACGGAAGAGGGTGGGGCGG
>SFPN01000039.1 GCA_004551945.1 Clostridiales bacterium | reverse complement strand
GCTGACAGGCCGCACTTACGCGTTTACGCGTCCGCGAAGAACAGAGGGCTTTGCCCGCATGTGAAATACCCCCGGCTTGGCCGGGGGATATTTATTCTGAAGAGGGGTGGTAATAACTGGGAAAAAGAAGGATAAATTTGAATTCCTTGCAAAATGGAACGGTGTTTCAATAAAACATAGATTCCACAATATGGATAATTTGAATTAAAATGGATATTGACCATGGTAAAAACGGCGGAAATCTTCTTTAAAGGAGAAAAGCGGATGGCGGAATCTGATAAAAGTTCTATAAATGGAATTTTGTGCCATTGCTATTTCTGGGGGAGTATGGTATTGTTAAATCAGTAGTCCGGACAGCGAAAGCTGCCTACTCGAAAAAGAGAGCAAAATTGAAAAAAAGGAGAGATCTGCATGGAATTAATCGCTAGTATCAATAGTGCGATCAATGGCGTCGTTTGGGGTCCCCCGATGCTGATCCTGTTGGTGGGCGCGGGCATTCTGCTCACCATCCGTACCGCAGGCGTCCAGTTCCGCAAATTTGGCTACGCTCTGAAGAACACCATCGGCAAGGTGTTCAAGAAGACCGACGCCAAGGAAGGCGAAGTTACCCCCTTCCAGGCGGTTACCACCGCTCTGGCTGCTACCGTGGGCACCGGTAACATCGCCGGCATCACCGCCGCTGTCACCTTAGGTGGCCCCGGCTCCATCTTCTGGCTGTGGATTACCGCCCTCTTCGGCATGTGTACCAAGTACTCCGAAGTTCTGCTGGCTGTCAAGTACCGCGAGCGGAACAAGTACGGTGACTGGGTCGGCGGCCCCATGTATTACATCAAGAACGGTCTGGGCAAGGGCTGGAAGTGGCTGGGTGCCATCTTCTGCATCTTCGGCGCCCTGGCAGCCTTCGGCATCGGCAACGCCGTGCAGGTGGGCAACATCACCAGCTCCATCAACACCGTGATTACCGCTTTCAACCCCGAATTCTCCGCTCAGAGCACCGTGAACCTGGTTCTGGGTATCATCCTGGCCGTCCTGGCTGCCATCGTTCTCTTCGGCGGCATCAAGCGTCTGGGCTCCGTTACCGAGAAGCTGGTCCCCGTCATGGCCGTGGTTTACATCGTTGCCTGCGTGTGTGTCATTGTCTACAACGCTGAGTACCTGCCCGCTATCTTCCGCGACATCTTCAAGGGCGCTTTCACTCCCGCTGGCGCAACCGGCGGCGCAGTCGGCTCCATGATGCTGTGCATCACCTGGGGCGTCAAGCGCGGCGTGTTCTCCAACGAGGCCGGCCTGGGCTCCGCTCCTATGGCTCACGCTGCTACCTCTGAAAAGGATCCTGTCCGTCAGGGCCTGTATGGTATCTTCGAAGTCTTCATGGACACCATCGTCATCTGCACCCTGTCCGGCGTGACCGTTCTGTGCGGCTTCTATGCTGGCGGCCTGAACGGCATGATGGAGTACGGCGTCAAGGGCGATACCTCCCTGAACGCAGCTGCTCTGGGTACCGTCTTCGGCATGAAGGGCGGCTCTATCATCATTGCTCTCTGCCTGGCACTGTTCGCATTCTCCACCGTTCTGTCCTGGTCCCTGTACGGCACCCGCTGCTGCGAGTTCCTGTTCGGGCCCAAGGCAATCAGACCCTATCAGGTTATTTTCGTCATCATCATCATTGTGGGCGCTACCATGGACCTGACCCTGGCCTGGGACATCGCCGACACTCTGAACGGCCTGATGGCTATCCCCAACCTGATTGCTCTGGTTGGTCTGTCCGGTGTTGTGGTCAAGGAGACCAAGGACTACTTCAACAACCGGCATAAGGAATTCGACTGATTCCAGCCGGATCTGCCCCAAAACACCAAATAAAAAAGCCGCTGCGTCAGCAGCGGCTTTTTTTGCACAAAAATCAGGGGGTTTCCTGCCAGCCCTTGCAGAAGTCGCCCCAGCCCCGGAAGCCGCAGGCGTACTGCTCCAGCTGGTCGCAGGTGAGCTGGATGGCGCTGCTGCCGCTGCCGGCAGCGGGAAAGACCGTGTCGAACCGGCGGAGGGAAACGTCCAGATAGACGTCCACACCCTCCTTGATGCCGAAGGGGCAGACCCCGCCGATGGCGTGACCCACCAGCTCCACCACCTCGTCGGGGGTGAGCATCTTGGCCTTGGTGTGGAAGAAGCTCTTGAACTTGACGTTGTCCACCTTGGCGTCTCCGGCGGTGATGATGAGGATGGCCTTGCCGTCCACCTTAAAGGACAGGGACTTGGCGATCCGGGCGGGGATCACCCCCACCGCCTGGGCGGCCAGCTCCACGGTGGCGCTGGAGACGTCAAACTCCAGGACCTGGTTTTCCATGCCGAACTGGGCAAAATAGGAACGAACTGCTGCAATGGACATAGGGGAAGTTCCTTCTTTCTCTTTAATACTCTTCTGACCAGAGGAGGCTGCCCCGGCTGTCATAAATGGACAGGGCCGGCGTACAGAGGGCATTCCCTGCGTCATTTCCGGTGGTGTCGATCTCATCCAGGAAGCTGCGGTAGCGCAGCCCGTTGGCGTCCTCCACCTCCGCGTACAGGGTGAGGGTGGACTCGGCGGGGACGGAAACCTCCGCCTGCACAGGAACCTCTGTCAGATAATAGGAATCAAAATTCAGCGGGACCGGGACCCGGGCGGTTTCCTCGCCGTTGACCTCCGCCACCAGAGTCAGGGACTTGCCGTTTTCCCGGCTGAGCCCGTCAAAGATTAGGGAACCCTCGATCTGCATCGTCTCCTTTTCCAGCTGGCAGTCCAGCATGCTGCTGGTGCTGGGGATGGTGAGGCAGGAATAGAAGGGGGTGTCCGCAATCTCCAAAGCCTCCGCCCGCTGCTGCCCGTTTTCTGAGAAGATCACCCGCTGAAGGGTCATCTCTTCAAACAGGGGCAGGTCCACGGTGACGGAAAAGCTGCCGTCCTCTCCGGCGGTCATGGGGTAGGTCTGGCCGCCGCAGACCAGGGCGGCGGTGGTGACCCCGGGGGTCTGTTCCTTGGGCACGGCGGTGAAGGTCAGGGGAGCCGTGTAAGTCTCCAGGTCGGCCTGGCCGAAGGACCAGTCGCTGGAAGCGAGAATGCTGGCCTGCCGGGTCAGGGCCTCGTCCACCTGGGCGGAGATGCTGCCCACCTGGCTGGTGACGTGGCTTACGTTGCTGACCACCGCGTTTTCCACCTGGGCCAGCTGGCTTTTCAGGCTGGCGATCTCCACCAGGCAGACCAGGGTGAGCACGCAGGAAAGGGCGGCGAGAAGGACGGGAAGACGTGCTTTCATGGGAGGCTCCTTTCGTCACGGGGCGGCCGGTACGGAATTATTGTACTATAAACCCGTTGAGATAGCAAGAATCCTTGTGCCGGTCCGCTCCTTTGTGCTACAATACCCCAGAAAGGAGGGGGAGACCATGAACCAGACAAAACCCATTCGGGGGCGCTTTGCGCCCAGCCCCAGCGGACGGATGCACCTGGGGAACCTCTTTGCGGCTCTGCTGGCCTGGCTGGACGTGCGCAGCCTGGGGGGTGAGATGCTCCTGCGGATGGAGGACCTGGACCCGGACCGGTGCAGGCCGGAGTACACCCTTCAGCTGGCCGACGACTTACGGTGGCTGGGCCTGGACTGGGACCTGGGCTGGCAGGCGGATAAGCCGGACTTCTGCCAGAGCAGCCGCACCGCCTATTATGAGGAAGCCTTTCATAAGCTGGCCCGTGAGGGCCTGGTTTACCCCTGCTATTGCAGCCGGAAGGAGCTGCTGGCGGCCTCTGCCCCCCACGCCTCCGACGGCGCCCGGGTGTATTCGGGCCGGTGCCGGTCCCTTTCTGCCCGGGAAAAAGCCGCCCTGGAGCAGAGCGGCCGGAGACCGGCGTGGCGGGTGGCCGTGCCGGAGGAAACCATTGCATTTGTTGACGGAAATTTCGGTCCCCAGTCTGAGCTCCTCTCCCGGGACTGCGGGGACTTTATCCTCCGTCGGTCCGACGGGGTCTACGCCTACCAGCTGGCGGTGGCGGAGGACGACGGCCGCATGGGAATCACCCGGGTGGTCCGGGGGTGGGATTTGCTGTCCTCCACGCCCCGGCAGATCTGGCTCATGGGGAAGCTGGGCTATGAGCCCCCGGCCTATTGCCACGCCCCCCTGCTGTGCAGTCCCGACGGCCGTCGCCTTTCCAAGCGGGACCGGGATCTGGACATGGGGGTACTCCGCCAGAAAACCACACCGGAACAGCTCACCGGCCTGCTGGCCTACACCGCCGGCCTCATCGACCGCCCGGAGCCGGTGCGGCCCTACGATCTGGTGAAGGCGTTTTCCTGGGAGAAGGTAGGCACCCAGGACCGGGAGCCACCGGAAATCAGCTGGAAAAAGCAGTGAACCCACCGAAACTCCTTGGCTCCCCCAGAGGGGGAGCCAAGGAGGCGCTACTCCGCCGTCAGCTCCCACCTTAAAAACTGAATGGCCTTCTTCTCCAGCCGGGACACCTGAACCTGGCTGATGCCTAAAATTTTCGCGGTCTTGTCCTGGGTCAGCCCCTTGTAATACCGCAGGAGGATGAGCTTCCGTTCCCGCTCCGGCAGGTGGTCGATGGCAGTGCGCAGGGCCACTCGCTCCACCAGCCCCTCCTCTGGGGATTCGCTACCCAGGACCCCCTCCAGCTGTAACCCCGTCTCCCCGGACTCCGCCTGAAGAGAGGCGACGGAGGCGGAGGCCAGGTCGGCGGCGGCAATGTCCTCGGGGGTCAGCCCTGTGGCCTGGGCCAGCTCTGACAGGGCAGGCTCCCGGCCCAGCTCCTCCATGAGCCTGGTGCGGGCCCGGTAGATGGCAAGGGCCTGCTCCTTCATCCCCCGGCCCACCTTCACCATGCCGTCGTCCCGGAGAAACCGCCGGATCTCCCCGGCGATTTTGGGCACGGCGTAGGTGGAAAACTGGGTGCCGAACCCGGTGTCGAACCCCTGAACCGCCTTGAGAAACCCCAGGCACCCCAGCTGGTACAGGTCCTCGCTGTCCACGCCCCGGCGGGTGTAGCGCTTGACCACGCTCCAGATGAGGCCGGTGTTCTCCTCCACCAGCCGCTGGCAGGCCTCCTGGTCCCCCGCCTGGGCGGCCTGAATCAGCGTCCTGGTGCCGGCTGGAATCAAACCTTACCCCCTGCCCGCAGGGCAATGCGCCTGCGCATGGTGACGGTGGTGCCCTTTCCCGGCGCGGACTTGACCTTGAGGGAATCCATAAAGCTCTCCATGATGGTAAAACCCATGCCCGACCGTTCCTCGTTGCCGGTGGTAAAGAGGGGGGTGCGGGCCTTTTCAATGTCGGGGATGCCCACCCCCCAGTCCCGGACGATGATCTCCAGCTCGTTGCCGGGGTAGAGGCGGAGCTTCAGCTCTACCTTCCCCAACGAGTCCGGGTAGGCGTGGACGATGGCGTTGGTAACCGCCTCGCTGACGGCGGTTTTGATGTCGCCCAGCTCGTCCAGGGTGGGGTCCAGCTGGGCGGCGAAGGCGGCGGCGGCCGACCGGGTGAAGGCCTCGTTGGCGGACCGGGAGGGGAAGACCAGGGAGACCTGGTTGGTGTATTTGATGGTACGCATGGTATGTACGCCTCCTTTCTTTATTCCAGCGGGAAGAGCCGCTGGAGGCCGGCGGCCCGGAGGACCCGGGCGGGCTGGTCGGGCAGGCCGATGACCTGGATGGTGCCCTCCAGCTCCTCCATCCGCTGCCACAGGCGGAGAAGCACCGCGATGCCGGAGGAGTCCATAAAGGTCAGCCCCGCGCAGTCCACGATGAGCTGGCGGGGGAGGACCTCGTCGATTTCCCGCTCCAGGTCCCGGATGAGGCCCTTGACCCGGTGGTGGTCGATGTCCCCCTTCAGGGCGACGGTGAGCATGCGGTTGTGGGTGGTGTAGGCGACAGACATAAAAGGTGACCCTCCTTGCTGAGGTAAGTTACAAAAAATCGCCGTGTACCAGCTTGTCCGGTACACGGCGATTATACTGCTTATTCCTGGAAATTTTTGTCAAAGCGGGGAAGGGGAAAGAAAAGTCCCTCTATAATGGCATTGGATATACAAGAATTAGGTATCAACTTTCAAAAAGTATACGGTGCTATTATCCACATCATAGAGAGAAAACGTAAAATTTAAGGCACCACCGTCCAGCAAATTTTCGTCACTATGAGAAGAATTCAGGCGATTCAGAAAATAATAGTATCCGTTGGTTGTTTCCGGAATTTCAAAGCGATGCGCGAATTCATCAGTATATGTGACACCGTCTTTTTCACCGCCATACATGAGAATTTTGAGATTCTCTGTGAGGGGAAGTTTGCTCCACGCTTCATTTTTTTGCACCTTCTCCAGAAAGGCTTGCCCATTTGTCCTGTCTAGTTTGAGCTTGCCAAATGCGGACCCCTCACCAAACCAGCCCCCATGATCATCTGTGTATTCTATGTTTTCCGCAATAGGAATCTCTATATGGAGTTGTCTCGCAATCATGTTTTTGGGCGATGTGTAAAGCATGGCGATCCCGGCGACAACTAAGATTCCGATGATACTGGATAGAATAATTCGTTTTTTCATGAAGAAAAGCCTTTCCAAAACAGTTTTTGACTATTTAACATAGTGTACGCTCTCTGCTATCTTCATCAAGGTTTCGCAGGGAAGGCGGGATGTTAGCAGAAAGGAATGGTTCGTGGTCTCGCCGAACCAGACAAGCATATTTTGGCCGTTTTCTTTTGTTGAGGTAAACAGTTGACCGGGAAGGCCCTGCACAGAGATATCAGAAATGTTGTGCCATTCGTTATCTAAACTATAGCCGCTGCCTTCTTCCATAAGCTGGTAGCTAAACTCAATATCCAGTTCGGGATCACCATTGCTGTAAAAAATGCAAATGATGTTTGTCAGGTCAATATAATCAGACTGATGGTATCCTCTGGGCAGATAGGCAGGCTCCCAAAGTCCGAGTTGATCGTCCGGAACCGGCCCCGTAAAGTTGTAGGACACATGGGTGTCAAACCACGTCGTAAACCAACGGGTGACCGTGGCCCTGGCCTGGGGGCTGGCCAGCATAAGCCCCCCAAAGGACAAAGCCGCCGCCAGCAGGAGACAGGCGGCGGCCCGGGCGGCCCGCTGCCACAGGGGGCGGGCCAGACGTTTGGCAAGGGCACGAGGATTTCTGAGGAATTTAGCCTCCCAACGCTGATAGGAAAGGGAGAATGCCACCGGGCTTTCGTCCGCACCCACCGCCTGAAGAAAGTCTGCTTCTGCCGCCTGGAGAAGGGCTTCTCGGATTCGTTCCGTTTCAGCTGGGGCGCTATTCATAGACATATCCCTCCTTTCTCAAAGCTTCCTGGAGGAGCTTCCGGCCCCGGCTGATGCGGGTGCTCACGGCGCTCTCGGACAGGCCCACATAGCGGGCGATGTCCTTGTCCCGCCACTCCAGGACAAATTTCAGCTCCAGGATGGTTCGGTACTGCTCCGGCATGGACCGGATGATTTCTACAATTCCCCGGGGGTCGCCGGGTTCCGGGGCGGCGGTGTCCCAGTCCTCTTCCAAGGGCAGGTCCCGCTGTTCCCGCCGCAGCAGGGAAAGGGCAGTGTTTCTCACCACAACCACCATCCAGGGCAATTTTTTGTTCCCGGGGAGAGAGAAGAACTGCTCCGCGTTTTGAACGCACTTCATCCACGCCTCCTGCACGGCCTCCTCCGCCAGAGCGGGGGAATGGAGCAGAGACAGGGCAAAGCGATATAGTTTTTTGTGGTGCGCTTGGTAAAAGCGGGCAAAGAGACGCTTGTCCTCCTCGCTCTCCAGGGCAGCCAGCAGGATTGGCAGCATGGTTCCACTCTCCCTCAGCGGGGGGATTTTCCGAGCGGGCTGAGGGGACCGCCCTTGAAAACCTCTTTCACTAATATAACGCTTCAGCAGCAGGTTTTCTTACAGGTTTTTTGAAAAATTTTAAAAATTTTTCGGCGGCAGGGGGTCAGTCTGTGATGACCTGAAGGACCTTTAAAGACCCGCGGATGCTGCCCCCCATTTCGGACTGGATACGGACACAGTAGGTGCCGTTTCCAGGGGCCTCGTAGGTCCCGCCGCCGGTTTCACCGGGCTCCACCAGAATGAGGTCGGTGACCCGCTTCTGTCCGCCAAGCCATCGGAACCTGGAAAGGGACACATAGCAGGCGTCGGTCCCGTTGTTCTGGAAAGAATAGCGCAGGGCGTTTCCGTTTTCTTCGACACAGGTGAAAAGCGAACTGGTGTAGAACCCGCTGCCCACGCCGCTGAGCTGAATGGTCAAATCCTGGGAAGGAAAGTCGAAGCCGACGACCTCATAGCCCATATAGTCCGCCACCGCGGCCCGGGCCGAGGGGCTGGCGAGCAGAACGGTGCTGCCCAGCAGGCCCAGGAGCAGCAGGAAGCAGGCTGCGGTGCGCAGGGCCTTCTGCCACCGGGGATGGTGCGCCTTTTTGGCGAGATGGGCGGGATTTTTCAGAAATTTTCGTTCCCACTTCTGGTAAGCCGGGGAAAAGGGGGGCGGTTCCGGGGCCCCGGCCAGGCGCTGGGCGTCGTCGGCCTCTGCGGCCCGGAGGAGAGCCTGGCGAAGCAGGCGTTCTTCTGGGGACAGATTATTCATGGTTGGTATCCCTCCTCGATCAGTATTTCCTGGAGCAGCTTGCGCCCCCGCCAGATCCGGGTGCGGACCGTCCCGGGGGACAGCCCCAGGTGGCTGGCGATGGCCTGGTCGCTCCACTCCAGCACGAATTTCAGCTCCAGAATGCTTCGGTATTGGGGCGGCATGGTGCGGATGATCTCCACAATGTCCCTGTGGCCGCTGTCGTCCTGGGCGGGAAGGTCCCAGTCCGGGTCCAGCGCCGTATAGCGGGCCTCCTTGTTGTGCAGGGCAAAGGCGGCGTTTTTCACCACCACCCGCATCCAGGCCAGACGCTTGTTGGCCGGGACCTGAAAAAAGGTCTCCGCGTGCTGGACGCAGGACAGCCAGGCGGTTTGCAGGGCGTCCTCGGCCTGGGTGGGATCGCGGAGCAGGGACAGGGCGTAGCGGTACAGCCTGGTCTTGTTGGCCTCATAGAACAGGATGAAGCGGGCCTTGTTCTGGGGCGTTTCCAGGCCAGTCAGCAGCATGGGAAGCATGGGGCGTCACCTCCGGAGATGGGCTTCTACTAAAACAGATCCTTTCAAGGGGGGATTTGTCACAAACCCGTGGAAAAAAACAGAAAAGGACCCTTCCCGGCAGGCGGGAAGGGTCCTTGGTGCGCGAATCAGGCTTTGCGGTTACAGGTTCTTCTCCTGCTCCTCCAGCTGGGCGATGAGGGCGGTGAGCTTTTCGGCGCGCTCCTTTTCGGCGGCCACCACGTTCTCGGGGGCCTTGGCCAGGAAGCCGGGGTTGGAGAGCTTCTTGTCCAGCTTCTCCAGCTCGCCCTTGTTCTTCTTCAGCTCCTTGGCGATGCGGGCCTTTTCCTTCTCCAGGTCCACCAGCTCTGCCAGCGGCATGGAGAGCTTGGCCGCGTGGGTGACCACGGTAACCTGACCCTTGGCAGCCTCCTCCTGGTCGGCGGGGACCACGGTCACGTCGCTGGCGTAGCCCAGGCGCTTCAGGAAGGGGATGCCGGCGGTGAAGGTGGCCTCCTCCCCGGTGGCGATGGTCAGGTGTGCCTTCTTGGAGGGGGGCACGTTCATCTCGGACCGGCGGGCACGGACGGCCTTCACAGCGTCCATCAGGATCTCCACGGACTTCTCCTCCTGGGGGAAGGCCAGGTCTTCCTGGTACTCCGGCCAGGACTGGAGCATCAGGAACTTCTCCTTGCAGTCGGTCTCATGGGGCAGAGCCTGCCAGATTTCCTCGGTGATGAAGGGCATATAGGGGTGCAGCAGCTTGAGAATATCTGTCAGGACATAGCACAGCACCCGCTGGGCCTGCTCCTTGGCGGCGGGGTCGTCGCCCTGGAGGCGGGGCTTGGTCATTTCGATATACCAGTCGCAGTAGGTGTCCCAGATGAAGTCATAGATCTTCTGGGCGGCCACACCCAGCTCGTAGTGGTCCATGTTGTCGGTGACTTCTGCGATGACGGTGTTCAGCTTGGAGAGAATCCACTTGTCCTCCAGCTCCAGCTTCTCCGGCAGGGCGTTGTCCTCGATGGTCAGGTTCATCATCAGGAAGCGGCTGGCGTTCCAGATCTTGTTGGCGAAGTTGCGCATGGCCTCGCACCGCTCGGTGTAGAAGCGCATGTCGTTGCCCGGGCTGTTGCCGGTGATCAGGTTAAACCGCAGGGCGTCGGCGCCGTAGCGCTCGGCCATCTCCAGGGGGTCGATGCCGTTGCCCAGGGACTTGGACATCTTGCGGCCCTTGTCGTCCCGGACCAGGCCGTGGATAAAGACGGTGTGGAAGGGGGTCCTCTTGGTCTGCTCGCAGCCGGAGAAGATCATCCGGGCCACCCAGAAGAAGATAATGTCGTAGCCGGTGACCAGCACGTCGGTGGGGTAGAAGTAGTCCAGGTCCTCGGTGTTTTCCGGCCAGCCCAGGGTGGAGAAGGGCCACAGGGCGGAGGAGAACCAGGTATCCAGCACGTCGGGGTCCCGCTGGATGTGGGTGGAACCGCATTTTTCGCACTTCACCGCGTCGGTGCGGGAGACGGTCATGTGGCCGCAGTCGTCGCAGTACCACACGGGGATCTGGTGGCCCCACCACAGCTGACGGGAGATGCACCAGTCGTGGACGTTCTCCATCCAGTTCAGGTAGGTCTTGGAGAACCGGTCGGGGACGAACTTGGTTTCGCCTTCTTCCACCACGCGGATGGCCTCTTCTGCCAGGGGCTTCATCTTCACGAACCACTGGGCGGAGATGATGGGCTCCACGTCGTTGTGGCAGCGGTAGCAGGTGCCCACGTTGTGCTGGTGATCCTCGATCTTCTCCAGCAGGCCCAGCTCGTCCAGGTCGGCGATGATGGCCTTCCGGGCTTCGTACCGGTCCATGCCCTGGTATTTGCCGCCCAGCTCGTTGACCTTGCCGTAGTCGTCCAGCACCCGGATGGACTCCAGGTTGTGGCGCAGGCCCACCTCAAAGTCGTTGGGGTCGTGGGCGGGGGTCATCTTCACGCAGCCGGTGCCGAAGTCCATTTCCACGTACTCGTCGGCCACGATGGGGATTTCACGGTCCATGAGGGGCAGGATGCAGGTCTTGCCCACGATGTCCTGGTACCGCTCGTCGTTGGGGTTCACAGCCACGCCGGAGTCGCCCAGCATGGTCTCGGGACGGGTGGTGGCCACGATGACGTAACGGCCAGGCTCCCCGGCGATGGGGTACTTGATGTGCCACAGCTTGCCGGGCTTGTCCACGTATTCCACCTCGGCGTCGGACAGGGCGGTGACGCAGTTGGGGCACCAGTTGATGATGCGGGAGCCCTTGTAAATGAGGCCCTTTTCATACAGCTCGCAGAAGGTCTCCCGGACGGCTTTGGAGCAGCCCTCGTCCATGGTGAACCGGGCCCGGTCCCAGTCGCAGGAGGCGCCCATCTTTTTCTGCTGGGCCACGATCCGGTTGCCGTAGGTGTTCTTCCAGTCCCAGACCCGCTCCAGGAACTTCTCCCGGCCCAGGTCGTAGCGGGTGAGGCCCTCCTTGACCCGCAGCTCTTCCTCCACCTTGATCTGGGTGGCGATGCCTGCGTGGTCAGTGCCGGGGACCCACAGGGCGGCGTAGCCCTGCATCCGCTTAAAGCGGATCAGGATGTCCTGGAGGGTGCAGTCCATGGCGTGGCCCATGTGGAGCTGGCCGGTGACATTGGGGGGCGGCATGACGATGGTGTAGGGCTTCTTCTTGGCGTCCCGGATGCCGGCGAAGCACTTGTTCTCCTCCCACTGGGTGTAGATGCGGCCTTCCACCTCGCGGGGGTCGTAGACCTTGGGTAACTCTTTTCTCATTTTTCGGTTCCTCCTTATCGGATCGGGGCAAAGGCCCCGTTAAAATTCTTGGATGGGGAGCTGGGTGTGCTGGCCGATAAAGGCCTTGAACATGGGCTCGTCCCCGGTGGTGAAGCCGGTCTTGTCCAGGATCACCCCGTGACCGGCGTCAAAAAAGATGGCGTACCAGTTTTTGTCCGCCACCACGGCAAAGACCTGCTCGTAGGTGTACCGCTGGACCCCGGCTTCGGTGGTGCAGATCATTTCGTCGTCGTCAAACTCGTAGGTGCAGATCTTCATGCCCCGCTGGAGCTGCCGCTGGGAGGAGCGCAGCTGGAAGGACTTCCAGGATATGCCCACCAGCAGAAGAAGCACGCCGTAGAGAAGCAGCAGACTGCCCACCATGCTTTGCTTGGGGTAGACGTAGGCCCCGGCCACGAGACCGATGAGACCCAGCACAAAGCACAGCAGCCGGGTGATGCGGGACTTTTCCTTCCGCACGCTCTTTTCCGCCAGGTCGTTGAGGGCGGTGAGAGCCCGGCGGTCATAGGTGGTCTGGTTTACAAAGGGATAGAGGGATTCGTTCATTGCAAAACTCCTTTTCGGTACAAAAAACAAAACCGCCCCGGACTCCCCAAAGGGACCCAGGGCGAAAAAGCTTCCGCGGTACCACCTGAATTCGGGCTGTCTTGTGGAAAACGGCCCGCACTTTCTGTTCCTGTAACGGGGGACTCCGGCCTGCCTTACTGCTGCTTCGGGCAGACGGCTCCGGGACGACCTTCCGCGATGGCGGGGAGAGACTTGCACCGACCGTCTCCTCTCTGGGCCCCGACGCTTCCGCGTACTCCTTCCCATCCTTGCCTTTTTCTATCGTAACAATCAGTATAAAAAAACTTGGAGAGATTGTCAAGAGGGAGGGAAAAATTCCCTTGAAAGCTTGTGTAGGTTTGTCAATGATGTGTTACACATTCGGGAAAGCGGAGAGGATCTGTAAAGGAGAGCGCCAGGCGAGGGGTCTCATCGGGAAGTTATTGTATTGACGTTGCCTTCTGGAAAGCTGGGTTTTAAAGTCCTGAAAGGAAAAGAACGTGTGGGATGCGT
>SFPN01000064.1 GCA_004551945.1 Clostridiales bacterium | reverse complement strand
CTGGATAATATGGACACATCAAATAATCAAAAAAATGAGGTATCAAATTTATGAAGCAAAATCCGTTAAATATGATGCCCAACAACGAGTGGGAATAACAACCCAAAAACCCCGGAAGTCTTGGTTTCAAGACTTCCGGGTGGTTTTCGTTTTGGCTGTTTACAGACTCTCTCTGAAAATCCGGAGGATCTCCTCCCGGTTGGGGGGATTGTAGCCGCCGGGGAGCACCAGGGTCAGGTCGGCCAGGGTCTCCAGCATGTCCTCAGTGACGCCCAGCTGGGTGAGGTTCATGGCTAGGCCCAGCTCCTTCATCCAGGCTTCCATGGCTGCCAGGCCTTCCTCCGCGATCTGCTGGTCGCTCTTTCCTTCCGGGGTTACGTCCCACACGTTCTGCGCAAACCGTTTGAATTTAGGCAGTCCGTAGGGCAGGAGAAAGCGGTAGTAGGGCAGGGAGACGGCGGAGAGGGTCATGCCATGGGCAGCGTTGGTGTAACCTCCCACCGCCTGGCCCAGCATGTGAATCATCCAGTCGGTGCTCTTCCCCTTAGCCACCAAGGTGTTCAGGGCCCAGGTAGCGGTCCACATGATGTTGCTCCGGGCCTCATAGTCCTGGGGGTTTTGGTTGGCGATGCGGCTGGAATGAATCACAGATCGCATGAGTCCTTCGCTGATGTAGTCGCTGGTGTTGTCGTCCTCCCCGGAGAAATACTGCTCGCAGATGTGGTTGAAGATGTCATAGATGCCGGAAACCATCTGGTCATGGGGCAGGGTCAGCGTGAACCGGGGGTTCAGGATGGAGAACCGGGGCATGATGGCTTCGTCGGCAAAGACGTGGCCGATCTTCTGTTTGGTCTCCTGGTTGGTGATCACCGCGCCGGCGTTCATCTCGGACCCGGTGCCCACCATGGTGAGCACGCAGCCCACGGGGACCACCGGGCAGTCAGGCTCTTCAAAACGCAAGTAATATTTGTCCCAGGGGTCCTCCGGGCAATGGACGGAGACGGCCACCGCCTTGGCATAGTCGCAGACACTGCCGCCGCCCACGGCCAGGAGCAGGTCCGTCTGGTGGCCTCTGGCGATCTTAATCCCTTCGTACAGCTTAGCCAGGGTGGGATTGGGCATAACGCCGGCGATCTCCGCCACATTTTTCCCGTTCTTCTTCAGAAGTTCCACCACTGCGTCATAGATGCCGTTTTTCTTGATGGACCCGCCGCCGTAAACCAGCACCACGTTGGGCCCGTACTTGGGCAGCTCCTGGTTGAGATACTGCAAAGAATCTTTGCCAAAGTAGAGCTTTGTGGGGTTGCAGTAAACAAAGTTTCCGAGCATGGTTTGTTATCCTCCCTGATTTCTTGGTTGACAGTTCTGTCTGGCTTTGATAGGATGATAACACTTAAACTTAACTTTAGGTCAACCCCTATTTTAAAAAACAGATAGGAGGACAAAGCATGTATACCATCGGCCAAGTGTCGGAACTGTGTGGCCTGCCGGCTTCTACCCTGCGCTACTATGATAAGGAAGGTCTGTTCCCCAATTTGCAGCGGGACTCCGGCATCCGCCGGTTTGGAGAGCAGGAGCTGGAGGCTCTGCGGGTCATCGACTGCCTGAAAAAGTCCGGCCTGGAGCTGCGGGACATCAAGCAGTTCATGGCCTGGTGCACCGAGGGCAGCGCCACCTATCCCCAGCGCCGGGCACTGTTCTTAAAGCAGAAGGAGCAGGTGGAGGCGGAGCTGGAGCGCATGAACCAGGTGCTGGACATGATTAAGTTCAAGTGCTGGTACTATGAGCAGGCGATCAAGGACGGAAACGAGGACCGTCTGCGGACCATGTCCCCGGAAGAAATGCCGGAGGAGGTGCGGCGGACCTATGAAAACGCCCACAAGTAAACTGATGTCTTATTTCACCACCCAATATTCCTCCCCCCTGGCCCCATCACCCTGACCAGCGACGGGGAAGGCCCTACCAGGGCGTGGTTTGCAGGGCAGAAATACTTTGGCGGGACCCTCGGCGCGAACCTGGTGCCAAGGGACGGCCTGCCCGTGTTTCTGGCGGCAGAGGACCGGCTGGACCGGTACTTTGCCGGGGCTGCGCCCAGCCCGGAGAAGCTGCCCTCTCCCCTGCCGGGACTTCTTTTCAGCAGGCGTTCTGGGACCTGCTCCGGGAGATTCCCTTTGGGAGCGTAGTTACCTACGGGGACCTGACCCGGGCCCTTGCCCAGCGGCAGGGCCGGACCAGCCTGTCTCCCCAGGCCGTGGGCGGCGCGGTGGGGCGCACATGGCTGCACCAGCGGGAGAAGACCTGATAGCCATGATTGTTTCCGCTTTTCCTGCATTGCCAAAACGGGACCTGGTAAAAACCTGGTCCCGTTTGAATTTATTGAGGTACGGTTTGCAGACTCTGGCTGAATGAGGTCAACCAGCGATGCGTTGATTCTGCTGAACGGGAGTATCTTCCCAATGGTATTACACAGGTTCTTTCTACACTTGACTTTATTGAAAACGGCCTGAATGTTTGTGTTTTGGGACCGTCTGACAGCGGAAAGTCCTATCTGGCAAAG
>SFPN01000038.1 GCA_004551945.1 Clostridiales bacterium | reverse complement strand
GTTGTGCACACTTTCAATTCTAACGCAAACACCGCGGATAGGAAACCCTTTTGGGCTCCTATCCGCGGTGTTTTTTAGTCGCTATTTTGCAACGCGCCCTTTTGTTTTCTTATGTTCCGGTGAGCTTCCGTCCCAGGGGAGACGACGCCAGCCAGCGGTTCCAGATGGTCACCGCCAGCACGCCGCAGAGAACCCCTGCCACCAGGCCCCCCAGCACGTCCGTGGGAAAGTGGACATAGAGATACAGCCGGGAAAAGGCGATCAGTCCTGCCAGAACCAGCGCAGCCCAGCGGCCTTGCCACCGGGTCAGAAGCAGAACGGTAGCCGCCGCAAAGGAGGCCGATGTGTGGCCTGATGGAAAGGACGGGTCTCCGGGCGGTGGGATCAGAAGCTCCACCGCTTCGTTGAGTGCAAAGGGCCGAATCCGGCCCACCCCGTTTTTCAAAATCAGGTTGCAGATAATCAGGCTGAGCAGCAGCGCCAACAGGACCTGAAAGCCTGTGGCCTTTTGCCGCCGGCTCAGCACCAGAATACCCAGCGCCAGCAGAATCCAGATCGCACCACTGTTTCCCAGTTGAGAGATCGCCGGCATGATTGTATCCAGCCAGTCCGTATGGCAGTGCTGGGCAATCCAGTCCAGGATGCTCAGCTCCGCCAGGGATAAGGAATTCATTCTGCTGCCCCCTTTCTCCGTGCGGGTGTGGTTTCGTTATTGTAGCACGGAGCCGGGGCCAGAGCAAGGGTTTCTTATGACAGGGTGTCGGGCAGGGACAGGATCTCCTCTGCCGTCTGCCTGGCCAGTTCCTCTGACAGGGAGAAATCCACATAGGGGTGGTACAAAGCCTCCAGCTCGTCGTGGCGGGCCTTGGCCTGGGCCAGATGGCTCACCGCCTCTTCCAGCAGCTCCCTGGCCACCCGGTTGGACAGGCGCAGAAAGCTTCTGCCCTCCTGCCAGGCGGCCTTTTCCACCAGGCTTTCTGTCCGGATGGTGCGGAACCCCTCCCGCCCCGCGGAACCGGTGACAAAGGCCAGGGAGAGGGCCGGGATCAGCAGATGCTCCAGCCGGCTGGGCCGCTCCGGGCTGGGGCAGGCGATGACATCATAGCCCCGCTCCAAAAAGCCCTGCTCCAGGCGGCTGAGCAGCGGTCCGCTGAGACCACACTCATCCCGAATCTCATAGCCCCGCTGACACAGCGCGGAAATGGTATCCTCCAACAGGATGCGTCCCTGACAGGTTACGCCGCTGAGAAAACGGCGGGTCCTGCGGCCGATCCCTTCTTCCCTTCCTTTCAGTTCCCGGGCCAGAATCCCCGCTGCCCGCTTCTGGACCTTGGCCATGGTCTCCTCCGTGTGCAGAGGACGGCGGCCTCGCCGCCAGCTCTCTTCCGCACCCCGGATGCAGCGGTAAGCCTGGGGATAGCAGGCCTGGTAGGCCTGGACGGCGGCGATGATCTCCTCCCGCATGAGAAAGAGGGCCTTTCGGTCATAGCCGGCGCCCAGGTCAATGTAGTGGCCGGTGGCCCCGGTGTAAGCCGGGTCCAGCACATGGGGCGAGGTGCCGTCTGCCAACGCGACACCCTTTTGGGGAATGAAAATGCCATCCAGAGAATCTGGGTCTCCGGAACAGCGGATATATTCCACGGAGTATCCCTCCGTCTCCATTTGCCGGGCTACCTGGCGCATCAGCGTGGACTTGCCGCAGCCTGCGCCGCCTTTGAGCACATAGAAACCCTGGATCTGTTTCTGATCCACCCATTGCTCATACAAGGATACAAATCCTTCGGCAGAATTTGCCCCCAGGAAAAACTGGACGCGTTGGGTCAAGTCTGTCATAAGCTGTCCTCCCTTACATTCCATGGTTCTGAATCAGCTTATGCGCTCTCACCAGCTTCTGTCACAGCCAGTCTTCCACAATGTCCCGCAGGGAACAGGGGGTTACACCACCTCCGATCAGCTGTTCTGCCAGCTCTTGAATCCGATCCGGGCGTACGGTCAGGTCCCACACTTCCTCGCGTTCTCCTGTCTGCACGATCTCTACGCTGATCCCGTAGCTCTCACAGCACACAGGCGGAGGCGTAGTCCGGACCAAAAGCTGATACCGGCAAGTCAGTGGGTCTCCGGCCCACTCCGTCAAGTCTGCTTCACCAAGGAGTAGTTTGCGCATTGTTATCTCCTCCGTTTTGCTTCTTTTTTGTAACCCTTTGTATCTTTATTTTAACGTTAAGCAACTTAAATTTAAAGCATTTTCGCTCGCCTTATTTCGATAGAGTTTGACATTTTCCCGGTAAACTCTCAAAAATGACAGCAAATTTCCAACAGATTCAGGGATCACTGTCGAAAATTTCTTCTCCCGGCAGGAATAAGGCAGAAAAAGCGGGACATTCCTGCTCCTGGCGAAGGCAGCCGCCTGCGGCGCCGGGAGATTCCATGATTTTTGTTCAAACTTTTCCGGAATTTTGGTTGACAAAGGCCGGGGAGTATGGTATTATAATTCTCGCATCTAACCGAGGCAAACGGAGAGATGTCCGAGCGGTTTAAGGAGCCGGTCTTGAAAACCGGTGACCCGAAAGGGCCGTGGGTTCGAATCCCACTCTCTCCGCCATTTTTATATTACCGTTAGATCCGGACTTGGAGAAGTACCCAAGTGGCCGAAGGGGCTCCCCTGCTAAGGGAGTAGGGCGTGTTGAGCGTCGCGAGAGTTCAAATCTCTCCTTCTCCGCCAAAAAGACCACAATCACCATCAAGGTGATTGTGGTCTTTTTCTTTGTTTCCGGTTTCAGCCCTCAACACCCCGGCGAGGTTTCGACAGTGTTCGATCTTCTTTTCTCTTAATACCATGTTAGGATGCGGAAAAGGAGGTCGATTTTGATGAAAAAGCTCCGGGACTTTACCCAAGGTGATAAGCTGAATGCTCTGAAAACTGCGCTGGTGGTTGTTCTCCTCCTGGGCATTGCAGGAAGCGGTTTTTTGGGGTACTCCCTTTACGATTCCAGGGAAGAAAACACTCTGCTGGCGGACCAGATGAACGTCCAGGCGGCCAGCATGGCAGCCGAGATCGACGATCTGAACAGCACCATCTCCCGCCTGGAATCTTCCGGCGGGGACAAGGATTCCAGGATTCAGGAGCTGGAAGCCGAGGTCGAGACCCTGGAAGAACAGGTGGAAACTCTGGAAGCCCAGCTTGCAGAGAAGAGCGCTGCCAGCGCAAGCCAAAGCACGGGCAGCAGCTCCGGGCAGACTGTCAGTCAGAGCAGCGGGTCCGCTTCGTCCAGTGGTTCTGCTTCGTCGTATTCTTCTGAAACCCAGGGCCAGACGGTTTACATTACCCGGACAGGCTCCAAGTATCACCGGAACGGCTGCCAGTACCTCAGGCAGTCCCAGATTGCCATCAGCTTGTCTGACGCCAAGGCGAGAGGATATACCGCTTGCTCCCGATGTTTTTAATTCGTTTCCACGTGGGATCGTGCTTCGGCATGATCCCACGTTTCTATTCTTTACTTCTCCTGAAAGAAGGGATAAAATAAACCATCGGGACAGAGCGATTCCAAAGCATAAAAGGGAAGGTTTCTGCCATGCTAAAGCTGTCTTTTTGATTGGGAGGTTATAACTATGACGCCTGAAACACTATTGCAGGAAGCAGAAGCTCTGCGGGATCAGCTGGTTTCCTCCCGCCGCACCCTGCACCAGAACGCAGAAACCGGCTTTGCGCTGGACCGGACCCTTTCCTTTGTGAAGCGAGAGCTGACCGCCATGGGGTACCAGCCTGCGGACTGTGGTCGGGCCGGTGTGGTGGCTCTGGCCGGGGGAAAAAAGCCCGGCAAGGTCTTTCTGCTCCGGGCAGACATGGACGCCCTGCCCATTCAGGAGAAGTCCGGCGTGGACTTTGCCTGCCAGACCGGCAGCATGCACGCCTGCGGCCACGATATGCACACCGCCATGCTCCTGGGAGCGGCCCGTCTGCTCAAGGAGCACGAGGACGAGATTCCAGGCACCGTAAAGCTGATGTTCCAGCCGTCAGAAGAGACCTTTGAGGGCTCCAACGACATGATCCAGGCGGGACTTTTGGAAAACCCCAAGGTAGACGCGGCTTTGATGATCCACGTGATGGCGGCCATGCCCTTCCAGCCGGGCACGGTCATTGTCTCCGCCCCTGGCGTCAGCGCACCGGCGGCAGACTATTTTGAGATCAAGGTCCAGGGCAAGGGCTGCCACGGCTCCATGCCCAACACCGGGATCGATCCCCTTTCCGCCGCCGCCCACATTCTGCTGAGCCTCCAGGAGATCCACGCCAGAGAGCTGGCCATGGGAGAGCGGGCCGTGCTGACCATCGGCACCCTGCACGCCGGCACCGCCGCCAACGCCATTCCGGACACCGCCGTGATGGGCGGAAGCCTCCGCACCTTTGACGAGGAGACCCGGTCGTTCATTAAGCAGCGCCTGACAGAGATCGCCCAGGGAGTGGCGGGTACCTTCCGGGCAGAAGCCTCGGTCACCTTCGGCAGCGGCTGCCCCACTTTAGTTAACGACAAGGACCTGTCCCTCTGCTGCGAAGGCTATGTCAAGGAGCTGCTGGGCAAGCAGCGGGCCTTTTCCGTGGCAGAGCTGAACGCCATGAGCGGCGGCGGAACTGGGTCCAAAACCGCCGGGTCCGAGGATTTTGCCTATGTGAGCCAAAAGGTCCCATCGGTCATGCTGGCTCTGGCCAGCGGACAGCCGGAAAAGGGTCACGGCTACCCCCAGCACCATCCCATGGTGACCTTCGACGAGGACGCCCTCCCGGTGGGCTGCGCCGTATACGCCTACACCGCGCTGCGGTGGCTGGAGGAGCACCAGGCGTAAGATCACACAACAAAAAAGTCTGTCATCGGTGGATGACAGACTTTTTTGTTGCTTATAAGGGCCGGACGCCCCGCAGCTCAATGTAGCCCCGCTCTCCCCGGGGTTCCAGCTGGATGCGGGGAACGGTGTCGTCCCACTGGTAGCCCAGAAAGGATGGGTCATACCGGTCCATTCCGTGCTGGACCGCCAGGATGGCGCTGCTGTAGTCCTCCTCCCGGAAGGGCTCCCCCTGGAACATCAGGTACTCTGCCGGAGGCAGGGTGATGGTCTCAAACCCCTCCGGAACCACGCCGGGGTCATCCGCCGCCACCTCAACGCCCTGCACATAAACCGAGGTGTTGGGCCGCCGGTAGGCTTCCGGCAGCCACAGGCACACCGGCTCGCCCTCCAGGGCATCCATGCTGGTGAGGATGCCCCAGACGTCGCACCCCACCTCTTCACAGTAGGTAAAATAGTCCTCAGCGCGAATTCCCCGCTTGAGGATCACCTTCCGCTCCGGCTTTCGGACCAGCTGCACAAACAGGCTTTGTAATTGCTCCATGGAAACCGTCTCCTTTCTTTGTTCCCGATACTGAACGCCGTAAGGGATGAAGAGAGGAATGGGAACCTTTGTCCTGGCGTACTGGCCGGGGTTGCAGCCGAATTCTCTCTGAAAGGCCCGTTGGTATCCGTCCACGCTGCCAAAGCCCAGGTCATAGGCCGCGTCGATCACCCGGCATCCCCCCTGCTTCAGCCGCACCGCCGAGCGGGACAGCCGCAGACGGCGGATGTACTCCACCGGGGTCAGACCGGTGTACTGCTGAAACAAGCGGCGGGCGTGCCAGGGCGAAAAGTGGGACACCTGGGCAAGGGCCGCCAGGGTAATCTCCTGCTCCAGATTTGTCTCGATGTACTCCTGCATCCGCTGGACCGCCAGGACCTGTTCCTTCATGCTCTCCCCTCCCAACGCAGTCCAGTTTATCAGGCCGGAGACAGAATCTCTCGACTTTCTTTGCCATTCATGCAGAAGCCAGAGCGGGCAGGGTGGTTCCGCCCTCCGTTTTCTGGCCAAAGCCCCGGCTTCCGCCCTCCTTGGCTTCCATCCGCAGGCTGCCCGAGGTGGTTTTCACCTGGTACCGGTTCTGTCCGCTGCCGGAAAGGTAACAGTCCCCTTCCTTGCGCAGGGAAAGGGCGCTGTCAAAGCTGCCGCTCACCGTGTTAAACTCCACCGCGGCATCGGCGTTTTCCGGCAGGGATAAGGTCACCTCTCCGGATACTGTGGTAACCTCGCAGTCGCCGGAGGAACTCTGCAGGTCCAGGGCTACATTGCCGCTGGTGGAATTCAGGTCTGTCTGGCGGCATTCGTCGGCAGTAATCCTGGTGACGCCGGAGACGGTGGTCACATCCAGCTGATCGGCGTATCCCAGGGTCAGGTTTACGTTGCCGGAGGTGGTGGCTGCTTTCACCTGCTTCGCGTCATCCAAAGCGGTCACCTCCACCGCGCCGGAGACGGTGTTTACCTGGATGGTTTCCGTCCCCAGCAGCTGGGCCGTCAGATCGCCGGAGGTGGTGTCGCACACCACCTCTCTGGCCTGCAGCGCCGGGGCATGGAACGTGGCGGAGGTAGTCGTTACCTGAACGGACTCCAGCACCAGGTCCTGGGGAAGGGTCACGGTCAGCGCCTTGTCCGGAATGTCCAGAGTCCAGCTGTTGGCGGCGCAGAAATCAATATACAGGGTCTCCCCTTCCAGCCGCCAGCCCATGACAAAGTCGTCGGACAGCACTCTGTCCGCTGTTTCCCGGAAGGTCACCTGGTCCTCAGTACCCTGGCAGATCTCCACGCTGCCAGAGACCCACTGGATCTCCAGGTTTTTAATGGGTTCTGTTACGGTACCGTCGCCGGCGGTGTATTGCTCGGCTTTGTTATCCGAAAGGGTCCCCCCGCCGCAGCCTGCCAGCATCAGAAAAGCCAGCGCTGCCAGGAGGCACACAAACCTCTGTTTCATCGTCGTTCTCCTTTTTCTTGGTTTCATTCGGGTTCCTGCAGGGTTGATGCGAGCATAACAGGTTCCTGCCGGAACCGTCAAGAAAATAAGCGGAATTTGTCGCTCGACCATCGGGAAAGTCCTTGGGGCCCAAGGGATTTCTCCCCCCGGCTGAGGACCTGTATGCTTACGTCAGGTAATCGGTGATGCCCAGGCGGTTGCCGAAGGGGTCCTCAAACTCTGCCGCCCAGCCGGTGCGAATCCGGAAGGGCTCGGACAGGAAAACCAGACCTTTTTCCCGCAGCTGCCGGTACACGGTCCGGACGTCCTCCACTTCAAACCAGATGGTGGGTTTTGCGTCCGGGAACTTCTTCCTGTCCTTCAGGATGATCGCCGGTTCCTCCTGGCCCACCCGATAGGCCGCCATGCCGCTGTCCGGAAACTCAAATTTCGTCTTCAGTCCCAGGACCTCCCCATAAAAGGCTTTGGCCTGCGCCATGTCTTCCACTGGCAGGAAAAAATTATCATAGGTTTTCATTGTTCTGCCTCCTTTTATCCTTTCGCCCGGGTTCCTTTGCCGCCCAGCACGTTCAGCAGCACATAGACGGCGATGAGCACCAGGACCGCGATTCCCAGGATCAGATACATGGCGCCAAGGGATACCTGATCCCCAAAGAAATACAGGTTGCAGTCCACGGAGTCCTTGATGGCCTCCACCACCTCCGGGGGAAAGCCCTGCTCTCCCATTTCCTCAAAGACTCCCCGCAGAACGTGGTTGCGCAGCAGTGAGGTGCCGTAGGTGCCAGGCAAGAGGGAAATTACCTTCTGCAGGCCGTCGGAAAACTGGGAGATGGGCATGTACGCGCCGCAGACGAAGCCATAGCCCGCACTGACGATGGTTCCCACCGCCGAGATCTGACCCTGACTGGAGAGAAAGTGGTTCACAATGCTGGACAGCGCCGTGCCGAACAGCACCAGCAGGAACACGTCCAGCACCAGCCGCAGCACATCCCCCGCCGTAAGGTACCAGCCGGACAGCCCGATGTACACCAGGCAGATGGCGGTAGCCGCGTAGCAGATGAGCAGGGTGGCTGCGGTGGCGGACAGATAGTACCCCAGCGCCAGGGTGCTGCCGGACACCGGGGAGATGGTCAAATCCCGCCGGGCCCCGCTGACCTTATCCTGCACCATGAGCATGTTGGAGCAGAAGGCCACGGTGACGCAGCACACCGCCAGCAGCGAGGAGGACAGCTCCCCGCTGACGCAGCCGCCGATGAGCTTTTCCGGAACAACAGCGCCGGCGGCTTCCAGAGCGCTGAGGAAAATATCCTCATAGATGTTGCCCAGGAAGGTGCCGTACAGCACCAGCAGGACCAGAGGTGTGATGAGGGAGGTAAAAAACATGCCCTTGTCCTTGAAAAACAGCTTCATATCCCGTTTGACCAGAGCCTTCAGCGCACGCATTTCTCTTCGCCTCCCATCAGCTTCTTGCCTGTAACCGCCAGGAACACGTCGTCCATTTTCCCCTTTGTGATCTCATAGTCCCGGAACAGCTCCGGGTGCCGGAGGATCAGCTCCGTGGCTGCGGCAGTGTCCGGAACTGCCAGGCGGTAGGCGTCCCGCAGGGGCTGGCAGGGGCAGCCCAGAGCCCGGACCTGCTCCTCTGTCACCCCGTAAAGGGTGATGAAATCCCCGGTGCAGCTGTTTTTCAGGGCCAGGGGCGTGCCCTCGGCCGCGATTTTTCCGCTGTCCAGGATTACCACATAGTCCGCGTCGGCAGCCTCCTCCATGTAGTGGGTGGTGAGAAACACCGTCATGTGCTGCTCCTGCCGCAGACGGGCGATGGCGTCCCACAGGAGCTTCCGGGTCTGGGGGTCCAGGCCGGTGGTGGGCTCGTCCAGAATGAGCAGCCTCGGCTGGTGCAGCAGCGCCCGGGCAATGTCAATCCGCCGCCGCTGGCCGCCGGAGAGCTTGCCCACGGTACGCTTGAGAAGATCCCCAAAGTCCAGCAGGTCTGTCAGCTCAGCCAGCCGCGCCCGGAAGGCTTTGCCGGTGATCCCGTAGAGGGCTGCCCGGCTTTCCAGATTGTCCTGCACGCTGAGAGCCTTGTCCAACACGGAGTTCTGAAACACCACCCCCAAGCTTCGCTTCACCGCGTCCGGGTCCCGGTCCAGATTTACGCCGCCGATGCGGACCGTCCCCGCGTCCTTGGCAAGCTGCCCACACAGAATGGAGATGGTGGTGCTTTTCCCCGCGCCGTTGATCCCCAGAAAGGCAAAAAGCTCCCCTTCCCGGACCTGAAAGCTCAGGTCCTGCACTGCGTGGACCGGGCCAAAGTGTTTGGACAGGTGTTCTATTTCAATGATGGGATGATTCATGGGCTTCCTCCTTTTCCGTCTCCCGCACAGGCTGGCCAGAGCACTGCCCGGCCTTTCCGGATTTGATCAGCAGCACTGCGGCGGCAAACACCTGACCCAGCTTTTCCGCAATCTCTTCCTCGGTAAAGTCACACACCTTCATGGCGCACAGAGCGCCCAGGCCAAAGGTCTGCACCCACACCTGCTCAAACAAAAGCCGGGCCTCCTCCTCTGTCATGGCATAGTCCCGCTGGATGACCTCCACGCAATCCTCCGCTATGCCGCCCAGCTTTCCCATGAGCTGGGCAAAGGTCTGCCGCTCCGGGTACTCCTGCATGAAAAGCAGCTTATACAGCTCCGGCTTGTGGACAGCGTAGGACACCATCTGCATGCCAACCTGCTTAAAGGCGGGAGTGTATTCCGTAAAATCTTTGCTGCTGTCCTCAAACTCCCGCAGCGCCAGGTCTCTGGCCGCCTGCTTGACCTCCTCCATGTTCTTGAACACTGTGAAGATGGGCCGGGCAGAGGACCCCAGCCTGCTGCCAAGGTTTCTGGCGGTCAGGGCCTCCACCCCGCCGGTCTTGATCATGTCCAGGGCGGCGGCGGCAATCTCCTGGCGGGTAAACTTCGGTTTTGGGGGCATAGATCCCACCCTTTCTAAAACACTGTTTTATAACCTCGTTTTATTATATCCCTTCCGCTATCACTTGTCAACACGGCAGAAAAAGCGCCCCAGCCGCCGGACGGCTGAAGCGCATTGAGTGAAATGAGACCTCCGTTATGCCACGTTGTCCTCCTGTTTCTCTTTGCTCTGCCCCGTCTGCTCCCCGGAAGAAGCTGTGCTCCGCTTGGTGAAAAAATACGCGATGATGGCACCGTAGGCCGTGCAGAACAGGCTCTGGGCCTCTGGGTTTGGATTTACCGGCAGGAAAAGCTGGGCAATCAGCGCGGCCGTCATAGCCAGGGTGATCAGACTTTTCATGTTGATCAGGCTGAGAAGATTCTTCACGGTTCCCCACCTCCTCCTCTTTTTCTATGCGGCTGCACCGGGCCGGGTGCCTGCTCCTCTTGGGGAAGGACCCGCCCTTTTCCCCGGAACAGCTCATTGAGGTAGGTTTCCTTCAGCCACACTGCCAAGGCTTCCCGCTCCTGGCGGTCAAGCTGCTCAACAGGTACTAGCTCCCCATTCCTTCGGACAAAGCTTTCTGTATGGATTTCCCGTGCCAAGGCCATCTCCTCCCGGTGCAGTTTATGTGGTCCTGCCCCGCTTTTTGCCCCTTTCCTCGCATAGAGTAAAGGGAAAGGAGGCTGTTTCATGGAAGAGACCTTTGCCGCCTGCTACATCCGGGTGTCCACCGAGGAGCAGACCGAGTATTCCCCCGAAGCCCAGCGCCGGGCCTTGGAGCGCTATGCCGGCCAGCACAAGCTGTCCATCCGTCCGGAGCATGTGTACGTTGACGCCGGGATCTCCGGCCGCCGGGCCGAAACCCGCCCGGCTTTTATGGCCATGATCGCCGCCGCCAAGGAGAAGCCGCCGCCCTTTTCCGTTATTCTGGTCCACAAGTTTGACCGCTTCGCCCGCAGCCGGGAGGACAGCATCGTGTACAAATCCATGCTCCGCCGCCAGTGCGGGGTGCAGGTGGTTAGCATCACTGAGCATCTGGAGGACGACCGGATGGGCCTCATTCTGGAGGCCATGCTGGAGGCCATGGCAGAGTATTACTCCGTTAACCTGGCCGACGAGGTCCGCAAGGGCATGACAGAAAAGGCCCGGCGGGGAGAGCTGCAAACGTCCCCGCCCTTCGGCTACCGGGTTGAGCATAATGCTCTGGTGCCCGTGGAGGAGGAAGCCCAGATCGTCCGGGAGATTTTCCGCCGGTTTCTGGCCGGGGCCTCCATCGCCTCCATCGCCCGCTGGACCCAGCGCCTGGGAGCGCGGACCCACCGGGGCAACCCTCTGGACCCCCGGCGGGTGCGGTACATCCTGGAAAATCCCGCCTATATCGGGCAGCTCCGCTGGCAGCCCGGCAAGGGGCAGGAAAACCGCCCGCCGCCCATTATGGCAGGCTCCCATCCGCCCCTTGTGGACCCGAAAGACTTTGAAGCTGCCGCTGCCCGTCTGAAGGACAACGCCGCCCGTTTCGGCCAGCACGCCCGCCCGGCGGGGGACCGAAAGCATTGGCTGGCCGGGCTGGTCCGCTGCGCCCACTGCGGCGGCGGACTGATCTTCTCCCAGCCCCACTATCTGAAATGTGGGCGGTATGCCAAGGGGAAATGCCCCACCTCCCAGCATGTGCCGGTCCGGGACCTGGAGGAGGCCATCCTCACCCGGATGCAGGGGGACGCAGCCTGCCGGACCCCCTTTCTTGTTCAGACAGCCCTTCAGAACGAAGATGACACCCAAGCCGCCCTTACCCAGGAGCTGTCAGGACTGGAGCGAAAACTCCAGCGTTTGCGGGAGGCCTACCTCTGCGGGGCAGACAGTCTCCAGGAATACAAAACCAAAAAGCAAGCCCTCAGCGCCCAGGCAGATCACTTGCGCCAGGATCTGGAGCATCGACGCGGGAACAGGGAAACCGGCGTTCAGGACCGGCTCTTTCAGGCACTGGTTACCTTGAAAGACCCCGCCGCCGGGACAGAGGAAAAATACCGGGCGGCCGCACAGGTGCTGGAGACCTGCGTCTGGGACAAGGAAGCGGGGCGGGTAACCCTGGTCTATCGCTTGGACCTGGGGCAACGCCCGGTGTAAAATCATAGGCTTTTGCACTCCGGTGGTCCCGACGGGGAGCTGGGCGCCTCCCTGCGGTATCTGTCCCAGCGCTACGCCATGCCCTACCCTCGGGTTCAGGGCCTTCTGACCGACATCGGCACAGAAGAAACAGAACCCAAATGATGGATATGGATTCCAGACAAAGTAAACAGAAGAAGTCCTCTCATGTGATCTAACGTCTAAGAGGACTTCTCTCTTCTACCGTGTAATCTCAAAGGCTCTCTTGGTTTCAAATCTCTCCTTCTCCGCCATATGTAAAAAGCCTTGATTCTCAAGGGTTTTTTCGTGTTTTCGTACACATATATAGAAAAACAGGAACAAAAAAAGGAGCCGCTTTTTCAGCGACTCCTTTTTTTCATGATAGCGTTACTCCCCGCGCAGGCAGCCGCAGGAATGCTTTACACGGTCCTGAACCTCCGCCCGCTTGCCGTTGTTGAAGCGGTTCAGGTCGCCCACCAGGTAGCCAGTGATCCGGCGGATGCGCTGGAAGGGCACCGGGGCAAAGACCGGGATGATCCCGTACTCATCAGGACCGCCGGTGCGGCGGATGGAGATTTCCGTGACAGTTCTGCCGTTCTCCTGCTCCATCATTTCGATGGCCTTTTCTACAATCTCCTGGGGGATGTTCTCCGGGTTGTGAACCAAAACTTCCATGCTATCCTCTCCTTTCTCTTGTCGATCAGCCCAGCAGACCCTTCCGGCCCAGAACAGCAATGACCTCGTCGCGTTTCATGTACCGCTCCGGGCTGGTGCCGTCCACGGTGCCGGCGGCCGTTGCTCGCTGCCAGTGGCCTTCCGTCTTGCTCCAGTCCGGCTCAGGCAGGGTCTTGGCGTGCAGCTCCGCCTTCTGCACCAGCTGATAGGCTTCCTCGTTGGTCAGGCTGTCCAAAAATTCCTTTTTCGTCATGTTCAGTTCATCCTCCTTCTGTTCGTCGTCGCCCGGAACACTCTCCGGTCTCTCAATGGTCCAGTAATACTTCACCTGCTGCCGGAACAGGCTCCAGATTCCCTTTGTCCGCGCTGCTTTCGTGCTGGCCGGATCGTTGATGTAAATGGTGTCGCCCTCGATCTTCCACACCAGCACATAGTGCCCGGAGCTTGTCCAGTTGCCGGGCCCCATGCAGGCGATCACCAGCTCGCCCCGGTCCAGAGCGTCCTTCACCTGGGCGTGATAGGCGCTGGTGGCGTTGCCGTACAGACTGGCGTAGTTCAGCCGGGTCACCCGCAGGCCATACCGTGCCCCTGCCGGTTCAAAGTATCCGTAGTAGGTCCCCTGCCGGGGTGCCTTGTACCCGTGAGCCAGCGCCCAGGCGCACTCGGTCTTGGGGGTTACAGACGGGTCCGCCCAGGTGGCCAGCACCATGGCCATAGCCGTAGGCCCGCAGCCGGAGGCGGCGATGGTGGTCTTTTCCCCGGGAGCAGAGTAGTCCAGACTGCCCCACCGGGGATCGGTCTGTAAGTAGGAAACAGGCTGTGTGTTCACGTTTTTACCTCCAAACTTTCAATTTTTCATGCAAAATATGAAAGCACACTTATATGTTTTGCTCATTCTTGCAGAGCTTCCACCTCAGGCAGCCCTGCCACGCTTGTCAGCAGGGACAGGATACCGGCCAGCAC
>SFPN01000063.1 GCA_004551945.1 Clostridiales bacterium | reverse complement strand
AAAAAACCCCAAAAACCAAAAAAAAAAAAAAAAAAAAAAAAAAAAAAAACTCCCTAAAAAAAAAACAAAGGTTCAAAGGTGTACCAAAGTGGTTTAGAAAGACATGGGGAGGGGATGGGGGAGGAACAGATCCACAAGATCCAAGGCAAGGCTCCCAGTGGGACCTGGAATGGGTCAAGAGGTGGCGAGGTATTCCTGAGGAGGTGAGGAGGGGATTGGCTCCCTCTCTGATCTTGGACGTTCCCGCCTCCGCAGCGGTGTGGGGTGATTCCGGTGGGTGGACGGTGGGGTGGGACGGCCTGAGAGCAGGAGCCCTGGGAGACGTGGCCCTTCCAGGTTGCCTTCGGTCAAGCCACAAGGGTCTTGCAGGGAGCCGGCGGAGAAAGAGAAGGGGGGCCAGGCATTGCCAAGCATTGCCTTCAGGCAATGGCCCGCCTACGGATCTCCTGGGTGGTGGGGGGGGGGAAGGATGTGCTGGCTGGCACATGCCTGAGGCCCCAGGTCCTCGGGCAGCCAGCCCCACTGCCCACGGGGAGCGAGGCTGCCGGCTTTCTGGGGGCCCCTCCCCAGGCCCGGACGTCCTGAGAGCACCCGAGGAGGAGAGGAGCTGTGGACCGGCACCAGCGGGATCTTTGGCCGGCTGGCCGCCGCCATGGTTTCTGAGGCAGCTTTGGCGCTCTGCCTTCTCGGGGGGCCCCTCTGGATCTGCCCTGCCCGGGCAGCCCCCCACCGGGCCGCCCCTCGAGCACACCCCACCCCCGCCACCGGGGAAAGTTGGGGGAACGCTCTACCTAGAGCCACCGAGCTTGGCCTGGGGGCTCCGGCCCCGCCCCGCCTCCCCACGTCTCCCCACCCCTCCCCGCCCCCTCCCCGAGTGTGTGGGAGGAGCCCACCCCTTGTGGGCTGAGGCGGTCAGGTGACGCCCCCGGGTGGGTGGGGCCGGGGCCCCGGCGCCCTATATAAGGCGGCGGCAGCCCTCCCTGGAGGCAGCGGGAGCCCGCGTCGCACATCGCACAGCACCGCGTCGCACAGCACCGCGCCTGAGGGCGCTTCTCCGTGGCTGACCCTGAAGAGGAGGAGGCCCAAGTGCCAGAGCTTTCTCCCCTAGAAGGTCGGGACTCTCCAGCAGTGTGTGGGTTGGTTGGGTTGGGTTGGAGGTGCAGCGTTTGGGCCGAGGGGGTTCCTCTTCTCCCCTGGCTGGAGAAGTCTACCCTCCGGGGGCCGCGTTCTTGGCCACTGCGAGGCGCACCGTGTGGGGAGGGACAGCGCGTCCTGTGGGGGGCGTGCACGGCGGCAGTGGGGGCGTGCGTGTGCGCGGGAAGCCAGCAGCCAGACTTGAGCATCTCCCTCTTCTGACCTTTGTGGCTGGTCAGACGCGCCCAGGCCAGGGATCCCCGGCCCCCGCCCGATCTTGCGGGCTGGCAGGCATGGACAAGGCCAGCGCGTCGAGCTGGGACCAAGGGGGCGACCCAGGTCTGGCGGCAGAGACGGCAGCCGGGCCCTCGGGCCCCCGGGCGGCCCGCGGCGGTGAGCGGCCCGCGGACCGCCCGCAGGAGCTGATGCGCGCCCCTGAAGAGGAGGCGGACACAGGCCGCGGGCCTCCTGCAGCCAAAAGGCTGAAAAGGGACACCGAGGGCCAGAGACCGAGGAACCCCCGAGTGGATGAAGAGGAGGCCCAGAAGATGCGAACCCTCGTGGCTTCCATGAGCCAGGAGCAGCTGGACCGTTACGAAGTGTATCGCAGGTCAGCCTTCCCCAGGGCAACCATGAAACGTCTGATCCAGAGCGTGGCTGGCTCGGCGGTGGGCCAGAACGTCGTCATTGCCATGTCCGGAGTGGCCAAGGTCTTCGTCGGGGAGGTCGTGGAAGAGGCCCTGGACGTGTGTGAGAAGTGGGGGGAGACACCCCCGCTCCAACCCAAGCATCTGAGGGAGGCTGTGCGCAGGTTACGCTCCCGGGGCCGAATGCCCAGCACCAAGCACAAGAAGATCTTGTTCTTCTAGGCCCGGGGCCCGGGGAGGGACGGTGGTCCAGAGGCCCTAAGGGCCTCGCCCGCTGTCTCGCCTCTGTCTCAGCCCAAGGTGGGTGTGGGTAGACCCAGGAGGGATTCCTCCTCCGCCCTCCCCAAGACGCACCCTGCTACCCTTCTGCCCACACAACCAGGCTTCTGGGTCTGGTTCCCCCAGGCCAGCCCGGAAATGCGCATGCAATGGGAAATGGCTCAAGGAAGCAGGGGAGCGCCCGAGCGCCCGAGCGCCGGCCCGGGCACGTCTACTCCGGAGTCTACTCTGCTCGACCCTGATGCCTAAGGCGCCTCAAAGGGAATGTGCCTATGGATAGAGCTGATTTCCCTGGCGATAAGGACGCAGTGACACAGGGGCTCTTGGCAGGTCGCCGGTCTTCCGGGTGCTGCCGAAAGATAAAACAGTATACACTTGGAAAACCTGCATGGGAGTTCCCGTCATGGCTCAGTGGCTAAGGACTCCGCCTTGGAAGCATGAGGTTGCGGGTTCGATCCCTTGCCCCGCTCGCTCAGCGGCTTAAGGACCCGGCGTTGCCGCGAGCTGTGTTGTAGGTCCCAGACTCGGCTGGGATCTGGCAGAGCTGGGGCTCTGGCGTAGGTCGGTGGCTACAGCTCCCATTCCACCCCGAGCCTGGGACCCTCCTTATGCCCTGGGTGTGGCCACAGGGAATGGCA
>SFPN01000062.1 GCA_004551945.1 Clostridiales bacterium | reverse complement strand
CGGGAGCAACGGTGCTCTCTGGTCCTGGTGGAGGATCTTCCCATTCTTGGGAGCAGCAGTTCGTTGCACGAACCACAACTTTTTCAAGAACCAATGGGGAGTGGGTCTTTCTCTTCTCTCTATCATGCCCAATAAAGGCCACACTGTAGATCCCCGTGTCCACGGTGATAGCATGGCAATGGATATCATTCTTTGGATAAAATTCCCTCACTAACTTATGCCCTGGGCAAAGATGCAGAGATTCCGGACCTTGCTGCCTCAACACCAACAGGAGGCCTGGTGTATCTTTACAAAAAAAGAAAAAGCTGTGATCTTGACTTTTGAGGGCCTCACCCGTGGCATGGGGTGGCCTAGTTCCTAGGCTAGGGGTCAATTCGGAGCTACACCTGCCGGCCTACGCCACGGCCACAGCCACGCAGGGTGCGAGACGCATCTGCAACCTCATCCGGAGCTCAAGGGTCCTTAACCCACTGAGCAAGGCCAGGGATCAGACCCGCTTCCTCATGGGCAGGACTTGGGTGCACTACTGCTGAGCCACAAGGGGAACTCCGTTTGGAGCACCTCCCCTTGGGCACTGTTGGAAGTTGGACTATACGAATGGATGAGTTTCAGGAAAAACGAAGGCACCCTCCAGGTGGACAACGTCTGAGGTCGTCGCCTGTCTTGCCACCAGCCTGATCATTTTCCAGGTGGGAAACCTGACAGCCAGCAGAGCCAGGGCACCGCCTGACCTTCGAGGTTGGCTCGTGGCCACATCCAGCTCCAGGCGGCCATCCGCCCTTGGCTCGCCCCAAAGGCACTGCTCAGGTGACATCACTGAGCAGGGGGCGGAGCCATCCGAGAGCAGGGCTTTCTAGAACCTGGCGGGCCTCCCCCTCCCCCAGCCCCAACGGCCATCTGCCCTGGTTGCCAGGCACCCGCGTGTTGGGGCGGCAGAGTTCCGTGGGGTCAGTTGTGGCCCACGGGCAGAGGCAGAGCGGTGGTGCCTGTGGGGCCGCAGAGGGCCTGCTCCCTGCCACCACAATGTTTGGGCTGCCGGCCCTGGAGCTCCTGGGGGACACTCTCCTGGTGCTGTCGGACACCTTGAGAGGAGTTCTGGGTCTCCTGGGGCTTCCCTGGGAGACCCCACTCTGGGCCGCTCTGCTGGTCTGGGTCGTCCAGAGCGGCCGTCCTTTCAGAAGAGGAGGAGAGCCGGCCGAGAGGGGTTCTGGCTGGGCCGAAGTCTACAGAAAGGCCGGGGGGAAGAACGGACGGAGGGCCCGAGGCCTTGAAGTCCTCCAGTCACCCGCTGTGGAGGCCAGCGCTCCCACGTTGCAATGCCTGTGCTTGGCGGCACTTCCTCCCATCCCCAACACGTCACCTCCCAACAGGCAAGGCTTCCTGGGAAAAGGACGCAAGAGCCAGCCCTCTCACCTCTGCTGTCTCGGGCTCATGTGGGCTCGTCTCCAAGGACAGATCCAGTCCCTTGGAGCCACCTCAGAAGCGTACCAAGCCCAAGGGACCCAGGCCCAAAACGCCTTGCAAACAGCCCAGGAGAAGGTCCACCACCTCCGCGAGAAACTCATGGTTGGGCTGCAGGAAAACGCTCATCTTCGGCAATGCCTGGAAAGGCTCTGCCGGGAAACGGAGGGATGGAAGCAGAGAACGCGGGTCCTGAGGGGACAGAAAGATGTGCTGGCACGTTTACACACACGGAGCCGGTGGGTCCTGGAGGAGAAAGGGAGCCAGCTGCCATCTCTGGCTGAAAGCACCCTGAAGACCATCCATTGGCCTGAGCCCTGGGAGGCAGAGGGACCCCGAGTTGCGGACCATGACCACCCCCCGGCCCGGCGGCCGCAAGCCCATCGGAAGCGTCTCATGGACCCTGGGCACGGCGAAGGGTCCCTGCAATGGCACGAAGAGCACGTCGAGGCCATCTCCAGAAAACGGCCTGAAGACCATCCACTCAATGGAGAGCTGGCGGGACAAGTACAAAGGCTCCAAGCCGAGTGCGCGTCCTTGCAGGCGGACAACACGCAGCTGGAAAGGGAGATTCAGGAGCTTCGGCTCCAACTCAGGATGCTGCCTCAATTACATGAAGAGCACCTCAAGCTGCTCCTCAGAAGATCCATTGAGGAGGAGGCGCGTGGCCTCGCCTTCCAGAAGAAATGCCCCCAGGTGTTCAGGCGCCTGGGCTCTCTGTGTCAGCAGGGCAGAGTCTACAAGAAGCGAGCGGAAGACGTGGGCAGAGAGGTGGCCAGGACCGCTGTCTCTTACCAGAACGGGATCCTCTTCCATGAGACAAGAGCCCACGAAACAGGGATGGCAGCTCTGTGGGCGGAGAGACAGCTCCTGCAGCTCAGAAGGGAAAACGCGGCCATGAGACAAAGGCTGGCCCACCTCCACTTCGAGCTCCAGCCTTGCCCCAGCAGGGCTGTGGCGCCTGCTGTTCCACACAGGGCCCACAGGTGCCCGCAAGTCCCCGGGCAACCCCTCGCTCCTCAGCTTCCCCAGGAAGCGGGACGCTCGCACCGGGAGGGCTCGGCCTTCCCCAGTCCCACCCAGGTTGGATGCCTTGGTCAGACAGACAGCTGGGTCGAAACACCCACCGCCACGCCGAGACCTACACCTGTGACATCGCCCTAGACAGGGACAGTGGATCTCTCCCTTTCCAGTCCACCTGCTCTCTTGAGCTGATGCTCTCCCTCCTCCCAGTTACGTCTGCTGGCACCAGCGTGCCTCATCGGTAT
>SFPN01000015.1 GCA_004551945.1 Clostridiales bacterium | reverse complement strand
CGGGTGGCCGGATATGCTCGTGTGTCCACCGATAGCGAGGAGCAGCTTACCTCCTACGAGGCGCAGGTAGATTACTACACCAAGTACATCCGCTCCAATCCCGAATGGGAGTTTGTGGATGTGTATACCGACGAGGGCATCTCCGCCGTGAGCACCAGAGGCCGCGAGGGCTTCAACCGAATGATCGAGGACGCGCTGGCCGGTCGCATCGACCTGATTGTGACCAAATCAGTGAGCCGCTTCGCCCGGAACACCGTGGACAGCCTCACCGCCGTCCGGAAGCTGAAGGAACACGGGACCGAGGTGTACTTTGAAAAAGAGGGAATCTACACCTTCGACAGTAAGGGCGAGCTGCTGATCACCATCATGAGCAGTCTCGCGCAGGAGGAGAGCCGGTCCATCTCGGAAAACGTCACATGGGGCCAACGGAAGCGTTTTGCGGATGGTAAGGTCACGCTGCCGTACTCCTCCTTCCTTGGTTACTGCAAAGGACCGGACGGTCTGCCGGAGATCGTGCCGGAGGAGGCGGAGACGGTCCGGGAAATCTACCGGTTGTTCATACAGGGTAAGACGGTCAACTGGATCGCCAACCACCTGACGGCGAAGGGCATCCCAACGCCTCGCGGAAAGTCCAAGTGGCAGACCAGCACCATCGAAAGCATCCTCACGAACGAGAAATACAAGGGCAGCGCCATCCTACAGAAGAAGTTCACCGTGGACTTTCTCTCCAAGAAGATGAAGGTGAACGAGGGCGAGGTTCCGCAGTACATTGTGGAGCAGAGCCACCCAGCCATCATCGATCCAGAGCAATGGCAGAAGGTTCAGGATGAGATGGCGGTTCGCAAGACAAAGGGCAGGCACCACAACAGCCTCAGGCCGTTCTCTGCAAAGCTCGTCTGCGGCGATTGCGGAGAGTATTACGGAAGCAAGGTCTGGCACAGCACGGACAAGTACCGCCGTGTGATCTGGCAATGCAACGGAAAGTTCAAAGGCGAACGGCGCTGCGGTACTCCGCACCTCACCGAGGAGGACATCAAGCGCCTGTTCCTGCAGGCCGTGGCCCGGCTCACAGAGGAGCGGGAGGTCCTGCTGGAAACCTGCGTGATGCTCCGCGACGAATACCTGAACACAGACGCCATTGACACAGAATGCGCGGCCCTGACTCAGCTTCAGCGGCAAAAGGTCACGAAGCGCTTTCAGGCTGACGTCATGGAGTGCTTCATGACCGAGCTGATGACCATTGACGCCTCGTTGCCGGTGCACTATAGCGACCGGCTTTGGCTGAATCTGGTCGACCGGGTGACGGTTTACGAGGATGGGAATCTGGTGTTCCACTTTAAAAACGGTATGGAGATAACCGAAATGCTGTGAACCGGAATAAGGCAAGCGCCTGAGATGGAGTTCTTGACGGCTCCACACAGGCGCTTTTCTTGATGAAACGATAGCCAGTTTTGAAACGATAACTTCTCTATCCCAGGGCCGAAACGAGTCATTCGCGACAGAAAATGCGCTGTCCGCAGCTTGTCAGGAGAAGCTGATGCACCCGCAGATGACTAGAAAGCCGCCGTTTTCAAGCCTTTTCAGGACAAAAAGAAACGGACCGACAACTGATACATTGTATCAATTATCGGTCCAGTTATGGTGCGGATGACGGGACTTGAATCTGCTTTTAAATATTCCGCACTGTTTTACTATCTGAAAAGCCTTGATTTTCAATGGTTTTTTCTTGTTTGTATTTCGCATTGTCTTATATTGTGCCGTAAAATTTGAGTGTGTAAAGACTAAATAAAGACTAAATTTCACTGGGTCTCCCACGAAAAAGGCTCTTCTCCATCCATGGATATAACGAATAAATATCCTATACACGTATGGCGTATCTTCCTTTGTTTTTCTCTCGTCCCTTCGTCACATCCCACATATTTGCGCAATTATATTTGTCAAACATTTATATTTACACAACTATATCTCTGTGGTATAATTACAATACAATAAAAGAGTATATCCTTTGAGCTTCCTTCAAGCAAAGGAGTTGATGGCATGCCCGTATCAAAAGCCCAGCAGCGGGCCACAAATAAATTTATAGCCAAAACCTATGACCGTATCAACCTAACGATTCCCAAGGGCCGAAAAGAGCTCATCCAGACCCATGCTGCCGCTCGTGGGGAGTCCGTCAATGGATTCATTGGCCGCGCGATAGCGGAAACTATGGCACGGGACCAGGCCAGGGACAGCACATCATATAGCATTGAAAGGAGAACTGACACATGAGCAACCGCGAAAAAGTCATTGCCCTGCTGGACAGCGTGCCAGACTATAAGATGGGCTATGTTCTGGCCTATGTCCAGGGTATCACCGCCGATGAAGAAGCGGATGATATCTTTTGTGAGCGAATGGTAGAAAACTACCTGAATGACCCGGACCCGGAAAAAGACGATGCTGTTCCGCTGGAAGATCTGAAAAAGCTATGGGAGATTGACTGATGTACAAAATCCTTGTCAAGAAAAAGGCCCGAAAGTTCATGGAAAGTCTCCCAAAGCCGGAGCGCGTGCGCGTTTTCAAGGCAATCGAACAGCTTCCCAATGGGGAAGATATCAAGAAGCTGAAAGGCCACTCTGATTTACTTCGGCTTCGTGTGGGGGATTACAGGATTATCTATACCGTAGATCACGGCACGGTCACGGTCATTGTGATTGACGCCGGAAACCGGGGAGAAATCTATAAGCGATACTGACAAGACCGCCGGGGAGCAGCTTCCCCGGCGTCTTTTTATGGCCGAATCTGATAGTATCCCCGCGCCCACCTTGGACACCCAGACAGCAGAAAACCCAGGCTGAAGCCTGGGCGCAAAATGTTCTCTATTCGAGCGGCTGCTTGTGCAGTCGCTTTATTTTTGGGCAGCAAAAACAGGCCCTTTTGTGGGCCTTTGTTTCATCGTCTCCGTGCGCGTGTATCCCGTGTTACGCTGATTGGGGAATTTCTCTCACACACGAGGGAGCAACGGGGTCTGGGCGTCCCCTTGCGGAAACTTTTTTGACCCGGGGGTATCTGCCCCTTCGGGGCTGCGTGAGCCCTGGTGCGCATGTAGGCATGCCTCTGCGCGCGCGTGGCCGCGCGGACGTAGCTTCCCGGCAGAAAAGCCGTTTATTTTCATCCGGTTTTCGGCTGGTTTTCCCGTGACTTTCTGCGTGCGCTTCCTGCTCTGAGCATACGCTATTTTCTATCGGAACACAATAGGATCACGTTCCATTCTCTGCCGCTCCCTCAGAAGATATACATAGCTCCAAGCCTAAATTGCGGGGCTGCCGCTCGGTGTTGTTTTCCCTGGTTCCCCGTCTCCTTCCCTGCTGCTTGGGCTTCTCGGGCGGTAGGATGTATTTCAGATAGGAATAGCTTCCGTACTCTGTTGACTTCTCTTCCCGTTCCAGAATCCGGCTGTCTGGCGGTGCCGTGAGAACCGCGCTGTCTGGGACAAAGCTTTTCTCTACAATGGGCTTTTCCAGGTTCAGGCTGCCCACCCACATGCGCCCACCTACCGGTCGGTCTCCGCATTCCTTGGTTAGATACTGCCCCCAGACGTCAACCTCCCGGGCGTCAAACCGCTGAATCTCTATGTCATCCCCCCAGGCCCACAGGCTACGGATTGCCTCAAAGTCACCCGCTCCGGCCCGGTTCAAAACTACGTGGTGGTGAAACCGCCCTTCCCCGTGCTTGCTCTCAGTGACGTAGACGTAGCGCATAGCCTGTCCGTTTTTCTTCCTGACCTGCCGCATGACCTTGAGAAACTTCTTGACCCGATATGCAGCGTCCCTCCTTGTCTTTGGCAGGTCCTCGTTTCGGTATGTAAGCGTGACAACATGGTCTGAGGGCTGGAAGTTGGCTGCCAGCAGCATTTCCAGCCGGACCTTTGCGGTCTTATCATTCATCTTCTTCCGGGCCTCCGTTGTGGCTTTGGATTTCTCAGCCCTTGCCCTCTCCCCGTCCCTCGGCTCTGGGGCAGTGTATAGGACCTCCCGCACATAGCGACCGGCCCGTATCGTTTTCTTTCGTTTCGCCATCGACTATATCCTTTCATAAAATTCACGCCCCATAATAGCCGAAATGCCGGAGCCAGGATAACTCCCGGCTCCGGCACGTTGGCACAGGCCTCTTCTCAGACTTTCTTTCGTTAGATACTTCTCCCTGTCTCACTCTCAAACTTGTCAATGGCTTTGCTAAATTCTTCACGAGAAATACCCCACTGCGGGCACTCCTTTCCTCTGTTTTCCGGGCAGTAGGCTCCACAAATAAAAGGCCCATCTCCCCGGGTGAAGTTAAATTCACAGGTTTCGCAAGTATGTTCACAAAAATCCTCGCAAATGTGTCTCATTTCCTCACTCACGAATCTATGTTCACGTTTTTCCATCATCCAATCCTTTCCTTACATCTGGCGCAGGGTAAGAAAGCAGTTCAAGCAGAGTACAGCCGGTCAGTTCCCGAATTTTCATGGCATCTGACCACGGGAAAAACAGATAGTGCGCTTCCTGGTCCGTTTCTACCCGCTCATATTCCATGACTGTCTCCACCGGAATCCCCAGCTTAGAAGCAAGTTCTTCCACGGATAGCCCATTCTCTGCCCTGTGCCCTTTCAAAATCTCACAAACCAATGTGTACCTACCCCTAAACCTTAAATGCCATCTGCGCCCACTCTGGGGCCTTTTGGTTCTGTGTTTTCCGCCCCTTACGGCTCTCTGTCACGGTTTCCACGTTGACGAAAACAACATCACCGTATTTTTCCAGATCGTAGGCCAGGGCTTCCTTCACGGCCAACAGGTCATCCCTTGGGCTTCTCAGCCTAACGGTCAGAATGTAATCCGCAGCAGCTCACCTCCTGCATACTGTGCCCAACTTGGACACCTGGAACGTGGCCGGTCATCCCTGGACACGCCGGATAACTCCCGCCTTGGGCGGCTCCTGGGAAGTTGCCTCCCCGCTGGCCAAGAAGTCAAGGAACTTATCAAAATCCACAAACTTCCTGCGGCCCGATGATACTACTGGAATCCGCTCGGCGGCGATAATTCCCCGAATGAAATGGAGGCTCACGGCAGTATCAGGGTCAGCGGCCCGAAGTTCCTTGAGCACGCCCTCAGCTGTTCTCATTCGCGGTAGGCTCATCAACAATCCCCCTTTTCGCATACATCTCATGTCTATGCTCCTCTTCAATCTCATCAAGTGTCCTTGCCATGCAGAGCAACATTCTCATGTGAGTAAAACTCAGCTTGTCTAACGTGCATACTAATTCCTGCTGAATCTCTCCAAAGCTCATTTCACATAAATCTTTCATTTTTTCTACCTCTTTCTCACTGTCCGTTCGAATTATCCCTCATCTTTGGGCGAATGCTCGGAGTCCACCAATTCAAACAGAGAATCGAACTCCACGCCCAGGCCGTTGCAAATTTTTTGCGCACTCAACGGGCGAATGGGGCCTTTCCCACGCTCAATGTTTGATATGGCCGCTGTACTCAGCCCCGATGCTTTAGACAGTTCCCGCATGCTCTTCCCGCGCCTAATTCGTTCCTCAGTAATGGACCGACAACCGCGCTTCGTTTCAGCAACTAATGCCATCGTATCACCTCCACAGCCACATAATACCAAGTATAAAATATTTTGTCAAGTATTCCTAACAAAATCATTTATTCTATTTTTGTATTGCTTTGATTATTTTTGCATGGTATGATAAACAAACAATGGAGGTGATTCTTTGGATTTAAAAAATTTGGGAGAAAAAATTAAGACCCTTCGATTGCAGCACGGACTTACTCAGCGGGAAGCAGCTGTCAAAATCGGCATCACCGCTGCGTCAATGTCTGCCTATGAAAATGGTACTCAGAATCCTTCTGCTACTGTTATTGCGTCTATAGCAGATTTGTTCAATGTAAAAACTGACTGGCTACTTGGAAGAACAATAGAACCATACTCCTCTTTCGTTCAGGATGAATATTGCGATTTTGATGTTCCAAGTGCTTTATATTCCTTCCTGGACCTGATTAGGCACAGGGCCATCATTGATTTTTTAGAGGAAGATGACAACGATCCAGATTCCCCTTGTGTCATCACACTCGAAAGCGATGGGTTTCGCAGATTTGTTTTTAATGCCCGTCAAATAATCGACTTTGTAAAGAATGATATCTTCGAGCCTGATATTGGTAAAGTCTATATCGACCAGCTTGTATCAATATGTTCAAAGGAAATTGCAAATGATATCCGAACTGCCGCGCAGCGTGGTGATCCTGACGCTTGACATCAAAAACACCCGCTCGGAGCGGCGGACTCCGAGCGGGCAACGCATACACAGATAGCACGACATTCTATGCAGCCATGCCATAATACCACGGCATGACAGGAAGGAAAGAGAACGCTTATGGCAACCATCACCAGGATTGAGGGCAAGAAGGGGGTAAGCTATCGCATCCGGGCCTCCTGCGGCTATGATGTGACGGGAAAACAAAAGGTCCGCTCCATGACCTGGACGCCCCCTGCCGGAATGTCCCAGAAGCAGCTTGAAAAGGAATTGCAGCGGCAGGCTGTCCGGTTTGAGGAGTCCTGCGCCGCCGGTGGGGACGGGGGAAACATCAAATTCCAGCTTTTCGCCGAACAATGGTTCAAGGAATACGCCCAAAAGAAGCTGAAAACCCGCTCGGTGGAGCGGCTCCACCAGTTGGAAGCCCGGACCTATGCAGCCATTGGGCATATCCGCCTTGACAAGCTGACCGCCCGGCAAATCCAGCAGTTCATTGATAACCTTGGGGAAGAGGGCATTTCCTCCGCCCGGGACACCGCAGCGGCAAAGCCTGAACTTACCGATCTCCTGGGCGGCCTGGGCCTGACGCAAAAGGCCCTGTCGGAGAAAACCGGCGTCTCCCGCTCGGTGCTGTCCTCCATCTGCCGGGGAGAAAGCACCTCCTATGCCTCCGCCGAGAAGGTCTCACAAGCCCTTGGGAAGCCCGTGGCGGCCCTGTTCACCGTGACAAAGGGGAAGAGTACCCTGTCCCCAAAGACCATCAAGCACTATCTCTCCTTCGTGTCAGGGGTCATGGACTACGCCATGAAGTTTGATATGATTCCCTCCAACCCGTGCAGCCGTGTCACCGTCCCCAGCATCACCAGGGAGGAAAAGGACGTGTACACCCTGGAGGAAACCCAGCGTTTCCTTGACAGCCTCTCAGAGGCCCCGCCCATGTATCAATCCTTCTTTGTCCTGGCAATCTATGGCGGCTTCCGGCGTGGGGAGCTGCTGGGGCTGGAATGGGACGACATTGACTTTGAACATGAGGTTGTTTCCATCCGCAGAACTTCCCAGTATTCTAAAAACCTGGGTGTCTACACCGATACCCCGAAAACCAAAAGCAGCGAGCGGGACTTGAAACTCCCCGCCGAGGTCTTTCCCATCCTGCGCCACCACAAAGCGGCCCAGGCCGCCGAGCGGCTCAGGCTGGGCGACCAGTGGCAGGACAGTAACCGGCTCTTTGTGGGCTGGAACGGCGCACCCCTGCACCCCAACACGCCCTATCATTGGCTCCGCCGGTTCTGTGAGGAAACCGGGCAGCGGTTCCTTGGTGTCCATACCTTCCGCCACCTGAACGCCTCCCTGCTGATTCAGGGCGGCGTAGACCTAAAGACGATCTCCTCCTCCCTGGGCCACAGTCAGGCCAGCACCACACTCAACATTTATGCGCATACTTTTTCCGCCGCCCAGGCCCGGGCCAGTCAGGCCGTGGCAAACGCCCTGCCCCTCCAAAACACCAAAATCGGCGGCGTAAAGACCAAATAAAGACCAAATCGCACAACGCCGCAAAAACAAAAAGCCGGGAACCCTTGATTTTCAAAGGTTCCCGGCTCTTTTGAACTGGTGCGGATGACGGGACTTGAACCCGTACGTCATGGACACACGCCCCTCAAACGTGCCTGTCTACCAGTTCCAGCACATCCGCAGATTTCAGTTACTAGGATATTATACTCAGCCTGTTCCTATTTGTCAATCCCTTTTTTCGGCCCGGCGGCAAAAAAAGCCGCCGGGCCGAAAAAAATTCTCATTCGCTCTTCAAGGATTTGGGGTACGCGCCGCTGTCGTGCAGCTGCCGCAGGGCCTGCTCCACCACAGGCCGGTCCTCCTGGTAGGTCACGCCGAACCACACCGCGTCGGTGTGAAGCACGGCCACGTCCAGCTTCCCCGCCCCGATGAGCCGGTCCACCAGCACCGGCAGCAGGCACTCGGCCTTCCGCTCCCCGGGGGCCAGGTCTTTCAAAAAGTCCCGGAAGTACTGGTCCAGCTCCTGGAAGATCCAGGGGGTGAAGCCCCAGAAGTTCATGGAGACCACGCTCTCCGGGTCCAGGGGAACCTCCTGCTCCGGGTCGGCGGTATCGGCAATGCGGCCATCGGGGTACTTTTTGATCTTCAGGGTCTCCTTCACCTTCCGCAGGCTGCCCTTCTCCGTCTGGCAGACCCCGCGGGAGACTGTCCCGTTGTCGCTGACGGTGTTCTTCAGCCGGTAGCCCACCATGGCGGCCTGGCCGCTCTCCGCCAGGGTCAGGAGCTTCTCCAGGATGGTGGAGAAGGCGGAGGCCCCGTAGTAGTCATCGGCGTTGATGATGGCGAAGGGCTCGTCCACATGGTCCCGGGCGCACAAGGCGGCGTGGACGGTGCCGAAGGGCTTGGTCCGCTCCGGGGGAATGGCGTAAAAATCCGGCACGCTGGTAAAGTCCTGGACAGCGTAGGCCACCTCCACCGGCTCCCCCTGGGGGGTCTTCATGGTCTGGACCCGGTCGCCGCACAGGGCACGGAGGGTAGCCTCCATGCCGGGCTTGATAATGAACACGATCTTATGGAACCCGGCCTGGACCGCGTCATAGACGGAATACTCCATGATGGCCTCGCCGTTGGGTCCGATGCCGTCGGTCTGCTTCTCGCCGCCGTAGCGGGAGCCCATGCCCGCGGCCATGATCACCAAAGTTGCTTTCATCGTTGTAACCTCTCTGTTGCTCGCCGCGAAACGCGGCTGTTTTCGTCGCGGATTTATTATAATGCGTACTGAACAAAGCCGCAAGCCTTGAAAGCCAAGGCTTTCAAGGCTCATTGGCTTTGTTCGAGTGCAAGGTTTTTGGACTAAATTGTCCAAAAATCTTGCACCTTCCACTGGAGAGCCGCGGCGCTCCAGTGGAAATACGCATTGTAACAATGGCTGGATTCCATAAAAACGGCTCAAAGGAGCCGTCTTTATGGAATTGCGCGGCTGACGCCGCGCGAATAAACCGCAAAGCGGTTTATTCAGCAGACATTATTATACTATGCTTTGCCCAATTTTTCCATCACCAGATGAAATTTTTCTGTCAGAGGCCAGGTTTTTTCCAAAAAACTGTCGTCATCCGGGCCAAAATGTGGTTTAATAGAGATAACAAAATGGTGCATTTACCCACACATGAAGGAGGCTTTTCTATGGAACAACTGGAACTGCGCTGGCACGGCCACGCCTGCTTTGAACTGACCTGCAAGGGCTTCACCGTAGTGTTTGACCCCTATGAGGATAACTACGTCCCCGGCTTCGGCGCGCTGGATGTGGCCGCCGACCTGGTGCTGTGCTCCCACACCCAGCACAACGACCACAACGCCGCCCATGTGGTCCGTCCCCTGGAGGGCCACGAAAATCCCTTCACCATCACCGCCATTGAGACCTTCCACGACCCCGAGGGGGGCGCCCTGCGGGGTCCCAACACCATCCATGTGCTCCAGGCGGGCAAGCTGCGGGTGGCCCACCTGGGGGACATCGGCTGCCAGCTCACCCCCGCCCAGCTGGCGGACCTGGCCGGGCTGGACGTGGCCATGGTCCCCGTGGGGGGCTTTTACACCATCGGCCCCGCGGAGGCCAAGGCCCTCATGGATCAGATTAAGCCCAAGGTGATCATCCCCATGCACTACCGCCAGGGAGAGGTGGGTCTGCCCGCCGTTGCGGAACTGGACGACTTCCTGGCTCTGGTGGACGACTATGTCTACTACCCCGGGGACACCATCACCATCAACGAGGGCACCAAGCCCCAGGTGGCGGTGCTGAGCTTTAAGAGGAAGTAAGCGGCGGGCTGCTGTGCGGTACGCGGCCCTTCGGAGGATGTGGAAAACTGCTTTTTTCCGCGCGCATAAGAGCGCTCAGTTTGTTTAATAGATTGGTTGATTCAGTTTGTTTGCCTCCAGGTTTCCAGAGGGGGGGCTCCAGGTTTCCGGAGGGGTGGCACGGATTCCCAGACCCTCTGGATTTCCAGCGGGGTCTGGTAAATTTTTTCCCGCTTCAGGGAGGTCACCGGCACCCGCAGGTAAATTTCGCTGACCTCTCCCGCCAGGGGGTAGGTGCGGAAAATCAGCTCCTGGTCCTCCAGCACCCGCAGAAGCTCCCGGATGGTGGACTCCCCCATCCCCAAATCCAGGGACAGGTGGGGCACACTGTAATTCACATAGATCCAGCCCTGCCCGTTGCACCACCGGTTTTTCTGGGACAGGGTGGCCCGGTCCAGCAAGGCCACATAGACCAGCAGGGCCGAGGGCCGGATGCCCTTGTTCAGCAGCGCCTTGGGAAAGGGGGCAAAGCTGCACAGGCTGTCCGACATGGTAAAGGGCGCCACGTCATCGTGAAAATATGGATACATTCAAATCCCTCCTTTACCCTTGCTGAAACCCTCCGGTTTTGTGTACGCATTCGTACACCTTTCTTTTCCAAAAAACAATTCCCGCTCCGTCCTTTGGGACAGAGCGGGAGTTTTTGCTGTTTGGGGACAAATTACGGTCTCGTCAGCGCCGCCAGAGCCTGGTCGTAGGCCGCCTTGGTTCTGCTGTCGAAGCAGACCATGGTGACCTGGGCCGGGGCAGCGTGGGAGGCCAGAAATGCTGCGATGGTCTCAATGGCGATCCCGGCGGCCTGGTTCAGGGGGAAGTGATACACCCCCGTGCTAATGGAGGGAAAGCACACGGTCTGGCAGCCGTTGGCCTCCGCCAGCTCCAGGCAGGACCGGTAGCAGGAGGCCAGCAGGGCCGACTCGTTCCGGTCTCCCCCGTGCCAGATGGGGCCGGGAGTGTGGATCACATACCGGGCGGGCAGACGGTAGCCTTTCGTGATTTTGGCCTTTCCCGTCTCGCAGCCGTAAAGGGTGCGGCACTCGGCCAGCAGGTCCGGGCCGGCGGCCCGGTGGATGGCGCCGTCCACTCCGCCGCCCCCCAGCAAGCTGGTGTTGGCGGCGTTTACAATGGCGTCGCAGATCTGCCGGGTAATGTCCCCCTGGATCACCTGGATGCGGTCTTTCATGGTCCTCTCCCCCTTCTCAGAGCGCCCGGGAGTGCTCACTGCGGATGCGGCTCTTGCCCCCCAGGGCGCTGTCGATCATGGCCAGGAACTTCTCCCGGTCGTCCGGCAGGGTTCCCTTCAGGGGCAGGTAGTTGGAGGCGTGGTTGCTGGTAAAGTGGAAGGGGCCGTAGTTCAGGCCCTCCACCAGGGCCCGGGTCTCCTCCAGGGCCTGCCGGGGGGTAATCAGCTGGAAGCGGCCCTCCCGCACGTCCTGGTACATGGGGGAGTTGGGCTCCGGCATGTAGGACAGGCAGGAGACGTGGTTGGCCTGCATCCGGTTTAAGACCTTGATGGTCTCCTCAATGTGCTTTTTGGCAGGCTCCCCGGGGCCGGCCAGCCCCAGGATCACCGTGAGCCACAGGTCGATGCCCGCCTCCTTGATCCGGTCGGTGGCCTCGATCATCTGGGCGGAGGTGACCCCCTTGTGGACCTTTTCCAGCAGCTCATCCCAGCCGGTCTCCACCCCCAGGTAGGCCCGGGTGAGGCCCGCCTGGCGCAGCTCCTTCAGCTGCTCCGGGCTTTTGGTCATGGTGCTCCTGGTGCCGGCGTAGGTGGTCACCTGGCGCAGATTGGGGAAGGCGGCGTACAGGGCCTCCAGGATTTGCAGCAGCTGCTCCTGGCGCATGACGATGGCGTCCCCGTCGCAGAGGAACACCTTATCCACGTTCTCCGCGCCGTAATAGGCCCGGGCCATGGCGATGTCCTCGATGATCTCCTTCATGGGGCGGATGTGGAACTTCTTGGGTTTGTACATCCCGCAGAAGGTGCATTTGTTGTGGGTGCACCCCACGGTGCACTGGAGCAGGTAGCTCCGCCACTCTCCCGGGGGACGGTAAATCTGGCCTTCATATCGCATGGGAAGATCCCTCCTTGTGTTCAGTCTGTCCGGCGCTCTCCGGACGGATGTGTTTCTTCACGGCCTTTTCGGCCTTTTTTCGCGGGAGCATAACCTCCCGGCCGCAGCCCTCGCAGCGCAGGCGGAAGTCCATCCCCACCCGGAGGACGGTCCACCGTCTGCTGCCGCAGGGGTGTTCTTTTTTCATTTCCAAAATGTCGCCGGGGACAATATCCATGGGCCGCACCTCCTGCCTGGCAAGTTTTCTTCTGGCGCTGAATATAGTTGTGGCAGACTTTGTCTTAACTTATTGGAACAGAAAGGAAGGCAGTGTATGTCCAACCTGTATCTCCCAGAGGGGCGGCTGCTGCACACGCCGGAAAACCGGGCCGTCTGCGCCCATCTGGACGCCCTCCATCGGGCCATGGAGGAGGAAACCGTTCTGGAGGGGCGGGCTGTCCTGTGCACCCCCGACCATGACCTGTCGGTGGCGGTGGGGCCCTTTGCCGGCCGGATTCCCCGGGAGGAGGCCGCTCTGGGCATCCGGGAGGGAACCGCCCGGGAAATCGCCATTCTCTCCCGGGTGGGAAAGCCCATCGCCTTTACCGTCACCGGGATTGCTTCGGCGGGGGAAGCCCCCACTCTCCTTCTCTCCCGCCGCCGGGCCCAGGAGCTGGCCCTGGGCCGCCTGCTGGACTGCCCCCCGGGGCAGGTCCTCCCCGCCACCGTCACCCATCTGGAGGGCTTCGGGGCCTTTGTGGACGTGGGCTGCGGCTTCGTCTCCATGATCGGCATTGAAAACTGCTCCGTGTCCCGGATCTCTCACCCCGCCTGCCGGTTCACCGTGGGGCAGGAAATCTATGTCCTGCTCACCGGGGCCGACCGGGACCTGGGGCGGGTCTACCTCTCCCACAAGGAGCTGCTGGGCACCTGGGAAGAGAACGCCGCCCGGTTTTCCCCGGGGATGACCGTCCCCGGCTGGGTGCGGGGGGTGAAGCCCTACGGCTCCTTCATTGAGCTGGCTCCCAACTTCACCGGCCTTGCGGACCAGACGGAGGGTCTGGCGGAAAACGACCGGGTCTCGGTGTACATCAAGGCCATTCTCCCCGACCGGATGAAGGTGAAGCTGTCGGTGCTGAGCAAGCTGGAGCCCAGCAGCAAACCGGAGCCTCTCTTTTATTTTATCACATCCGGTCAACTCCGCCGCTGGGCCTATTCCCCGGCGGAATGTACCCGGACCCGGATTGTGCGGGAGTATTAAGGTTTGCCCTTGATTTCATCCCAGTACCGCTTGGCGGCCTGCTCGGTTTTGTTGTCCCCGTAGTGGTAGTAAACCCGGTCCTTCAGCTCGTCGGGCAAATACTGCTGGGGGACGTAGTGGCGGGGATAGTCGTGGGCGTAGCGGTAGCCCTGGCCGTGGCCCAGCTTCTCCGCGCCTCCGTAGTGGGAGTCCCGGAGGAAGGCGGGGACCTCCCCGCCCTTGCCCTGGCGCAGGTCCTTCATGGCGCTGTCGATGGCCAGGATGGCCCCGTTGGACTTGGGGGCGGTGGCCAGGAAGATGGCCGCCTGGGCCAGGGGGATGCGGGCCTCGGGAAGGCCCAGCATGTTGGCGCTGTCCACGCAGGCCTTCACGACGGACACCGCCTGGGGATAGGCCAGCCCTACGTCCTCGCTGGCGATGACCATCAGGCGGCGGCAGGGAGAGATCAGGTCTCCCGCCTCCAGCAGCCGGGCCAGGTAGTGGACCGCCGCGTCCGGGTCAGAGCCACGGATGGACTTCTGGAAGGCGGAGAGGATGTCGTAGTGACTGTCCCCGTCCCGGTCGTACCGCATGGCGGAGCGCTGAGCCACCAGGGCGGTCTCCTCCCGGGTGAGCCGGACAGTCTCCAGGTCCAGGGCGTGGGCGGCGAAGAGGGCCTCCACGGCGTTCAGGGCCTTGCGCACGTCTCCCCCGCAGCCCTGGGCCAGCTGCTCCTCCACCCCCTCCTCCCAGGTGACCTGCACCTGGCGGTCCTCGCCCATCCGCCGGATGCCCCGGCGGACCACCGGGAGAATCTCCTCCGCCGGGACGGGCTTGAACTCAAAGACCGTGGACCGGCTGAGGACGGCGTTGTAGACGTAAAAATAGGGGTTTTCCGTGGTGGCGGCAATGAGGGTGAGCTTGCCGTTTTCCATAAACTCCAGCAGGGACTGCTGCTGCTTCTTGTTGAAATACTGGATCTCGTCCAGGTAGAGCACCACCCCGTCGGGGGCCAGCAGGGTCCCCACATCCTGCATCACCGCCTTGATGTCCGCCAGGGTGGCGGTGGTGGCGTTGAGCCGGTAGAAGGGCCGGTGGACCCGGGCGGCGGCGATCTCCGCAACGGTGGTCTTGCCGGTGCCCGAGGGGCCGTAAAAGATCATGTTGGGGATGGTGCCCCCCTGGATTACCCGGCGGAGAAGGCCGTTCTCTCCCAGTATATGCCGCTGCCCCACCACCTCATCCAGGGTTTTGGGGCGCAGTTCATCAGCCAGCGGACGGTACACGGCTGCTTCCTCCTCTCAGGTCGTTTGGTTGCGGTGGGCCAATTGAAAACAATGAAAATAAGGAGAACGACTTTCGTCGTCCTCCTTATTTTATCAGCACTTATCGCTCCCGTAAAGAGAGAATTATTCGTACAGGGGATACATGACAGCATCCTCTGCACCCAGCGCCCCGGGGGTCGTATCGCCCAGCCGCGCACAGGGTGTATAGTTGTTGTGGGATAAATTGTATCATGTTGCGGCACCATGATACATGGCACCTTGACAGCCGAATAACGGAACCGTTATAATAGCGACATGAGGTGATACCATGCTGGACGAAAAAGACTTACAGGCAATCGACCAACTGATAGCCCATCGAATGAATATAATCATTGAATCGGATGTAACTCCAAAGTTCAACCTTTTAGCCGAAGGCATCCAGGACATTCAAGAAAAACTCGTTTCCCGTTCCCGCGTTGACGAACTGGAGGAGGAAGTTAAATTTCTGAAAATCATGGTTCGCCAGATGGCCGAGCGAATCAGCACCCTGGAGAAAGCCAATTAAATAACCGACCACAAAAGCCAGCCCCAACAGGCTGGCTTTTGTGCGCTCTTCGTATGCCATAATACGGTTATTTTTGCAAATCGAAAATCTGACAAAAAAAGCCTGCGACCCATTGAAATACAATAGATCGCAGGCTTTCTGCTTGCTATCAATTCAGCAGTCGAATTGATTATTCGTACATGGGATACTTGTCGGTGATGGACTTGACGCCGGCGATGATCTCGTCCTGAGCGGTCTCGAACTCGGTGGCGGTCTTCCACATGAGCTGGCCAATGAGCTTCATGTCGTCCTCACGCAGGCCGCGGCTGGTGGCGGCGGGCACGCCCACGCGGATGCCGCTGGTGACGAAGGGAGACTGAGGATCGTCGGGGATGGTGTTCTTGTTGACGGTGATGTTCACCTGGTCCAGGCGCTTCTCCATCTCCTTGCCGGTGATGTTGGCCTTGCGCAGGTCCACCAGCATCAGGTGGTTGTCGGTGCCGCCGGAGACCAGGTCGAAGCCGGAATCCATCAGGCTCTTGGCCAGGACCTGGGCGTTCTTCAGGATCTGCTCCTGATAGGTCTTGAACTCAGGCTTCAGGGCCTCGCCGAAGGCCACGGCCTTGGCGGTGATGATGTGCATCAGAGGGCCGCCCTGGGAACCGGGGAAGATGGCCTTGTCGATCTTCTTGGCCAGTTCTTCCTTGCAGAGGATCACGCCGCCGCGGGGGCCGCGCAGGGTCTTGTGGGTGGTGGTGGTGACCACGTCCGCATAGGGAACGGGAGAGGGATGCAGACCGGTGGCAACCAGGCCGGCAATGTGGGCCATGTCCACGAACAGGTAAGCGCCCACCTCATGGGCGATCTCGCTGAAGGCCTTGAAGTCGATGATGCGGGGATAGGCGGAGGCGCCGGCGATGATCATCTTGGGCTTGTGCTTCTTGGCCAGGTCGCGGACCTGGTCATAGTCGATGTAGCCCTGGTCGTTCACGCCGTAGGCCACCATGTTATAGTTGATGCCGGAGTAGTTCACGGGGCTGCCGTGGGTCAGGTGGCCGCCGTTGTCCAGGTTCATGCCCATGACGGTGTCGCCGACGTTGCACAGGGCCTGGTAGACAGCATAGTTGGCGGAAGCGCCGCTGTGGGGCTGCACGTTTGCATGGTCTGCACCAAAGAGCTGCTTGGCACGGTCCCGAGCCAGATTCTCCACCACGTCCACACATTCGCAGCCGCCGTAGTACCGCTTGCCGGGATAGCCTTCTGCATACTTGTTGGTCAGCACGGTGGAGGCTGCCGCCAGGACTGCCTCGCTGACAAAGTTTTCAGAGGCGATCAGCTCAATGTTTCTGCGCTGACGGTCGTACTCTGCCTTCACGGCGTTGCCGACCTCGGGGTCCTGCTGGATCAGGAAATCAATGACATCTTTGACCACGTTATACTCGCTCCTTTGTTCTGTTTTCCATAGATGAGTGACAGGGTTGAGGGGCCCGGTCTGGTAATGGGGATATTATACTCCAAATGACGCAAAAATCCAATGACTATTTTTTACCTTTGTGCTATACTATTTACACGAAAAACCGCCAATGGCGCAAAAGGAATCGGTGCTTTTTATGAAAACCCCACAGGAAATCCGTTTTATTCTTGATGAACTGACCCGGCTGTATCCCGACGGGATCTGTTCCCTGGTCTACGAAAAGGACTATGAGCTGCTCTTTGCCACCCGGCTGTCCGCCCAGTGCACGGACGAGCGGGTGAACCAGGTAACCCCTGCCCTCTTTGAACGCTTTCCCTCCCTGGAGGCTCTGGCGGCGGCGGAGCCCGCCGACGTGGAGCCCTACATCCACTCCTGCGGCTTCTTCCGGGCCAAGGCCCGGGACATTGTCCTGGCCTCCCGGATGCTGCTGGAGGACTACGGCGGCAAGGTCCCCGGCACCATGGAGGAGCTGCTGAGGCTGCCCGGGGTGGGCCGGAAAACCGCCAACCTGATTTTAGGGGACGTCCACGGACAGCCGGGGGTGGTGGTGGCGGACACCCACTGCATCCGCATCACCGGGCTGCTGGGCCTGACCGACGGGTCCAAGGACCCGGGGAAGGTGGAGCAGCAGCTGCGGGCCTGCCTGCCCCCGGAGGAGTCCAACAACTTCTGCCACCGGATGGTCCTCCACGGCCGGGCGGTGTGCCGGGCCAGAAAGCCCGACTGCCCCCACTGCACCCTGCGGGCCTGGTGCGATCATTTTATGAAGGAGAGCGAAGGGTAACGTTTCTCCCCCTGAGGGCGTCGGGTGTTTGCCCTCTCAGTCAGCTTCTCTGACAGCTCTCCCAGGGGGAGAGCCAAGGGTTGGTGCAAAAACCTCCCGTTCCGTGTGAATTGGAACGGGAGGTTTTCTTATTTTCCGGTTTCCTGATACCGCTGGTAAATCATTTGCAGGCCGTCCAGGATCAGGTCGGGGTCCACGGCGTCGATAAAGTCCGCGTGCCGGGCCACCAGCGGGGCCAGGCCGCCGGTGGCGATCACCCGAATGGGGCCGTCGCAGCCCATCTCCTCCTTGGTCTTGCGGGTCAGGTACTCGGCCGAGCCAACCGCCCCCACCACGGCTCCCACCTGAATGTGGGTCACCGCGTCCCGGCCCAGAACCGTGGGGGGATAGGCCAGGTCGATCTGGGGGAGCATAGCGGTGTTGCGGAACAGGGCGTTGACTGAAGTGCGGATGCCCGCCAGGATGCAGCCCCCCAGGTAGGAGCCGTCCGGGGCTACCGCGTCCACGGTGGTGGCGGTGCCAAAGTCCAGAATAATGAGGGGCGCGCCGTATTTTTGGCTGGCGGCGACGCAGCACACCGCCCGGTCCGCTCCCAGGCGCTCCTCCGCCTCGTAGGGAAGGCCGGGGTCCACGTCCCGGTCCACCACAAGCGGGGGGCGGCCGGTGACTTGCCCGGCTGCCGCGCACAGGGCGTCCATCACCGGGGGCACCACAGAGGCGATAATGGTGCCGGTGATCTCTTCCGGCTCCACGCCCAGGGTCTTCAGCCCCTCCCGAAGCTCCCGGCCGATCTCCTCCGCCGTTCTGTCATAGTCCGTCACCTGGCGGAAGGACCCCACCAGGGTCTCCCCCTTCATGAGGCCAAAAACGATATTGCTGTTTCCCACGTCGATTGCCAGCAGCATGACCCTCGTCCCCCTTTGTCTGGGCGTCCAAACCGTCTCGGCCGTTTTGGCGCCATTTCTAGTATGGACAAATCATAGCATACCCCATGCCCTTTGACCAGACCCAGTTTTGTTTTTTCTCCCCCGGCAGGCACAGACCCGGCCCGCCCCTCATATATTGGAGCAGGATCAAACAGAGAGGATGAATGGAACCATGGGGAATCAGTATGACCAGCTGCGCTCCTCCCCGGAGGCAAAACAGCTGCTGGAAAATCAGGAGGCCATCAAAAAGGTGCTCAGCAGCCCGGACACCAAAAAGCTGCTCCAGCAGCTCCAGAAAAAGGACAGAGGCAAGCTCCAGGCCGCCGCCCAGTCCGCCCTCCAGGGGGACAGCGCCGCCCTGAGCAATCTGGTCCGGGAGCTCTCCGGCAACCCGGAGGCCGCCAGGGCCATGGAGCAGCTGAACCAAAGGCTTACAAAGAAATAACGGCCGCCCGGCGGAAAGGAGGGGATGATCCGTGGCTGACCTGGAAGAAACCCTGAACAGCCTGCTCTCAGACCCCAACGCCATGGGGCAGATCATGGACCTGGCGGGAAAGCTGGGCTTGGGCGGCGGCGGAGAAACGGAACCGGAGGCAGAGCCGGAGCCGGAACCCGGCCAGGACGCCCCTCCCCCGGATCAGGACGCCTTTTCTGCCCTGGGTCCCCTGCTCTCCGACCCCAGCCAGCTGCTGAAAATGGGAAAGCTCCTGGAGGTTCTCCAGTCCGGCAGCCAGCTCAGCGGGGAGGCCACCGCCCTCCTCGCCGCCCTGCGGCCCTTCCTCCGGGCGGACCGGCAGAGAAAGCTGGACCGGGCCATGCGCCTGGCGGGCCTGTCCCAGGCGGCCCGCCAGGCCTATCGCCTGTGGAAAGAGGGTGAGCTCCATTTATAACACCTATATCCCGGGCTGCGGCCCCTATGAAAAGATCCCGGAGGAGACTCCCCCGGGATCGGATTCGGCTGCTTCTTCGATTTTTTCTTCGGTTTCCGGCGGCCTGTCCGGCCTGCTGGGCAAGCTGAACCTGAACAAGCTGGACTCCGGCGACCTGCTTCTGCTGCTGATCCTCTTTCTTCTTCTGAAAGAAGGGGACGGCAGCGACTGGGTGCTGCTGTTAGCGCTGGCCGCCGTTTTCCTCCTGGACGGAGACGGCTGAGCTTGTATGGAGAACCGTCCCGTCCGGCAGGGAGAAGGCAATCTCCTCCCCCAGGGGGATGGTGCAGGAGGTCTCGGTCATCTCGTAAACCTTCTGGTCCCCTTCCAGGGTCTCCGCCCCCCAGAGAAGGCCGGTGGCGGTTTCGATCCAGTACCGGTCCAGGGTGTCCAGGTCCGGGTTTTTGACCTCCACATAGATGCAGTCCTTGTTCTCCCGGCGCTCATAGCCTGCGTCGGTGATCTGCTCCGGGTCCAGGGCCAGCACGTCCTCGTAGGTGGGGATGCGCTGGGCCAGGTCCCCGGTGGTCTCTCCGGCGGTCAGTTCCTTCCAGGTCCGGTCCCCGCCGTACCACAGGTACAGCTTTCCGTCCCCCACCAGCCGGTGCTGAACGGTGCCCCCTGTGGTGATATCGGTTTTTACATAGCCTCCGTCGGCCCAGATCCGGACCTGGTCTGAAGAGCTGCCGCCGGACCAAAACAGGGTCACGTTCAGCTCCCGCTGATAGCTCTCCGGCCGGGACAGGGTGGCGATCACCGCCTGGACGGTTTCCGGGGTGACCTCCACGGGCAGGTAGTCCTGGTTCTCCCCGGCGATCTCCTGGCTCACGTCCGGCAGAACCACCTGGGGGACCCGCCCGGTGAGGGAGGGAAGGCCAAAGCTCACAAACACGGCGGCAAAGACCGTGATGGCGATGGCAATCACCAGAATGGTGCGGTTTTTCTGCTCCATGGGCTCCTCCCCTCTCGGACATGCCGCTTGCTGTTCAGACGGAAAACTCCTCCGGGGGCTCCGCCCGCAGGCCCTTCTTCCACAGGATGGCGTCTGCGATCCGGCGGCAGGCCTGACCGTCCCCGTAGGGGTTCACCGCGTGGGCCATCTGGTCGTAGGCAGCCTGGTCGGTGAGAAGCCGCGCCCCTTGGGCGTAGACATTCTCCTCCTCGGTGCCTGCCAGCAGGACGGTGCCGGCGGCCACGGCCTCGGGCCGCTCGGTCTCCCGCCGCAGCACCAGAACAGGCCGGCCCAGGGCGGGGGCCTCCTCCTGGAGCCCGCCGGAGTCGGTCATCACAAAGGCGGACCGGGCCATGAGATTGTGCATCTCGTCGGGGGTCAGGGGATCGATCAGGTGGATGCGGGGGTGCCCGGCCAGGTAGGTCTGGGCGGCCTGCCGCACCACCGGGGACAGGTGGACGGGATACACCAGCTCCGCCTGGGGGAAGTCCTCCGCCAGACGGCGCAGGGCCTTCATAATGTTGGTCATGGGCTGGCCGTAGTTCTCCCGCCGGTGGCAGGTGACCAGAATAATCTGGCGGCCGGTATAGTCCAGCTCATTTAACAGCTGGGTGCGGAACCGGTAGTCCGGCTGCACCGTGGTTTTCAAGGCGTCGATCACCGTGTTGCCGGTGATGAAAATGCCGTCCTGGATGCCCTCGGCCAGCAGGTTGTCCCGGTTGGCTTTCGTGGGGGCAAAGTGCAGCTCCGCCAGGTCGCCCACCAGCGTCCGGTTCATCTCCTCCGGGAAGGGGGAGTACCGGTCCCAGGTGCGCAGGCCGGCCTCCACATGGCCCACGGCAATCTTTTGATAAAAGGCCGCCAGAGCGCCGGAGAAGGTGGTGGAGGTGTCCCCGTGGACCAGGACCAGGTCGGGCTTTTCCCGGGAAAAGACCTGCTCCAGCCCCAGCAGGCACTTGCTGGTGATGGTGTACAGGCTCTGCTGGGCCTGCATAATGTCCAGGTCGTAGTCCGGGGTGATGCGGAAAAGCCGCAGCACGTCGTCCAGCATCTCCCGGTGCTGGGCGGTGATGCAGCAGATGCTCTCAATTTCCGCCCGGCTCTCCAGCTCCTTCACCAGAGGGGCCATTTTCACTGCCTCCGGACGGGTCCCGAAGATTGTCATCACTTTCAGTGCCATGGGTCGTTTCCTCCTCAATTTCTGTTTTCTCGCCTCCGTGGCTCAGAGAGATCCGGGCGGCGATGAGGCCCGCCAGGCACAGGGCACACAGCAGCACCATGGCCTTCAGGGCGCCGCTGGTGGTGAGGACCACGGCGGACAGGCCCAGGATGGCGCTGATCACATACAGGATGGCCACCGCCTGCTTCTGGCTGAAGCCCATGTCGATGAGCCGGTGGTGCACATGGCTGCGGTCGGGGGCCATGGGGTTCTGGCCCTTGGACAGCCGGCGCAGGATGGCAAAGCAAGTGTCGAACAGGGGCAGGCCCAGCATCAGGAAGGGCACCGCGAAGGAGATGATGGTGTAAAACTTAAACAGGCCCTGGATGGACACCGTGGCCAGCACAAAGCCCAGAAAGGTGGAGCCGGTGTCCCCCATAAAAATTTTGGCCGGGTTGTGGTTGTAGGGCAGAAAGCCGATGCAGCTGCCTGCCAAGGCGGCCATCATCAGGGCCACCAGGCTGTCGCTGACCAGCATGGCGATCACCAGCATGGTCAGGGAGCTGATGGTGGCCACCCCCACCGCCAGGCCGTCCAGCCCGTCGATCAGGTTCACCGCGTTGGTGATGGCCACAATCCAGATCACCGACACGGGCACCGCCCAGGCGCCCAGGACCCAGTAGGGGTTGTCGCTGAAAATATTGGGGTTGGAGATCACCTGAATCACGTTGCCGTGGAGCACCGCCGCCAGGGCCGCTGCGATCTGCACCACCAGCTTGGGCAGGGCGGGCAGGGCATAGATATCATCAAAAATGCCCAGGATCACAATGATCACGCTGCCCAGCAGCATCCCCTGCATCGCATTGGACAAGGGCACGAAGATCAGGGTGCTCAGGAGAAACCCCAGGAAGATGGCCAGCCCGCCCATCCGGGGGATGGGGTGGTTGTGCATCCGGCGGTTGTCCTTGGGCACGTCCACCGCGCCCACCTTCTCCGCCAGGGATTTCACCACAGGTGTGGCGATAAACGCGATGAGGATGGCGGCCACCAGGGCCGCCGCAATCCGCGCAATCGCCGGCAGTTCCATTGTCATAGTATTTGTACGCTCCTTTGGGATGGGTTACCGCCAGGTCCTCAGCGGGGAACAAAGCCCACCTTCTTGTGGACCTTCCGCAGGGTCTTGTTGGCGATGACTGCGGCCTTCTCCGCGCCCTGGCGGTAGAGGCTCTCCAGGTAGCCCTTGTCTGCCAGGAGCCGCTGGGTCTCCTCCCGGATGGGACGCAGGGCCTCCACCACCGCGTCGCCCACGGCGGGCTTGAAGGCGCCGTAGCCCTGGCCAGAGAACTCCTGCTCCACGGCCTCGGGGGTCTTTCCGGTGACGGCAGCGTAGATTTCAATCAGGTTGGACACGCCGGGCTTGTCGGGAGAGCGGTAGATGCCTCCCTCGCTGTCGGTGACTGCCCGCTTGAACTTGCGGAGGATCACCTCGGGCGGGTCCATCACCAGGATATAGGAGTTTTCGTTGGGGCTGGACTTGCTCATCTTCTTGTCCGGCTCACTGAGGGACATGACCCGGGCGGCGACCTTAGGGATGTAGGCCTCGGGCATGGTGAACACGTCCCCGTAAATGCCGTTGAACCGCTGGGCGATGTTCCGGGTCAGCTCCACGTGCTGGCGCTGGTCCTCCCCCACCGGCACCAGGTCGGCCTGGTACAGGAGGATGTCCGCCGCCATCAGGCTGGGGTAGGTGAACAGGCCCGCGTTCACGTTGTCGGCGTGGGAGGCGGACTTGTCCTTGAACTGGGTCATGCGGCTGAGCTCGCCGTACATGGTGTAGCAGTTGAGCACCCAGGCCAGCTCCGCGTGCTGGGGCACCTGGGACTGGATGAAAATGATGCTCTTCTCCGGGTCCAGACCGCAGGCGATGAACTGGGCGTAGAGCTCCAGGCTCTGGCGGCGCAGGTCGGCGGGGTTCTGGCGGACGGTGATGGCGTGCTCGTCGGCCACGCAGTACAGGGCGTTGTAATCGGCCTGCAGGTCCACCCAATTGCGCAGCGCACCCAGGTAGTTGCCCAGGGTAATCTTGCCGCTGGGCTGGGTGGCGCTGAAAATTACTTTTTTATCTTTTTCCATGGTTGGTCACCTCGTTGGGTAAATTCATGCTTCTTTATCTTACCACAACAAAATCTTTCGCGCAACAATCCCTGCAATAAACCTTGACAATTCCTCCGGTGAATTTTAGAATGTTGAGTCAGAAATATGACTTGAATGGGAGGGCATTTCCTATGGATATGACCTGGTTTGACGAAATGGAGGCGCGGATTCCCACCGGGACCGTCCGCACCCGTTTTGCCCCGTCGCCCACGGGATACATGCATGTGGGCAACCTGCGCACCGCGCTGTACACCTGGCTCATCGCCCGCAAGGCAGGCGGCTCCTTCATCTTCCGGCTGGAGGACACCGACCAGACCCGCCAGGTGGAGGGAGCCACGGAGCTCATCTACCGCACCATGGCCGAGTGCGGCCTGACCCACGACGAGGGCCCCGACGTGGGCGGCCCGGTGGGTCCCTACATCCAGACCCAGCGCCGGGACCTTTATGGCAAGTATGCCCAGCTGCTGGTGGAAAAAGGCCACGCCTACTACTGCTTCTGCGAAAAGGCAGAGTCTGAGGAGGACTCCGGGGAGTTCAACCGGGCCGCCGACCCCTGCCGGAACCTCTCCCCTGAGGAAGTGGCCGCCAACCTGGCCGCTGGGAAGCCCTATGTAATCCGCCAGAAGATCCCCGCCGAGGGCTCCACCACCTTCCACGACGCCTCCTTCGGGGACATTACCGTGGAGAACAACACCCTGGACGACCAGGTCCTCATGAAGCGGGACGGCCTGCCCACCTACAACTTCGCAAACGTGGTGGACGACCATCTCATGGGCATCACCCATGTGGTCCGGGGCAGCGAGTACCTGTCCTCCGCCCCCAAATACAACCTGCTCTACGAGGCCTTCGGCTGGCCCATCCCCACCTATATCCACTGCTCTCCCGTGATGCGGGACGCCCAGCACAAAATGTCCAAGCGCCACGGGGACCCCTCCTACGAGGACCTGAAGGCCCAGGGCTTCCTCACCGACGCCATCCTCAACTATGTGGCCCTGCTGGGCTGGTCCCCCCGGGGCGAGCTGGCGGAGCAGGAGTTCTTCACCCTGGAGGAGCTGGTCCAGGCCTTTGACATCACCGGCATCTCCAAGTCCCCCGCCATCTTCGACATTGAGAAGCTGAAATACTTCAACAGCGCCTACATTAAGAATCTCTCCCCGGAGGATTTCCTGGCGGCGGCGGAGCCCTACCTGAAGCAGGCCATCCGCAACCCGGACATTGACCTGACCCTGGTGGCCCCCCTGGTCCAGACCCGGCTGAACACCCTCACAGAGATTCCCGAGATGGTGGACTTCTTCGACCGGCTGCCGGAGTACGCCAACGACCTGTACAGCCACAAGAAGATGAAAACCAACCCGGAGAACTCCCTGGAGGCTCTCCAGATGGTGATTCCTGTCTTTGAGGCCATGACAGAGTGGACCTTCGACTCCGTCCACGACGCCCTCATCAATCTGGCCGCCGAGAAGGAGCTGAAAAACGGCCGGATCATGTGGCCCGTCCGGGTGGCAGCCTCCGGCAAGCCCACCACCCCCGGCGGCGCGGTGGAGATCTGCCAGATCCTGGGCAAGGAGGAGACCCTGCGCCGCCTCCGCCTGGGCGTGGAGCAGCTGACGCCCTGAGCACACAAGCTGAAAAAAAAGCCCCCCTACGCCAGGGGGGCTTCTTATTTCCAATTGGAGGGATGCTTTATGGCAGAAAAACGCCTGGAGGACCAGATGAAGTTCCTCCTGGAAATCGACAAAGAGAAGAACATCCTCCGCCAGACCCACCTGAGCGGCCACGGCCGCCGGGAGAACGACGCGGAGCACGCCTGGCACATGGCCATTATGATCTATCTGCTGCGGGAGTACGCCAATGAGAAGATCGACCTGGCCAAAACCATGATGATGGCCCTCATCCACGACATTGTAGAGATCGACGCTGGGGACACCTACGCCTACGACACCGCCGCCCTGGCCACCCAGCAGGAGCGGGAGGCCAAGGCCGCCCAGCGGATCTTCGGCCTGCTGCCGGAGGACCAGCGGGAGGAGATGCTGGCCCTGTTTCAGGAGTTTGAGGACTACGAGACCCCCGAGGCCCGGTTTGCCCATGTGCTGGATAACTTACAGCCTCTCATGCTCAACGACTCCAACAACGGCGGGGACTGGCGGGAGCACCAGGTGAAAAGGTCCCAGGTGTACAAGCGCAACGCCAGAACCAGCACCGGGTCCGAGACTCTGTGGGCCTATATGGAAGGGCTCATTCAGGGAAACGTGGAGAAGGGGAATATTCAGGACTGTTGAATACCTCCCCTGCCCTACAGAAGAAGATAAAAAAGACCGGCCGGGAAACCGGCCGGTCTTTTTATTGAGCAGTTTTTCTGCGCAGGCAGGAAAGCAGCAATTAGTGCAGCTTGCCGGACAGAACAGCGCCAGAGATAACGATCTTCTGGATCTGGTTGGTGCCCTCGAAGATGCAGTATGCCTTGATGTCGCGGAACATCTTCTCCACGCAGTCTTCCTTCATGTAGCCCTTGCCGCCCATCAGCTGGATAGCGTCGGTGCAGACTTCCATAGCGGACTGAGTAGCGAACATCTTAGCCATAGCAGCTTCCTTGGAGAAGGGATAGCCGTTGGCCTGCAGCCAGTTGGCGTGGGTGACCAGCAGGCGGGAAGCCTCGATCTTGGTAGCCATGTCGGCGATCATCCACTGGATGCCCTGACGCTTGGAAACGGGAGCACCGAAGGTGACACGCTCCTTGACGAAAGCAATAGCTTCGTCCAGAGCACGACGAGCAATACCGACAGCCAGAGCGCCGACGCAGGCACGGGACTTGTCCAGGGTCTTCATAGCGAAGCCGAAGCCCTTGCCCAGGCCTTCCTCACCACCGACCAGGTTGAAAGCGGGAACGCGGACGTTCTCGAACTTCAGGGAGCAGGTGGAGATGGTACGGAAGCCGCACTTGTCCTCATACTTGGTGACGGAGAAGCCGGGGGTGCTGGTGGGAACCATGAAAGCGGAGATGCCCTTGGTGCCCTTGGAAGGATCGGTCATAGCGAACACGCAGACGATGTCAGCCTCGCCGCCGTTGGTGATGAAGCACTTCTCGCCGTTGATGACCCACTCGTCGCCGTCCTTAACAGCAGTGGTCTTGACGTTGGAAGCGTCGGAACCGGACTGGGGCTCGGTCAGAGCGAAAGCAGCGTAGCCCTTGCCGTTCAGGATGTGCTCAGCAAAGTACTTGACCTGGTCGGGGGTGCCGCCGATCAGAATGGGCTTCAGAGCCAGGTTGGTGGTCTGCATGACGGAAGCGAAGTTGCCGTCATAGTAACCCATCTCTTCGTACATGACCTCAGCAACGTCCAGGGTGACCTTGTTGCCGCCATATTCCTTGGGGATCTCGAAGGAGTTCAGGCCCAGCTTGAATGCCTTCTCATAAGCATCAAAGGGGATAGCCTGGGAAGGATCCACAACCTTGTCCCAATCCAGCATGATGGGCTCGATTTCCTTCTTAGCGAACTCGCCAATAATGTCAACCCACTTCTGCTGCTCTTCGTTCAGAATACGCATGTTAATCTACCTCCATAATAAATTATGTCGTTTTGACATGATCGCCTGCCCTGCTTCAGGCAGGCTAAAACACTGCCCGCCGCCGGAAACCCAGCAACTGGACAATTGTTCTCAAAAATTATAACGGCCGGAAACGGAAACCAGAAAAAACTTTTTGCTGAAAGTTTCTAATCTTTTGGTTTCGCATAGTCCCGCTAACCTACATACTCATGATACTTCCTAATTTCAACAAATTAAATCGGACTGATTAACTAAATTATCATTTTTTATACTGCATTTTTCTAGTACACCCAGTCCGGGTCAGAATTTGAAGTCCGCCTGGTCCAAAGGCCGGATCACCCGCTGGTAGATCTTGCGGAGATAATAGGCCGTCAGAATCCCCGCCAGCACCTCCGCCACTGGGAAGGCCCACCAAACCATATTCAGGTTCCCGGAAAGAGAGAACACATAGGCCAGGGGAAGCACCAGAACCAGCTGCCGGAAGACGGCGATGCTCATGCTCATGAGTCCCTTGCCCAAGGCCTGGAACAGGGAAGAGGACACAATGGTAAAGCCCCCCACGATGAAGCACAGGCTCAGGGTGCGCAGGGCGGGCACGCCGATGGCCAGCATGTCGGGGGACGCCTGGAAGATGCCCAGGAGCTTGTCCGGCACCGCCTGGAACAGGACGATGGCCACCGCCATGATGCACAGGGCCACAGTGATGGCCAGCTTCACGGTCTTTACAATGCGGTCCGGCTTCCGGGCGCCGTAGTTGTAGGCCACGATGGGCACCACGCCGTTGTTCATGCCGATGATGGGCAGGAAGGCAAAGCCCTGGAGCTTGAACCACACGCCGTAGACTGCCGTCGCCGTCTCGGAGAAGGAGACCAGGATCTGGTTCAGACCGAAAATCAGCACCGAGGGCACCGCCTGCATCAGGATGGAGGGCAGGCCCACGCTGTAAATGCGGCTGATGACCGCCCCGTTGGGGCGCATGTCCTGGAGGGAGATGCGGATCTCAGAATTGCGCTTCCAGTTGTAGAAAATCCCCAGGATGGTGCCGAAGAACTGGCTGATGACGGTGGCGATGGCCGCGCCGGTGACCCCCAGGGCGGGGAGACCAAACAGGCCGAAGATGAGGATGGGGTCCAGGACAATGTTCAGCCCTGCACCCACCAGCTGGATGACCATGCTGTAGAAGGTCTTGCCTGTGGACTGGAGCAGCCGGGAGAGGAGCACCTGGCCGAAGCAGCCGATGGACAGGACCATGACCCAGAACAGGTAGTCGCAGCCCAGCTGGATGATCACCGGGTCGTCCACCTGGACGCTGAAGTACAGCCGGGTGCAGAACACCCCCAGCAGGGCGGTGACCACGCTGCTGGCCAGGCCCAGCAGGATGGTGATGCTGGCCGCCCGGTTGGCCTGGACAAAGTTTTTCTCCCCCAGGCTGCGGGAGAGCAGGGCGTTGACACCCACGCCGGTGCCGGTGGCCACGGCGATCATCAGGTTCTGGACCGGGTAGGCCAGAGAGACCGCCGTCAGCGCCGCCTCGCTGATGTAGGAGACGAACATGCTGTCCACCACGTTGTACAGGGCCTGGATGAGCATGGAGATCATCATCGGCGCTGCCATGGTGAAGAGCAGGCGCGGGATGGGCATCACGCCCATTTTATTTTCCTTCGCCGGTTGGGGCTGGGAACTCATTTACCGCGCACCTCCCGGGAAGGATTCTGCGGCATGCTTGATGACACTCACGGCGAAGTCCACCCCATACTCACTGCTGATGGCCAGGTGATAGTGGCGGGCGTCGCCCCACTTGTTCTGAGAGAAATAGTTATAAAACGATGCGCGTTTCTTATCCTTTTTCTTTACGAAATCTTCCATGTTGCCGGCCTGCTTCTCGTAGACCTCCCTGGCCCGCTGGGCGCGGTACTCCAGTGGGGCGTGAATGAACACGTTGAGCAGGTCCTTCCGCTCCCGCAGCACATAGTCGGCGCAGCGGCCCACGATGACGCAGGGGCCTTCCTCGGCAATCTGGCGGATGATCTTGCTCTGAACCAGGAAGATCTGGTCGTTCATGGGCAGCTGCTGGGCGCCCATGTACAGGCCGTACAGAAAGCTGGTGGACTTGATCTGCTCGGTCTTTTTGATGTACTCCTCCGACAGGCCGCTCTCCTTGGCGGCCATGAGAATCAGCTCCTTATTATAGAAGGGGATTCCCAGCTCCTTGGCCAGCCGTTCCCCGATGGCCCGGCCGCCGGACCCATATTCTCTGGAAATGGTGATGACCGGTATGTTGCTCATAGCGTACCTCCTTGTCTCTCTCCCCGCTTACCCGGGACGCGCAAAAGGGGGGAAAAGCCCACCTGGCTTCCCCCGCCGGGGCAAGCTGCGTGGGCTTTTCATCGGGTTTTGATGCAAGCAGGCCTGTAAGCCGGGTTCTGTTTTGACAGCCATCTATCTAGGCGCACCGTTGCCGGTGCGCTCCAGCCACCTCCTCGGGGAGACCGGGCCGGTCGCAATTCCCCTCCACGGTGTTGCTCCGAATAGAGTTTACATCACCGGACACTTTCGAGCCGGCGGGTGAGCTCTTACCTCACCTTTCCACCCTTACCTGGACCAAAGCCAGGCGGTATCTCTCTGTTGCACTTGTCCTGAAGTCGCCTTCGGCGGGCGTTACCCGTTATTCTTGCCCTGTGGAGCCCGGACTTTCCTCATGGACGGCCTTTCGGCCTGCCCACGCGGCTGTCCAGCCTGCTTGCTGTTTTATTTTACCCAATTCAGGCTCCCTTGTCAATCGCGGCCGGCGGCCCGGAGCCGTATATTTGCTCCCCCTCTGCCGGGAAATTTTGTGTCATTTCGCTGGAAGGCTCGCCCTGAGTTCTCCCCTGTCCGCCCGATGCGCCGCCCATGGCGGTCAGGTCCAGGTCCCCGGTCTGGATGAGAGAAGAACTGTCCGCAGCCTGCCCGGCCTGGTCCGCGGGGATGGTTCCGTCCAGCTGGCCCTGGACGCTCTCGGCCCGGAGCAGGCAGAAGGACCGGAGGGCAGCGGCGCCGGACTGGAAGTCCTCATAGGTGCAGAAGCTGGTGGGGTCCTTTTCCACATAGGGGGCGATGAGAGCCGCCGCCCGGTCAAACTCCGCCTCAAACCAGCCGCTGGTGAAGCAGAGGTTTAGAAAGTCCCGGAAGTACTGGTGGTACTGGTCGGTGTACGTCTCACTGGCGAAAATCCAGGCCAGCATGGGCCGGTCCTCCGCGGAGCCGCCGGACACGGGGTCGTCAATGGGGTAGTTGACAAGCGCAGCCGCATCCCCCGCGCCCATGAAGCTGCCGAAGGCCAGGTTGTAGTCCCAGGGAATCATGGAGAGCACCCCGTTCTCTTCATAGAGATAGTAATTGTGGATCATAGAGCCGGTGTAGCTGTCGAAGTTGCAGACGAAGTTGTGGACCACGAAATAGCGCATCACCTCGTCCACGTCCACCACGCTTTCGATGTCGGTTCCCTCATTGAGCTGCTTGATGGACGCGATGAGCCGGGTTTTGTCCTGGTCGGTCACGTCGGTTTTTGCGTTGTCGAAAAGATTGGAATAGCTGGAGAAGGCATCGTCGGTGTAGAGCAGCTTCACGTCGTCAGAGCCCATGCCGCCCCCTTTGCCCTGGAGGGCGTTCTCTCCCTCCGCCGGCTGAGCCGGGTTTCCCTGCTCTCCGCCGGGCCTGGTCTGCCCATCGGGCATCTGGCCCCGGCCGCCCCGCTGGGGCATCTGCCCCGCCTCCGGCGGTTCCATGCCGGCGGCGTCCGTCTGGGGCATCTCCGGCGTCTGGGCGGCGGCGTCCAGGGCCTCCGGCATCTGGAAGCCCTCGCCGGCCCCCCGTCCGCCTCCCAGATCGCTGCTGTCGGGCTTATACAGGTCCCCCTGGGTGCCGCCATAGGTCCGGTCCAGGAAGCTCTCCTCCACCCCCTCCACCGCCAGGTACAGGCCCCAGTCCTCCCCGTTGACGGTGAGCCAGGCGTAGCTGCACAGGGGGGCGTCCGCCCCGAAAAGGGCCATCATCCGGTAGGCCAGGTAGTCCTTCATATAGGTGTTGTCCTGAATGATATTGTTCAGGCTCAGCTTGTCCAGGCCCTGGTAGTTTCCGCCGGTCTGGTAGTGGTCAAACTCGATCTTAAAACTATAGCGGTTGTTGCCGTACTCCTTCACTGAGGACAGGGAGGTGTTGCCCTTGGCCCGGATGGCGATGTCCTGGCAGGTGGTGCCGTCAATGACGGCGGTGCACAGGACGTATTCCTCGTTTTCACAGGTCTCCAGAAAGCCCTCCCAGTCCTCCATGATAATGTCGATGGTGTGGACGGTCTCGGTGCTGAACAGGCCGGAGACATAGGCGGGCTCTGTCTTTCCCGAGACCGCCTGGGCGGCCGGTCCCTTCCAGACCATCAGGCCGGTGACCGCCGCCAGGATGGCCAGGCACAGGATCAGGCAGATCCTGTCCACATGCTTATGGGTGGACATTGGTCAGCCCTCCCTTTATCCCAGGTAGTCGCCGTTGTAGCTCACCAGCACGGCGCTGCGCACCCCGGGCAGGTCCCCCAGGGCGTTGACGAAGTCGGTGTTCCCGTCCTTCAGCCGGACCTCCAGGTTCACCTCCACCTGCCCGGGCTGGACGGTTTTGCTCTTCACTGTGCACCGCTGGACCTGGGTCTGGAGGTACCCGGTGGCCTGCTTCTCCGCCTCCTGGTCAGCGCACTGGAGAACGGCGATGTAGGGGCGCACATGGGGCTTGCGGTTGGCAAAGAGCACCAGGATAAGGCCGATCACCAGACTGCCCACAATGGCCAGGGGGAACATGCCGGCGGCCAGGATGATGCCCACGGCGATGGCCCAGAAGAGAAAGGCGATGTCCATGGGCTCCTTGATGGCGGTGCGGAAGCGGACGATGGACAGGGCGCCCACCATGCCCAGGGACAGGACCACATTGGAGGTCACCGCCAGCATGACAACGGTGGTAATCATGGTGAGGGCCAGCAGGGTCACCCCGAAGCTGGAGGAATACATCACCCCGGCAAAGGTGCGCTTGTAGATGAGGAAGATAAACAGCCCCAGGGCAAAGGACAGGACCAGGGTGATGAGCATATCCGGAATGCTGACGCTGGACACGTTTTCCAGAAAGCTGGACTTGAAGATATCTTGGAAGGTCATAGAGGTTCTCCTTTCAGGCAGTGAGATTTAGTCGTACATGCGGCAGGCCGCGTATTTGGAAAAGGCGGCGGTGCGGCGGCCGGGAATCCGGACCGCGTCCCGGATGAGGTCGGGCAGGAAGGCGTCCCACTTCACCTCCAGGATGACGGGGCTGTCTTTCGCCGGAATGGTAATGCAGTCCGGATTCAAAAGGTCCACGCAGCCCAGGCCCGTGCGGATGCCGTAGTCCAGGGTGACCCGCGCGTTCCCCGGGGGATAGACAAAGGCCTCCCGGGTGTAGTCCACCAGAGTTCTGGGCCGCAGGCCCTGGAGGGTCATCTTGCAGAACAGCTCCCGGAGCAGCGGGTCCTCCGCCTCCTCCAGCCACCGGTACCGGCCCGCCAGCAGGTCCCGGACCTGGCCGGGGGTGAGGGGGACCTTTTCCTTGGTTCCCAGGCCGTTCCACTTGCTTTTCTTCTCCAGGTGGATGAGGGCGGGGTCCTTGTTGTAGCAGCGGATGCGGAACTTTTCCCGGGCGTTCACCCCGTCCAGCTTTTCCCGCAGGGCGGTGTCCGCCGGGGTGTCGAAGTAGAGGGAGCGGATCTGGTACCGGCCGTCCGAGGCGTGGGGGTCCGGCTGGGCCACCGCGCTCAGCCGCTGGCGGAGGACGGGCAGGTCCGCCGGGGAGAGCCGGTGCTTCCACTCGTGCCGAAGGGTCACTGTGCGTGGCCTCCTTTCCTTGATTTAACCCGGATTTTACAGAGGAAACCTTAGCACAGGCTTAGAAAAAGACGCCTCCCGGTAAACAAACCGGGAAGCGTCTGTAAACAAAGTGTGAAATTTTCTCAAAACCGCACGGTGAAAACCACCGTGTCCTCCCCCTCCCGGGCGGCCGAAATGGTCCCCTTCCAGGCGGTGACGATGGCCTGGGCGGCGGCCAGGCCGATGCCGCAGCCGCCGGTTTTCTGGCTGTGGGCGGGGTCCCCCCGGTAGAACCGCTCGAAGAACCGGTCCGGGTCTGCCCCCTCCTCCAGCCGGGCGGGGGAATTTTTCACCCGGAGGCACGCGCTGCCCCCGGTGTCCTCCAGAACCAGATCCACCCTGCCCCCCGGTTCGGTGTACTTCACCCCGTTGTCCAGCAGAATGGACAGCAGCTGCTCCAGGTGCTCCCGGCAGGCCGGAACGGTGACCCCGGGGGCAATCTCCCCCCGGAGGGTGAGGGTCTGGAGGGCGGCGGCCTCCTGGAAGGCCGATAGGGCCTGCTCCGCCAGCTGGCTGAGGTCCACCGTCTCAGCAGGAGGCAGGTCCGCCCCCTCCTCCATTCTGGCCAGGGTGAGCAGGGTCTGGGTCAGCTGGGACAAACGGACCGTCTGGGCCCGGATGTTCCGGGACCACTTGCTCTCCCCCTGGTACAGCTCCATGGCCTCGGTGTTGGCCAGGATGATGGCCAGGGGCGTTTTCAGCTCATGGCCGGCGTTGGTGACAAACTGCCGCTGCTTTTCCATGCTCACGGCGACTGGCTCGATGGCCTTCCGGGCCAGGACCCGCACCAGGGCCAGCATCCCCAGCCAGCAAAGGGCCACGCCTCCGGCAGACAAAGCCAGCATGGAGAGAATTTTGTGCCGGGCCGTTTCCTGAATGTCCTCCTGCATGTCCTGGGGAAGCATCTCCCGCCAGCCCGGGGACCGGCGGGGACCCATCTGCCCCGGCTGGCCGGCAATGTCCGGGGCATGGTCGCTTTGCAGGACAGTCTGGAGCATGTGGTCGGTCTGCTGGTTCACCAGGTACCAGTTGGCCAGGTTGATAACCACCAGCAGCACCAGCAGCAGAGCGGTGACGGCGGTCATGGCGGTGCGGACGAATTTCCGCTGAAGCGTCTGTTTCATCCTCCCGCCTCCAGGGTGTAGCCCACCCCCCGCCGGGCCTTCACGGTGACCCGGGAGCCCAGAGCGGCCAGGCGCTTGCGCAGGTAGGAGATGTACACCCAGACCGTTCCGATCTCCGCCTGGGCGTTGTAGCCCCACACCTTCACCAGCAGGTCCTCCGAGGACAGGTACAGCCCCTGGTTGCGCATGAGGGTCTCCATCAGGCGGTACTCCATCTTGGGCAGGACGGCGGATTTGTCCCCGCAAGCCAGCTGAAAGGAGCCCAGGTTCAGGGTCACGTCCCCGCAGGTGAGCACCTCCGGGACAAACTCCTGCCGCCGCCGGAGCATGGCCCGCACCCGGGCCAGCAGCTCCCCCATGGCGAAGGGCTTGGGCAGGTAGTCGTCCGCCCCCAGGTCCAGGCCCCGGATGCGGTCCTCCACCTCCCCCTTGGCGGTGAGCAGGAGCACCGGGGTGCGGCAGCCCTCCCGGCGGAGGGTCTCCACCACGGCCAGGCCGTCCAGCCTGGGCATCATCACGTCCAGGATGATGCCGTCATAGGTCTCGCTCCGGGCGTAGTCCAGGGCCTCCTCCCCATCGGCCACCCGGTCCACCAGATAGTTGTGATAGGTGAGCACGTCCGTCACGGCCTCGGCCATGGCGGGTTCGTCCTCCGCGTATAAGAGCTTCATGGCCCCTCCCTTCTCTGCCCTGTGGTGAAAACGCCCGCCGTCTTTCGACGGCGGGCGCGCACAGGCAGGTTTCTTATCCTTTATAGCGCAGGGGGTCCCGGCGCTTGTGATCGCTGCGGGCGTGGTAGCGGTCGATGATGGCCTTGTCCTTCTCGTTGGCCTGGCCGGTGGTGATATACTTGTCGATGGCGGCATAGGTCACGCCCATGTCCTCCTCGTCGGTCTGGCCCTCGAAGAGGCCGGCGGAGGGGGCCTTGGTGATGACCGCCTCCGGGGCCTTCAGGTAGCGCAGGAACTCGAAGATTTCCGTAGCCGTCAGGTCGGCAATGGGGTTTAAGTCATAGGCCCCGTCGCCCCACTTGGTGAAGTAGCCCATGTAGAACTCGCTGGCGTTGCCGGTGCCCGCCACCAGGCGGTTCTCGCTGGCTGCCACGGCGTACAGGCTGATCATCCGCAGACGGGGGGCGATGTTGGCGATGGCCGCGTCGCTGAGGGTGGCGATGGCGGACAGGTTCTCCATGGCCAGCTCCTTCTGGGCCGTCAGGTCCAGGACCCGGGTCTTGATGCCGAACTGGTTTGCCACCTCCATGCCGTCGTCCTTGTCGATGGTGAAGTTGCGCTTGGAGCTGCAGGGCATGATGATGCCCTCGGTGTTCTCGCAGGCCAGCTTGCACAGGATGCCCACCAGGGCAGAGTCCTTGCCGCCGCTGTTGCCGAAGAGGATGCCGTCAGCGTGGGCGTCTGCCAGGGCCTGGCGAATGAACTGGATGCGTTTTTCGGTTTCTGCTGCATAGTCTCTCATGCTGCATGTATTCCTTTCCAATAATGTGAGGGGAACTTATTCCACCGTGACGGACTTGGCCAGGTTCTTGGGCTTGTCGATGTCGCAGTGGTTGGCTCTTGCCACATAGTAGGCGAAAAGCTGCAGGGGCACGATCTCCGGCAGGGAGTTGAACAGGGGCACCGTCCGGGGGACGAAGAGCACGTCGTCGGCCTCGGCAAAGATCTGGCGGTTGCCCTCCAGCACCACCGCCAGCACCTGGGCGCCCCGGGCCTTGACCTCCTTGATGTTGCTCATCATCTTGTCGAAGAGCTGCTCGTAGCAGGCCAGGGCAATCACCGGGCGGTCCTTCTCAATGAGGGCGATGGTGCCGTGCTTCAGCTCCCCGGCGGCGTAGGCCTCCGAGTGGAGGTAGGAGATCTCCTTGAGCTTCAGGGAGCCCTCCATGCAGGCGGCGTAGTCCAGGTTGCGGCCGATGAAGAACAGGTTGTTGTGGCCGTGATACTTCTCCGCCAGGTCCTGGATGTTGGGGTTTAAGTCAATGGCCCGCTGGATGAGGCTGGGGAACTGGAGAATGGCGTCCACCAGCTTCTTGTTCTCCTGGTCGTCCAGCTTGCCCAGGCGGCGGGCTAAGTACACCGCCAGCATATCCATCACCGCCACCTGGGTGGTGTACCCCTTGGTGGTGGCCACGGCGATCTCGGGACCGGCCCAGGTGTACACCACGTCGTCGGCCAGCTTGGCGATGGTGGAGCCCACCACGTTCACGATCGCCAGCACCCGGGCGCCCCGGGCCTTGCACTCCTTCATGGCAGCGATGGTGTCCGCCGTCTCCCCGGACTGGGAGACCACCACCAGCAGGGTGTGCTCATCCACCAGGGGGTTGCGGTAGCGCAGCTCCGAGGCCAGGTCGGCCTCCACCGGCAGGCGGCAGAGCTGCTCGATTACATACTTGCCCACGCTGCCGGCATAGAAGGCGGACCCGCAGGCGGTGATCATCACCTTGTTGATCTTCTTTAAGTCCTCGTCGCTGAGGGAGAAGTCGTCCAGGACCACCTCCCCGTCCTTGATCCGGGGCTCGATGGTGGACTTGAGGGCGTTGGGCTGCTCCATGATCTCCTTGAGCATGAAGTGGTCGTAGCCCCCCTTTTCCGCCGCGGCGATGTCCCAGGCGATGCGGGTGATCTTCACCTCCAGCTCCTTGCCCAGGTCGTTGTAGAGGGTGATGGACTCGGGGGTGATGTCCGCGATCTCCCCGTCCTCCAGGTAGACCACGTTCTTGGTGTAGGCCACCAGAGCGGTGACGTCAGAGGCGAAGTAGTTCTCCCCCACGCCCACGCCCAGAATCAGGGGGGCGGCGTGGCGGGCGGCGATGATCCGGCCGGGCTGGTCGGCGCACAGAATGCCCAGGGCATAAGCTCCCTCCAGCCGGGACACGGTCTTTAATACTGCCTTCTTCAGGTCCCCTTCGTAGTACAGGTCCAGCAGGTGGACCACCACCTCGGTGTCGGTCTCGCTCTTGAACTGGAAGCCCTTGGCCTGCAGCTCCTCCCGCAGGAGGGCGTAGTTTTCAATGATGCCGTTGTGGACGATGGCAAACTTGCCGTCGTTGCTCATATGGGGGTGGGCGTTCACATCGCTGGGCTCCCCGTGGGTGGCCCAGCGGGTGTGACCGATGCCGGACAGGCCGGGCAGGGCCGCGCCCCCCTGGATCTTGGCGTCCAGGTTCCTGATCATGCCGCTGGCTTTCTCCATGTGGATGCCCTCGTCCCCCAGCACAGCGATGCCGGCGGAGTCGTATCCCCGGTATTCCAGTTTTTTCAGCCCGTCAAGCAGGATCGGGGCTGCGTTTTGGCTGCCGGTAAAGCCGACAATACCACACATCAGCATTTCCTCCTTTTTCCCTGCGCGGTTCTCCCCGCGCAGACCTTCTTATCCTTATCCCTTGGCGGGGCAGCTTATGCCTGTTCTCCCATGAGGCGGCGCATGACCTCCTGGTAAGCGCCTTCCACGTTGCCCAGGTCCCGGCGGAAGCGGTCCTTGTCCAGCTTCTCGTTGGTGTCCTTGTCCCACAGGCGGCAGGTGTCCGGAGAGATCTCGTCGGCCAGGATGATGGTCCCGTCGGTGGTGCGGCCGAACTCCAGCTTGAAGTCCACCAGCTTGATGCCCACGGTGAGGAAGAACTCCTTCAGGGCCTCGTTAACCTTGAAGGCCAGGTCCACGATGGTGTCAATCTCCTCCCGGGTGGCCAGCTTCAGGGCCCGGGCGTGGTAGGCGTTGATGAGGGGATCGCCCAGGTCGTCGTTCTTATAAGAGAACTCGATGGTGGGCTCATCGAAGGTGATGCCCTCTTCCACCCCGTACCGCTCGGCAAAGTGGCCGGCGGAGACGTTGCGGATGATGACCTCCAGGGGAACGATGGTGACCTTCTTCACCACGGTCTCCCGGTCGCTGAGCTCCTCCACAAAGTGGGTGGGCACGCCCTTCTTCTCCAGCATCTGCATGAGCAGGTTGGTCATCCGGTTGTTGATGGCGCCCTTGCCCAGGATGGTGCCCTTCTTCAGGCCGTTAAAGGCCGTGGCGTCGTCTTTATATTCCACAATGAACTGCTCCGGATCGTCGGTCCGGAAGACTTTCTTGGCTTTTCCTTCATAAATCTGTTCCAGCTTTTTCATCGATATCGATCCCTTTCTGCTTTGAGTTGGATTGGCCGCTGGGGTGCTTTTACACATCCGCATATTCCATACCCTCCTATTCTCCCATAAAACCGAAAAATTTGCAATGGTTTGGCCGCTGTTGTTTCTTATATTTTAAGAAGGAGCCTCTGTGCAAACAACACAAATCCCGGTCAAACCGTGAATCCTCTCACAAAAAAACTTGCAGAAGCGACTTTTTCCTTGACAGGCAACACCGGGAATACTATAATTTAATGGAGCGGACGGGTGCTTCGGAATTCGAAGCTTACTTGTCCTTTTTTTGCGGGAAAGGAGAATCGACCGGAATGGGTAAATATACCAAAGAAGACATTATCCGCATGGTGGAAGAAGAGGGTGTAGACTTCATCCGCATGCAGTTTACCGATATGTTCGGCCAGGCAAAGAACGTGGCCATCACCGCCTCTCAGATCGTCAAGGCAGTCAGCAACCAGATCTCCATTGACGGCAGCTCCATTGAGGGCTTCACCCGGATTCACGAGTCCGACCAGTACCTCTACCCCGACCTGGACACCTTCACCATCCTGTCCTGGTACGAGCAGCAGGGAAAAGTGGCCCGGCTCATCTGCGACGTGTGCAACCCCGACGGCACCCCCTTTATCGGCGACCCCAGAGGGGCGCTGAAGCGGGTCCTGGCCCGGGCGACCGAGATGGGCTACACCTTCAACGTGGGCCCCGAGTGCGAGTTCTTCCTCTTTGAAATGGACAAGGAGGGCAAGCCCACCACCAAAACCGGCGACGAGGCCGGCTACTTCGACCTGGGCCCCATCGACCACGGGGACTACACCCGCCGGGAGATCTGCCTGGCCCTGGAAAACCTGGGCTTCGAGATCGAGGCCTCTCACCACGAGTGCGCCGCCGGCCAGCACGAGATCGACTTCAAATACGCCGAGGCCCTGAAGGCCGCCGACAACATCATCACCTTCAAGCAGACCGTGAAGAAGATCGCCTATGCCAACGGCCTGCACGCCACCTTCATGCCCAAGCCCATCTACGGCACCGCCGGCTCGGGCATGCACATCAACATGTCCCTGTTCAAGGACGGCAAGAACGTCTTTTACGATCCCCAGGGGGACCGGGGCCTGTCCAAGGAGGCCTATCACTTCATCGCGGGCCTGCTGGAGCACGTGAAGGGCATGACCGCCATCACCAACCCCCTGGTGAACTCCTACAAGCGTCTGGTGCCCGGCTATGAGGCCCCCTGCTACCTGGCCTGGTCCGCCTCCAACCGGTCCGCCCTCATCCGCATCCCCGCGGCCCGGGGCAACAGCACCCGGGTGGAGCTGCGCAACCCCGACCCCTCCTGCAACCCCTACCTGGCCCTGGCTGTCTGCCTGGCCGCCGGTCTGGACGGCATCGAGCGGGGTCTGGAGCCCCCGGAGGAGATCACCGAGAACATCTTCGACATGGACGCCGCAGCCCGGGCCGCCAACGGCATCGACGACCTGCCCGACTCCCTGGAGCACGCCCTGTTCGCCCTGGAGGCCGATCCCCTCATCCAGTCCGTCCTGGGCCCCCACATCTATCCCCAGTACATCTCCGGCAAGAAGAAGGAGTGGCAGGAATACTGCACCCGCGTCTCCAGCTGGGAGATCGCCAAGTACATGGTGCTCTACTGATTACCTCACAAAAGAACCGGGAGAAACCGCGGCACGGCTTCCCCCGGTTTTTTGTGGATATACAGAATAAATATTCACATAACCCTGTTGTTATGAATATTTTTTCGTCAGGTACCACAAAACCCATGAAAGATTACCCGGTTTGTTTTTCGTCCCGTCCCGCAGGATTTCATTGACGGGAGGATAACTTTCCGGTATACTTAAGAGTTGAAAATTACGCATTCGTCAGAGAAGCGGCATAAATTGCGCAGCCGTTCATTTCCTGTATTTATGGATGGAGGGACAAGATGAAAAAAGCATATCTCTACTTAGAAAACGGCCAGGTCCTGGAGGGGCAGAGCTTCGGCGCCTCCGGCACAGTCACGGGCGAGCTGGTCTTTACCACCGGCATGACCGGCTGTGTGGAAAGCCTGACCGATCCCAGCTACTTCGGCCAGCTGGTGATTTACACCTTCCCGCAGTTCGGCAACTACGGCATCTGCCTCAAGGACAAGGAGAGCCCCCAGTGCCAGATGGGCGGCGTGGTGGTCCGGGAGTTTTGCCAAGAGCCCTCCAACTTCCGCTGTGACCAGTCTGTGGACGCCTTTTTGAAGGACCAGAACGTGGTGGGCATCGCCGGGGTGGACACCCGGATGCTCACCCAGATGATCCGGGACAAGGGCGTCATGAACGCCGTCATCACCACCGAGGAGACCCCGCCGGACATGGAAGCCCTGAAGGCCTACCGGGTGGAGCAGTCTGTGGAGAGCACCAGCGAGAAGGAAGTCTCCGTTCTCTCCCCTGAGGGGGACGTGAAGTTCTCCGTGGCCCTCATTGACTACGGCGCCAAGCAGTCCATCGCCAACAGCCTGCTGCTCCGGGGCTGCCAGGTGACCGTCTACCCCTACAACACCCCCGCTGAGACCATCCTGGCCGGGGGGCACGACGGGGTGATGCTCTCCAACGGACCCGGCGACCCGGCGGACAACCTGTTCTGCATCCAGCAGATCCGGAAGCTCTTCGGCAAGATCCCCATGTTCGGCATCTGCCTGGGCCACCAGATGATGGCCCTGGCGGCAGGCGCCAGGACCACCAAGCTGAAGTTCGGCCACCGGGGCGCCAACCAGCCGGTGAAGGACCTGGTGGAGGGGAAGGTCTCCATCACCAGCCAGAACCACGGCTACGCGGTGGACGCCGCCTCCCTGGAAGGCACCGAAGGGGTGCTGCGGTTCGTGAACGTGAACGACGGCACCTGCGAGGGTGTGGACTACCCCGCCTACCACGCCTTCTCTCTCCAGTTCCACCCCGAGGCACACGGCGGTCCCCTGGACTGCCAGACCGCCTTTGACCGCTTTACCGAAACGATGAAGGAGGGCTTGTAATGCCGAAGGATACATCCATTAAAAAAGTGCTGGTGATCGGTTCCGGCCCCATTGTCATCGGCCAGGCCGCCGAGTTCGACTACGCCGGCACCCAGGCCTGCCGGGTCCTCCAGCAGGAGGGCATCGAAACCGTCCTCATTAACTCCAACCCCGCCACCATCATGACCGACAACGCCATGGCGGACGCGGTGTATCTGGAGCCCCTCACCACCCAGACCGTCAAGCGCATCATTGAAGAGACCAAGCCCGACAGCCTGCTGGCTGGCCTGGGCGGCCAGACCGGTCTGACCATCGCCATGGAGCTGGCCCACGAGGGCTTCCTGGCCTCCCACAACGTGCGCCTCATCGGCACCAATGCCGACGCCATTGACAAGGCCGAGGACCGGCAGCTGTTCAAGGACGCCATGGCCCGCATCGGCCAGCCCACCATCCCCTCGGACACCGCCAACGACATTGAGTCCGCCGTGGCCATTGCCAACCGCATCGGCTACCCCGTTATCGTCCGGCCCGCCTTCACCCTGGGCGGCGGCGGCGGCGGCGTGGCCTACAGCGAGGAGGAGTTGCGGGAAGTGGGCGCCGTGGGCCTGGACTACTCCCCCATCACCCAGGTCCTCATTGAAAAGTACATCTTCGGCTGGAAGGAAATCGAGTTCGAGGTGATGCGGGACCACAACGGCACCGCCATCACCATCTGCTCCATGGAAAACTTTGACCCCGTGGGCATCCACACCGGTGACTCCATCGTGGTGGCTCCCGCCCTCACCCTCAGCGACAAGGAGTATCAGATGCTCCGCACTGCCGCGCTGAGCATCATCGAGGAAATGGGCATTGAGGGCGGCTGCAACTGCCAGTTTGCCCTGAACCCCGACAGCTTTGAATACGCCGTCATTGAGGTGAACCCCCGTGTCTCCCGGTCCTCCGCCCTGGCCTCCAAGGCCACCGGCTACCCCATCGCCAAGGTCACCGCCAAGATCGCCCTGGGCTACACCCTGGACGAAATCAAAAACGACGTCACCGGGGAGACCTACGCCTGCTTCGAGCCCGCCGTGGACTACGTGGTGTGCAAGTTCCCCAAGTGGCCCTTTGACAAGTTCCACGGGGCCAGCCGGAAGCTGGGCTCCCAGATGAAGGCCACCGGCGAGGTCATGTCCATTGAGCACACCTTCGAGGCCGCCCTCATGAAGGCCGTCCGGGGCGCGGAGATCAAGCTGGACAGCCTCCGCCGCACCGATACCTCCGGCAGGAGCCTGGACGAGCGCCTGGCCTCCATGGACGACCTGCGGCTGTTCACCATCTTCGAGGCCCTCTCCCAGGGGGTCAGCGTGGACCACATCAACGAGGTAACCAAAATCGACAAGTGGTTCATCTGCAAGATCAAGAACCTGGTGGAGTTTGAGGCCTCCATTGAGAAAAATGGCATCACCCCGGAAAGCTACCTCCAGGGCAAGAAGTACGGCTATCCCGACAAGGTCCTGGCCAGGCTGGCCGGGGTGGAGGAGAGCACCCTCCCCCACCGCCTGCCCAGCTACAAGATGGTGGACACCTGCGCCGCCGAGTTCCAGGCCCAGACCCCCTATTTCTACTCCACCTACGACGACACCTGCGACGCCCGCTCCTTCCCCCGCACCGGCAAGCAGACCGTCATCGTGCTGGGCTCCGGCCCCATCCGCATCGGCCAGGGCATCGAGTTTGACTACAGCTCCGTCCACTGCGTCCAGACCCTGAAGGAAATGGGCTACGACGTGGTCATCATCAACAACAACCCCGAGACCGTCTCCACCGACTACGACACCGCCGACCGGCTGTACTTCGAGCCCCTCTCCCCCGAGGACGTGATGGGCGTTATCCAGGTGGAAAAGCCCGTGGGCGTGGTGGTGGCCTTCGGCGGACAGACCGCCATCTCCCTCACCGACTTTCTGGATAAACAGGGCATCCCCATCCTGGGCACCTCTGCCGACGGCATCGACATGGCCGAGGACCGGGGCCGGTTCGACGCCCTGCTGGAAACCCTGAACTTCCGCCGCCCCAAGGGCATGAGCGTCACCACCCTGGAGGAGGCCCTGAACGCCGCCGAGGACCTGGGCTACCCCGTCCTGCTCCGCCCCTCCTACGTCATCGGCGGCCAGAACATGGTCATCGCCCACGACCGGAACGACGTGAAGAAGTACATGAACGTAATCCTCTCCGGCGGCTTCCGCAACGACGTGCTGGTGGATAAGTACATGCCCGGCACCGAGCTGGAGGTGGACGTGATCTCCGACGGCGTGGACGTGCTCATGCCCGGCATCATGGAGCACATCGAGCGGGCAGGCGTCCACTCCGGCGACTCTATCGCCGTCTATCCTCCCTACAGCCTGACGGACAAGATGATGCAGGTGGTGGTGGAGTGCTCCGAGAAGTTGGCTCTGGCCCTGGGCACCAAGGGCCTCGTGAACATCCAGTACCTGATCTATCACGGGGAGCTCTTCGTCATTGAGGTCAACCCCAGAGCCTCCCGCACCATCCCCTATCTGTCCAAGGTCACCGGCATCCCCATGGTGGACCTGGCCACCCGGATCATGATGGGCGCCACTCTGAAGGAGCTGGGCTACGAGGGCGGCCTGCAGAAGATTCCGCCCTACTACGCCGTGAAGGTCCCCGTGTTCTCCTTTGAGAAGATTACCGACGCCAACTCCATGCTGGGCCCCGAGATGAAGTCCACCGGCGAGGTCCTGGGCCTGGGCCGCACCTTCAACGAGGCCATCTTCAAGGGTCTGGCCGCCGCCGGCTACCGGCACTACAACGGCAAGGGGGTTCTCATCAGCGTGGAGAACCACGAGCTGCCCGAGGTGGTGGGCCTGGCCAAGAAGTTCGGCGACCTGAACATGCCCATGTACGCCACCCGGGACACCGCCGAAACCATCCGCAGCCTGGGCATCCAGGTGACGGAGATCGGGGACATCGGCCCTGGCTCCCAGGCCTACCGGCTGATGGAAGAGGGCAAGATCGGCCTTATCATCTACACCGGCGCCCTGTACGACGACACCCTCTCCGACTACATTGAGCTGCACCGGGAGGCCATCCGCCACTCCATCGCCTCCATCACCTCCCTGGACACTGCCAACGCCATGGCCAACATGATGGCCAGCAAGTTCCACCTGAGCAACACCGAGCTGGTGGACCTGAACAACATGCGCAAGGAGCGGCAGCAGCTGCCCTTCGCCAAGATGCAGGGCTGCGGCAACGACTACATCTTCTTCGACAACCGGGACGGCAAGATCTCCAGCCCCGGCTCCCTGTGCGTCAGCGTCTGCGACCGGCACTACGGCATCGGCGGCTACGGCATCGTCCTCATTGAAAACTCCACCGTGGCCGACGCCAAAATGCGCATCTTCAACCGGGACGGCAGCGAGGGCAAGATGGCCGGCAACAGCATCCGCTGCGTGGGCAAGTACCTCTACGACAAGGGCATTGTGAAGAAGGAGTACATGACCATCGAGACCGCCGCCGGCATCAAGAGCCTGCTGCTGATGATCCGCAACGGCAAGGCCAACACGGTGAGCGTGGGCATGGGCAAGGCTGACCTGCTCACCAGCAGCCTGCCCACCACCCTCCCCGGCAACACCATCATCAACCGGCCGGTGGACATTGCCGACGGCACCTACAACATCACCTGCGCCTCCATCGGCAACCCCCACTGCGTGGTCTTCTGCGACGACCCCTCCTCCCTGGACCTGGAGACCATCGGCCCCAAGTTCGAGTACGCCAAGTACTTCCCCGAGCGCATCAACACCGAGTTTGTCCGCATTGTCAACGACGAGACCCTGCGGATGCGGGTGTATGAGCGGGGCAACGGCGAGACCGTGGCCTGCGGCACCGGCGCCTGCGCCGCCGTCATTGCCGCCACGGAAAACGGCTATGTGGAAAAGGGCCGCGACATCACCGTGAAGCTGGTGGGCGGCGACCTGGTGGTCAACTACACCGACCACGAAGTGATCCTCACCGGCGACGCCGTGATGGTGTACGAGGGCTTTGTGGAGTATTAAGCCCACACCTCTATCCCCGATAGACAAACGAACCCCCCGGCCCAATTGGGTCGGGGGGTTTTTCGTCTTCCCGCGCGGAGGGTATAGCGGCGTTGGGTTCCCTCAAAACACCAGATGGATCAGCACCAGGTACAGGGCGGTGCCGCCGCCGATGGACAGGAGCATGTTGTGCTTCCACTTGTGCAGCAGGATGACCCCCAGGCCCGCCAGAAGCTCCGGGGCCCCGTGGTTTCCCGCCGTCAGGTCCACACCCTTATAGCAGTAGATCACCAGCATGGACATGGCCGCCGCCGGGAGAACCTTGCCCAGGTAGCGGACGAAGGCCGGGGTCTCCTTTCCCGCCGGAAACACCAGGAAAGAGAGAAACCGGGTGAGCATGGTGGCGGCCATGATGATAACCACCGTCAAAATCATCTGGGCGTTGGTCATTCCTCCAGCCTCCTTTCAATGGGCCGGCGCAGCAGGGTCAGGAAGAGGACAATCCCCACCATGGACGCCAGGATGAAGTGGTCCGGGCCAAAGACCACCAGGCACACCAGGGAAATCCCCAGGCCCCCCAGGGTGCTGATGTGGCTCTTCTCCTTCTCCCACTGGCCCACCAGGATCACCAGGAACAGGGCGGTCATGGCAAAGTCCACCCCGGTGGTGTCGAAGGGGATGAACTGCCCCAGCACCGACCCCAGAATGGTGCCGGTGATCCAGTAGCTGTAGTCAAACAGGGACACAAAGAAGTAGAACCATCCCTTGTCCACCCCCTCGGGAATCTCGGCGGAGACGTTCACGGAAAAGGTCTCGTCGCACATCCAGAAGATGGTGGGGAAGGTTTTCTTCCCCAGGCCCCGGTACTTTTCCAGCATGGAGACCCCGTAGAACACATGCCGGGCGTTGACCATGAGGGTGAGGAAAAAGGCGCTCACCGGGGCAAAGGCCTGAGTGAGAACGCTCCCCGCCACAAACTGCATGGACCCGGCAAAGACGAAGAGGCTGATGAGAATGGGGGCCAGGGGTGAAAAGCCCAGAGACTTCATATAGATGCCATACGCGATGCCCAGGACGAGAAAGCCTGTGAGGATGGGAATGGTAAAAGGAAAGGCCGCCCTGGCCGCGGCCCGTTTGCTTGGTTTCATAGGGGAGGATGCTCCTTCCGCAGAAAAATGGATGCTTTGTTATTTTAACGGGAAAAAGAAAGAGCGTCAACTGCTTTTCCTTTGTTCCGACAGGGATAGGCACCTCTCCCCCGGCTCCCTCATAGGATGAAGCGTCCCCCTGTCTGGGGGGCAATCACCCTGAGGAGGCTTGTTATGCTTGACGCACTCTTCCAGCTGGCCTACCCCGTCCAGGCCCTGCTGGCTACCCTCTTCACCTGGAGCATCACCGCCCTGGGGGCCTGCCTGGTCTTCTTTTTGAAAAAGCCCAACCGGAACCTGATGGACGCCCTGCTGGGCATGGCCGGGGGCGTCATGGTCGCCGCCGCCTTCTGGTCCCTGCTGGCCCCCTCCATCGAAATGGCCGGGACCCTGGGCCTAAACCCCTGGCTCACCGCCCTGGCGGGCTTTTTGGGAGGCGGCATCCTGCTCTTTCTGGGGGACCGCTTCTTCACCCGGTTCAGCCAGAAGCGGGCGGGGCTTCCTCCCGGCGGGCGGGAGGGGCGGAAGCGCTCGGCTATGCTCATCTTCTCCATCACCCTTCACAACATTCCCGAGGGCATGGCCATCGGCGTGGCCTTCGGCTCCCTGGCTTACGGTCTGGAGGGCGGCGCGCCGGAGGCCGCCTGGCTGCTGGCCCTGGGCATCGGGATGCAGAACCTGCCCGAGGGCATGGCGGTGAGCGTCCCCCTCCGGCGGGAGGGCTACTCCCGGCGCAGGTCCTTCTTCTACGGACAGCTCAGCGGCCTGGCCGAGCCCATTGCCGGGGTTCTGGGGGCTCTGCTGGTGCTGAAGGTCCGCACCTGCCTGCCCTTCCTGCTGGCCTTCGCCGCCGGGGCCATGATCTATGTGGTGGTGGAGGAGCTCATCCCCGAGAGCCAGACCAACGAGAACAAGGACTGGATGGCGCTGTTTACATTGATCGGTTTCTCCCTCATGATGGTGCTGGACGTGGCCCTGGGCTGACGGAGGGTCCAAATTCCCGCATATTTGCCCCCGTCCCCCGCATATGGTTCAGACAGTCAACACATTTGGGAGGCGGTCTGACATGGAGCAAACAGAAAACCGGGTGATCCTGCGGGGAACCATGGCGGGAGACGCCGTGTTCTCCCACCGGGTGCACGGCATCGACTTTTACCGGTTTCCCCTGTCGGTCCCCCGTCTGTCCGGGCGGGAGGATCGGCTGAACATCCTGCTGGCCCGGACCCCGGAGGAGGCGCCCCTGCCCCAGCCGGGGACCTTCCTGGAGGTCTGCGGCCAGGTCCGGTCCTTCAACAACCGCAGCGGCGTGGGCAGCCGCCTGGTGATCACCGTCCTGGCCAAGTCGGTGGAGCCCGCCCAGGGGGACCCCTGCAACCAGGTGTTCCTCCGGGGCACCCTGTGCAAGGAGCCGGTCCTCCGGCGCACTCCCCTGGGCCGGGACATCTGCGACCTGCTGCTGGCGGTAAACCGCCGGTACCGCCGGGCGGACTACCTGCCCTGTATCGCCTGGGGCAGCCTGGCCCTGGCCTGCGGGCAATGGAAAACCGGCGACACCCTGGCTCTGGAGGGACGGCTCCAGAGCCGCACCTATCTGAAAACCCTGGGAGAGGTGACCCAGGAGCGGACGGCCTATGAGATTTCCATCCGTACCGCGGAAAAAGACAGCGCCCCGGACCAATGAGGGCGCGCCCGTTCCCGAAGGCCCCTGGGGCCTTCGGCTTTTTTGTGGGAACGCCCTCCCCGGTCAAACCGCCGGGAATTCCGGCCCGGTGAACAGCGGCGGCCCGTGAAAAAACGATTGTTTACAAACTCGAAATCAAATTCACAATTTGTCCATATGATTCCAATACTTTGGTCATAATTCTCCGGTAGGATATCACTTGTAAGCAGCAGAGAACCAAATCACTTCTGACTTAACTTACACACTCTCTTTTCTCTCTCTTTTCTCTCTTTTTTAGTGAAGAACGGCAGCGATAAGCAGATCGCTGCCGTTTCTTTTTTGCTTTTTCCCTCTTTGTTCCCCTGACCCCTTTTGTTGCGTAAGGGAAAGTAAAAAATATTACTTTTGCACGAAAAAAGTCCCTGCTCCTTCGTTGCTTTTCGTCATATCCTGTGGTAAGGTGGTAGCGTACAATTTGTCCTTGGCCGGAACCAGTTGTCGAAATATCTGTCAGCATGACAGCGCTTTCAGTCAAGCAGGCCAGTTGGTTTTCACCAATATAAAAAGGAGACAATCGTTATGAATTTTGAACTTACCGAACAGCAGCTTTCCATTCAGAAGATGGCCCGTGATTTCACCGAGAAGAAAGTAGCTCCCGGTGTCCTCGAGCGTGACGAGACCCGCGTCTACGACGTGGAGCTCTATAAAGAACTGTCCAGCATGGGCTTTATCGGTCTGCCCTATGCCAAGGAATACGGCGGCCAGGGTCTGGGCTACATGGAGTACGCTCTGGCTATCGAGGAGATCTCCAAGGTTGATCCCTCCCTGTCCGTTTCCTTCTCCGTGTCCACCTCTCTGTACGGCGGCTCCCTGTACTTCTCCGAAGCCACCGACGAGCAGCTCAAGCGGTTTATGCCCCCCGTCATCCGGGACGGTCACTTCGGCTCCTTCGGCCTCACCGAGCACAACGCCGGCTCCGACGTCAGCGGCCTGAAGACCTTCGCTGAGCGCAAGGGCGACGAGTTCATCATCAACGGCGACAAGTGCTTCATCACCAACGGTCCTCTGTCTGACTACTTCGCCGTCTATGCCCTCACCGACCATGAGGCCGGCCCCAAGAGCATGGCCACCTTCGTGGTGGAAAAGAACACCCCCGGCTTCACCATCGGCGACCGCCACAACACCATGGGCATCCGCAGCGCTATGGTCAGCGAGCTGCACTTCAACGATGTGCATATTCCCGCAGCCAACATGATTACCCCTCCCGGCAAGGGCTTCCCCGCCGCTCTGAAGACCCTGGACGGCGGCCGCATCGGCATCGCCTCCCAGGCCCTGGGTATTGCTGAGGGCGCCTTCGAGATCGCCCGGAAGTACCTGATGGTCCGCGAGCAGTTCAAGAAGCCTCTGTACAAGAACCAGCACCTGGCCTTCCGCATGGTGGACCTGGCCAACGAGATCGAGATGGCCAAGTACATGGTCTACAAGGCTGCCTGCGACAAGGACAGCCACAAGCCCTTCTCCGCTTCCGCTGCCAAGGCCAAGCTGATCGCCGCCGAGACCGCCATGCACGTGGCCACCGACGCAGTCCAGATGCTGGGCGGCAACGGCTTCATGAAGGAGTACCACGTGGAGCGCCTGATGCGTGACGCCAAGATCACCCAGATCTACGAGGGCACCAGCGAGATCCAGAAGATCGTGCTGTCCAAGGGCCTGTTCGCAGAATAAGCGCCTGTTCTGCCTGCACGAAACATTCGTAACCATAAAATTTCTAAACCACCAGTTCCGTTCTAAACGGGACTGGTGGTTTCTTGTTTCCTTTACGAACTGGACCAGGAAGCAAAGTCTTTCGCAGCCTGGTGTCTCCCCAACAATGAATACGAATTCTTAATAAAAACCTTTGGTTTTTATTAAGAAGGCACCGCGATTCGCGTTGCCCTTTTGTGGCTTTTTGCCACAAAAGCCGTCTCATGCAG
>SFPN01000061.1 GCA_004551945.1 Clostridiales bacterium | reverse complement strand
TCCGGTCGCCTGGTCGTCGCGGGACTTCCCCGCGCGGCGTCCGGTCCCCGGGGCTCGCCCTGGCCGTACCTTGAGAGCTGCATAGCGTGACCAACGAAGATTTTCTTCTAGAAGATCGCATCTCATGCAATATGACACCCAAGGGCCCCGCGAGGCGGGGCCCGACGAGTCGTGAAACCATACCGTCTGAGATAGAAGGAAGATGGTAAGGGCAGGCGGCGGATGCCTTGGCACAGGAAGCCGACGAAGGACGCGGCAAGCTGCGATAATCCGCGGTGAGGGGCACACGCCCTTTGACCCGCGGGTCTCCGAATGGGAAAACCCGGCGCGCCGTCGAGGCGCGTCGCCTCCGGGCCGAACGCATAGGCCCGGAGGGGGCAACCCGGGGAACTGAAACATCTAAGTACCCGGAGGAAGAGAAATCAAGCGAGATTCCCCCAGTAGTGGCGAGCGAACGGGGAAGAGGCCAAACCGGCCCGAGCGAAAGCCGGGCCGGGGTCGTGGGGCCGTCTACAGTGCGGTTACAAAGCGGCGCGCGAGCGGAACCGGATGGGAAGCCGGGCCGGAGGGGGTTAGAGCCCCGTACGCGAAGCGCGACGCCCGCCTGACGGTGCCCGAGTACCGCCGGACACGTGAAACCCGGTGGGAAGCAGGGGGGTCCACCCTCCAAGCCTAAATACTCTCCTGTGACCGATAGCGCACTAGTACCGCGAGGGAAAGGTGAAAAGCACCCCGGGAGGGGAGTGAAACAGCACCTGAAACCGCCTGCCCACAAGCAGTCGGAGCACCTGCTCGCAGGTGTGACGGCGTGCCTTTTGTAGAATGAGCCAGCGAGTTGCGGCGCGTGGCGAGGCCAAGCCACGAAGCGAGCCGTAGCGACAGCGAGTCCGAACAGGGCGTCGAGTCGCGCGCCGCAGACGCGAAGCCGGGTGAGCTATCCATGGGCAGGCTGAAGCGGGGGTAAGACCCCGTGGAGGGCCGAACCCACCTAGGTTGAAAACTGGGGGGATGACCCGTGGATAGGAGTGAAAGGCCTATCAAACCCGGAGATATCTCGTTCTCCCCGAAATAGCTTTAGGGCTAGCCTCGGGCGTTTACCATGGGGGGTAGAGCACTGGACTGCCGCGGGGGCCTCACCGCCTACCAACGCAGACCAAACTCCGAATACCCATGGTCCACAGCCCGGGAGTCAGAACATGTGGGCTAAGCTGTGTGTTCGAAAGGGAAACAGCCCAGACCGCCCGCTAAGGCCCCCAAGTCGATGTTGAGTGGCAAAGGATGTGCGTCCGCCCAGACAACCAGGATGTTGGCTTAGAAGCAGCCACCCATTCAAAGAGTGCGTAATAGCTCACTGGTCGAGTGGACATGCGCCGACAATACACGGGGCTAAGCATCGCGCCGAAGCGGCGGACCGGAACATTGGTTCCGGTGGTAGGGGAGCTTCCCGTGCGCGGCGAAGCCGAGGGACGACCCTCGGTGGAGCGCCCGGGAGTGAGAATGCTGGCATGAGTAACGAGAGCGGGGTGGAAAACCCCGCCGCCGTAAACCCAAGGTTTCCTGGGCGAGGCTAATCCTCCCAGGGTCAGTCGGGGGCTAAGGCGAGGCCGGAAGGCGTAGCCGATGCACAGCGGGCCGACATTCCCGCACCCCCGGAAGGGCGCTACAACCGATGGGGCGACGCAGGAGGGTAGCTGGACGGGGTTCTGGACGTCCCCGCGATGGCGCGTAGGGCGGCTCCCAGTGAAACGCGGGAGCCACGTGAGCCTGAGGCGCCGGACGAAGCCGCAAGGCGAAGCCAGTGAGCCCATGCTGCCGAGAAAAACCCCTAGGGAGCCCGACGGGGCCCGTACCGCAAACCGACACAGGTGGGTGGGTAGAGAATACCAAGGCGATCGGGAGAACTATGGTCAAGGAACTCGGCAAAATCGCCCCGTAACCTCGGGAGAAGGGGCGCCGGCCTGGGTGGGGGGACACGCTCCCCGAGCCCGGTCCGGCCGCAGCGAAAAGGTCCAAGCGACTGTTTACCAAAAACACAGGACTCTGCTGAAGTCGTAAGACGACGTATAGGGTCTGACGCCTGCCCGGTGCCGGAAGGTCACGAGGAGCCGTCAGCGCAAGCGAAGCGGCGAATCCAAGCCCCGGTAAACGGCGGCCGTAACTATAACGGTCCTAAGGTAGCGAAATTCCTTGTCGGGTAAGTTCCGACCTGCACGAAAGGCGTAACGATTTGGACGCTGTCTCGACCATAGGCCCGGTGAAATTGCACTAGTCGTGAAGATGCGACTTACCCGCGGAAGGACGGAAAGACCCCGTGAACCTTTACTGCAGCTTGGCATTGGCTGCCGGGGCGCCGTGTAGAGGATAGGTGGGAGACCGAGAACCCGGGACGCCAGTCCCGGGGGAGTCGCCCTTGGAATACCACCCTCGGCGCCTTGGCATCCTAACCTGCGGCCGTTATCCGGCGCAGGGACCGTGCCAGGTGGGTAGTTTGACTGGGGCGGTCGCCTCCTAAAAGGTAACGGAGGCGCACGTAAGGTCTGCTCGGGACGGTCGGCAACCGTCCTTCAGAGTGCAAGAGCGCAAGCAGGCTTGACTGCGAGACGGACAGGTCGAGCAGGTGGGAAACCAGGGGCTGGAGCAGGTCCCAAGGGTATGGCTGTTCGCCATTCAAAGCGGTACGCGAGCTGGGTTCAGAACGTCGTGAGACAGTTCGGTCCCTATCCTCCGTGGGCGCAGGAGAACTGATGGAGGCTGCCCCTAGTACGAGAGGACCGGGGTGGACGGACCTCCGGTGCACGGGTTGTCGACCAACGGCACCGCCCGGTAGCTGAGTCCGGTTCGGATAACCGCTGAAAGCATCTAAGCGGGAAGCCGGTCCAGAGATGAGTTCTCCCTTCGGTAAGGCCCCTCGTAGACCACGAGGTTGATAGGCCGCAGGTGGAAGCCCCGCGAGGGGTGGAGCCGAGCGGTACTAATCGGCCGAGCTCTTCCTTCGCGACCCTCTGGGAGGGGCTTCGCGCCCGGTCACGCTGTGCGGCCCTGAGGGCACGGCCACGCGGCCCGCCCGGAAACAGCAGAACGCCCCTTGGCGGCCGGCGGCCATGGCAGGGGAGGCACACCCGGTCCCATCCCGAACCCGGAAGTTAAGCCCCCGAGCGCCGATGGTACTGCGGAGCGAGTCCGTGGGAGAGCAGGACGCCGCCGGCCACCAAGGGGCATTTTGCCAGGG
>SFPN01000060.1 GCA_004551945.1 Clostridiales bacterium | reverse complement strand
TACAGCTTCCTTGCTTCTTTGAAAAGCCCACTCTTTTGGGGGGCTTGGATTTGTGTGCCCTTCTTCGGAATAGTACTCAAATTACAATGTTTCAACCTTCTCCCTCCGTTTCTTCCAGCCGCGCGATGACGTGGACGAAGTCCTCCCGCCGCTCCTGCTTGGACCGTGCGTACAACCGGTGCAGCAGCAGAGCGAAGGTCTGCCGCTCCTCCTCCGTCAGTTCCTCCAGCAGCCATTCGTAAAATGCCGTTTCCACCTGTGCCTTGGAGCGTTTTAGTTCTTCTGCCGCCTCCGTAGCGTAGAGCATCTGGCCCCGGCCGTCCTCCGGGTTTTTTCGGCGGGTCAGGTAGCCCTTGGCCTCCAGGCTGGCTACCCGCCGGGCCACGGCGCCCTTGTCCATGTTAAGCTGCTGACAGATCTCGCTCTGCGAGATGCCCGGTGTGTGGCGGACGGCGTGGAGCAGGTCGAATTCCCCGCTGCCGATACCCGTCTCCTTCATCATCCGGACGGCGAGCTTCCCCGCCTCCCGGGCGATCTTCGTGATCTGCCGCCTGGTCTGGTCCATAGCGTCTCCTCCCAATTAGTTGTACTATCAACTAATTGAAAGCATATGCCCAAAAATGCCGTTAGTCAAGAAAAACCGGAGGGCTTTCGCCCTCCGGTGGGATTAAATGGAGAAAAGAAGCCAAAGCAGGCCGTAGATCACCGGCTGGTGCAGCAGATACACCACCAGGGAGTGCCGCCCCAGGGCGGTCACGACAGGCAGCCGCAGGTTAGACGGCTCCCCCTCCGGCCGCAGGCGGTAAAGGAAGTACCCCGTCAGGAACAGGAAGAACCACGGCAGCAGGGGGAAGTAATCCGTGGAGAAGAAGCCCGACGGAGGAAAGCCCAGAATGGCGGTGAAATGGCTGCGGTACAGCCCCTCCGGCAGGCGGCACAAACGGACCCCTTCGAAGCCCAGCCATCCCCGGTCCACGTCCCGCAGGAGCAAAAACAGGAGAAAGCTGCCTGCCAGACCCGCCCGGGCGGGGATCCGCCGCAGCAGCGAGTCCAGAGGAATGGTCAGCAGCACGGCTGCGCCCAGCAGGGACAGCACGCCCCAGAATACCAGGTCCTCCGGCATGGTGAGAAACGTCACGGCGGACACCAGTGCCCCGCCTCCGAAGGCCAGCAGACCCCGGCGAAGCCGGTGGCGACCCATCTGGACGCAGTAGCCGGAGAGGAGGATGAAGGTCCAGCAGATGCTCTGCTGCCAGAGGTAGGAGCCGAAGGACGCATACCAGCCCCAGTCCATGCCGAAGATATACGCCAGGTCCCAGCAGGCGTGGTAGAACATCATGCTGACGAGGGTCAGCCCCCGCAGAGTGTCCGGTCCGGCATAGCGGGTCCTTCTCATTGCGCTCCCTCCTCTCGGAAATCCGGGTAGTGGTATATTGTAGCACAGGCCAAAAGCGCTTGCAAGGATGTCCGCCGTCAGAAGCCCTCTTTCTCCTTTCACCCCCTTGCAAACGCAAAAGCCTTGTGGTAAAGTTATTAAGTCTGTACATTTGTGAATAAAAGGAGGCAGTTTCATGCCTACTCTGCAAGAAGAAATCACCCGGCGCAGAACATTTGCGATTATTTCCCACCCCGACGCCGGCAAAACGACCCTGACGGAAAAATTCCTGCTTTACGGCGGCGCCATCGCCCAGGCCGGTGAGGTCAAGGGCAAGCGGGCCCGGGCCGCCACCTCCGACTGGATGGAGATTGAAAAGCAGCGCGGCATCTCCGTGACCTCCTCCGTCATGCAGTTCCAACACAACGGCTTCTGCATCAACATTCTGGACACCCCGGGCCACCAGGACTTCTCCGAGGATACCTACCGGACCCTGATGGCCGCCGACAGCGCCGTCATGGTCATCGACGGTGCCAAGGGCGTGGAGCCTCAGACGAGAAAGCTGTTCAAGGTCTGTGCCCTGCGGCACATCCCTATTTTTACCTTCATCAATAAGATGGACCGGGAGACCCGGGATCCTCTGGACCTCTGCGAGGAAGTGGAGCGGGAACTGGGCATCGACACCTACGCCGTCAACTGGCCCATCGGCTGCGGCAAGGAGTTCCAGGGCGTCTATGACCGGGAGAAGCAGCGCATTTTGTTCTTCCAGGCTGAGGAGCGGGGCAAAAAGGTCAGCTCCGCCGAGGTAGCTCTGGACGATCCCGCTCTGGATGACATGATTGGCGAGAGCAAGGCCTCCGCCCTGCGGGAGGAAGTGGAGCTGCTGGGCGCCGGCCGGGAGTTCGACATGGAGGCCGTGCGGAACGGCACCTTGTCCCCCGTGTTCTTCGGCTCCGCCCTGACCACCTTTGGCGTGGAGCCTTTCCTGGAGGAGTTTCTACGTATGACTACCCCTCCCCTGCCCCGTGTTTCCGACCAGGGCGAGGTGGATGTATTCAGCGAGGATTTCTCCGCCTTCGTCTTCAAAATTCAGGCCAACATGAACAAGGCCCACCGGGACCGGCTGGCCTTCATGCGGATTTGCTCCGGCAAGTTCCAGCGGGACACCGAATATTACCATATGCAGTCCGGCAAGAAGCTGCGGCTGAGCCAACCTCAGCAGATGATGGCCGCCGAGCGGGAAATTGTGGAAGAGGCCTACGCCGGCGACATTATCGGCGTGTTCGACCCGGGCCTGTTCGCCATCGGCGACACCATTACCGTTCCCGGCAAGAAGTTCAAATACTCCGGCATCCCCACCTTCGAGCCGGAGCACTTCATGCGGGTGTCCCCCAAGGACACCATGAAGCGCAAGCAGTTCATC
>SFPN01000037.1 GCA_004551945.1 Clostridiales bacterium | reverse complement strand
TGCTGCCTTGGGCTACAAAAGCCCAGTTCAGTACAAGACCGAACTGGGCTTCTTGTAATTTTGTCTTTTTTAGTGTCTACTTTTTCTTGACAAGTGCACTGTGGGTTTCAGCCCACAGGCGGTTTTTATCGTTACAGAGTTGTCATAAACTGGGCCGCAGCCTTGAGCATCATGCGCTTGGTGCCCACGTTGTCGAAGGCCACCTCGATGAGGGCGTCGCCCCCCATAGGCTGGACGGACAGGACCATTCCCTCCCCGAAGGCGTTGTGGCGGACCATATCCCCCTTCCGCAGCTGAGGCAGAGGGGCCGCCTTGGGGGCGGGCTTGCGGTAGGCTGCCCGGGGGATTCCGCCGGAGGCCGGCCGGGGACGGGGCTGAGGGGCGGGCCGGGCGATCTGGGAAAAGTCCTCCGCCGCCTCCCGCCAGGCTTCCTCCCGGAAGAGCTCCCGCTGGGGCTGCTGCCGGGGACGGCCCCCGAACTCCACCAGCTCCTCCGGGATCTCCTTGACAAACCGGGAGGGCAGGTTGGCGGAGGTGCGGCCGAAGAGCATCCGCTGGGCCGCGCAGGTCAGGTGGAGCTGCTCCTTGGCCCGGGTGAGGGCCACATAGCACAGGCGGCGCTCCTCCTCCAGCTCTTCCTCCTCGCCGATGGCCCGGTAGCCGGGGAACACCCCCTCCTCCATGCCCACGGTAAAGACCACCGGGAACTCCAGCCCCTTGGCCGCGTGCATGGTCATGAGGGTGACGCAGTTGTCCGTGTCTTCCACGCTGTCCAGGTCGGTGTACAGGGCCACCTCGTCCAGGAAGCCCCCCAGGGTGGGCTCCTCGGCGTGCTCCAGATAGCCGCTGATGGAGGAGGTCAGCTCGTGGATGTTTTCCAGCCGGGACTTGCTCTCGTTGTCCTTCTTGGCAGAGAGCATGTCCGCGTAGCCGCTCTCCTGGATGAGGGTTTCGTAGAACTCCGGCAGGGGGACCTCCTCCGACAGCCGGGCCATGGACCGGATGAGGGTGGTGAACTTTTCAAACTTGGGGGCGGATTTGCGAAGCTCCGGCCAGTCCCCGGCATGAAGGAGAACCTCCCACAGGCTCTTCCCCTCCCGGAGGGCGGTCTCCCGGGCGGTTTCCAGGGTCTTGGCGCCGATGCCCCGGGGCGGGTTGTTCACCACCCGCAGCAGGCGCAGGTCGTCGCTGGGGTTGTGAATGACGCAGAGGTAGGAGAGCATATCCTTGATCTCCGCCCGCTCGAAGAACCGGAAGCCCCCCACCACCCGGTAGGGGATGCTGTTGCTCTTGAGGGCCATTTCCACCTGGTTGGACAGGGCGTTCATCCGGTAGAGCACGGCGCAGTCCTTCCACTGGCGGCCCTGGCCGTAGGCCCGGAGAAGCTGGGAGGCGATGTACATGCCCTCCTCCCGCTCGTTGGCGGCAGTGTAGCAGTGGACCTTTTCCCCTTCCCCGTGGTCGGTCCACAGGTTCTTTCCCTTCCGGCCCCGGTTGTGGCGGATGACCGCGTTGGCGGCCTCCAGGATGTTGCCGGTGGAGCGGTAGTTCTGCTCCAGGCGGATCACCCGGGCGTTCTGATACTCGCTTTCAAAGGAGAGGATATTCTCGATGGTGGCTCCCCGGAAGCGGTAGATGGACTGGTCGTCGTCGCCCACCACGCAGATGTTCTTCCGTCCCCCGGCCAGCAGCGCCGCCAGCAGATACTGGAGGTGGTTGGTGTCCTGATACTCGTCGATGAGGACGTAGCGGAACTTCCGCTGGTAATACTCCCGCACGTCGGGGTGGCTCTGGAGCAGGCGGACGGTGTGAAGGATGATGTCGTCAAAGTCCAGGGCCCCGGCGGCCCAGAGCTTTTTCTCATAGGCCAGGTAGACGTTGGCGATCTTTTGCAGGCGGAAGTCCCCCTTGGCCCGGCACTGGTCTGCGTAGTCCCCCGCCAGGAGCATCTCGTCCTTGGCCCGGGAGATGTAACCCAGCACCGTGCGGGGCTGGAAGGACTTGTCATCCAGGTTCAGCTCCTTCAGGCACTCCTTGATGACCCGGAGGGAATCGTCCGTGTCGTAGATGGTGAAGGAGGAGGGAAAGCCCAGCTTTTCAATGTCCCGCCGGAGGATGCGCACGCAGGCGGAGTGGAAGGTGGCCGCCCAGATATCGTTGGCGTCGGGGCCGATGGCGGCTTCCAGCCGCTGCTTCAGCTCCCCGGCGGCCTTGTTGGTGAAGGTGATGGCGATAACCTGCCAGGGCATGGCGGGCTCCAGCGCACAAAGGAGCCGGGCCCGGCTCTGGTCCCGGTCCGAAGGATCGGAGTCCTGGGCGAAGCGGGAGAGAAAGTCCAGGTCCTCATCAGTGATGTAATCAGGCACTTCCCCGCTGTCGGACCCCCTGCCGTATTTCAGCAGGTTGGCGATGCGGTGGATGAGCACCGTGGTTTTGCCGCTGCCCGCCCCGGCCAGAAGGAGCAGAGGGCCTTCCGTGGCCAGAACACCTTCCAGCTGGCGGTCGTTGAGCCCGGCAAAATCCCGGGCGATGATCTGCCGGCGCAGGGCGGCAAAAGCGGCTTGGTTTTCTTGAGAGAGCATAGCGTCACCAAATCTTTCTACATGCAATGGGGACATTTTACCGCAAAATGGGCGGATTGACAACCGCAGGGGACAAAAAAGAACGGGGCGCATGCTTCCGCCAAATATTCTGCATATACAAAATGTATGCAGCAGAGTGAATGAGCATGCAGATTCCCCGGTTTTTTCGCCCCTTCCCCTCTACAATCCGGAATCACCGGCAGAAAAAACGGCCCGCTTCCAGGCAGGAGGCGGGTCGCTTTCCGCGTGTTTCTCAGGGCTCGTCCCGGCAGACAATCTCCGCCGGGAAGCTGCCCTCTTCCACAAAGTAGGTCCGGTAGCCGTCGCTGACCAGGGAGTTCTTGCCCAGAACCCGGATGAGATGCTGCTCCTTCAGAGCCAGCTCAACGGCAAGCTCGGGAACCGTCTGGCCGTTTTTCAGCTGGTCCTCGGCCTCCCCGGGGGTGAGCAGCTCGGTCTTATCGCCGTTCAGTGCCCAGCCGGTGTGGGGGAACACGATCTCCTCCTCAGTCGCCAGGAAGTACTCGTCCCGCACCAGGCGGATGCCGATGTCCACCACCGCCAGCTTATCCAGGTACCAGATGGCGTCTCCCAGGAAGAAGCCGGTCTTTAAATAGCCGATGGTCACCGTCAGGTTGGACTTTACCGCCAGCTCGGCCTTGCCGGTGTCCCCGTTCATGCCGCTGTTGATATCCACGCTCACCACATAGGCCCGGGCGTTGTTCACCGCCTTGATGGCCGACCGGTAAGGCTCCCGCACCCGGCCGGAAAAGCCGGTGCCCAGCATACAGTCCACCAGCATGTCATAGTCCCGCAGGTCCTCCCCCGGGGCAAACATCCGGATCTCCACCCCCTTGGACAGGGCCAGGTCGTGGTAGTGCTGCCCGTCCTGGGAGAACTTCTCCGACACCCGAAGCACCTGACAGGCAATCCCCCGGTCAGCCAGGATGCAGGCCAGGGCGTAGCCGTCGCCCCCGTTGTTTCCCGCGCCGGTGAGAATGCCGATCTTCCCCTTCCAGTCCGCTGCCCGGCAGACTCCCATGGCCGCCCGGTACATCAGGACTTTACTGGGTACGTACTGTGCAATGGTGTGGGCGTCGCTCTCCCGCATGTTGCCCACGGTGATGACTTCTTTCATCCTCTGCCATCCCTTTCTCAGAAATATTTGCCCCTGGCAATACTTCTATTATAATACGTACTGAACAAAGCCGCAAGCCTTGAAAGCCAAGGCTTGCAAGGTTCATTGGCTTTGTTCAGCAGGCATTATGATACACCTGCTTTCCCGGAAAAATCAATTCTCCCCTGCCAGCGCGGCGGAAATCAGCCCGGTAAAGAGAGGATGGGCCTTGTTGGGACGGCTCTTAAACTCCGGGTGGAACTGGACCCCCACGTAAAAGTCCAGGTCGGGCAGCTCCACCGTCTCCACGATGTAGCCGTCGGGGGAGGTCCCGCTGAGGACCAGGCCGTGGTCCCGGAGGGTCTGCCGGTAGTCGTTGTTGAACTCATAGCGGTGGCGGTGGCGCTCCCGGATCTCCTCCTGGCCGTAGCAGGCCCGGATCTTGGTTCCCTCCGCCAGCAGGCAGGGATAGGCCCCCAGCCGGAGGGTGCCGCCCTTGTCCACCTGGTCGTTCTGGTCGGGGAGAAAGTCGATGACCTTGTGGGGAGCGTCCGGGTTAAACTCCCCGGAGTCCGCCCCTTCCAGGCCGCAGACATGGCGGGCAAACTCAATAACGGCAATCTGCATCCCCAGGCAGATGCCCAGGTAGGGCAGGTTGTGGGTCCGGGCGTACTGGGCGGCCAGAATCTTCCCCTCGATGCCCCGGTTGCCGAAGCCCCCGGGCACCACGATCCCCCGGCACCCGGCCAGGATCTGGCCTACGTTCTCCTCCGTAATGGTCTCGCTGTCGATCCAGCGGATATCCACCCGGGCCCCCTGGCCGTAGCCCGCGTGATGCAGGGCCTCCGCAACGGAAAGATAAGCGTCGTGGAGCTGGACGTATTTTCCCACGATGCCGATGGTCACCTGCCGGCGGGCGGTGCGGATTTGCTCCAGCATGGCCTGCCAGTCGGCCAGATCGGGGCTCTCGGTCTCCAGCCCCAGCTCCCGGCAGACGATGCCGGAGAAGTTCTGCCGCTCCAGCATGAGAGGAGCCTCGTAGAGGATGGGCAGGGTGATGTTTTCCAGCACGCAGTCCCGCTTTACGTTGCAGAACAGGGCGATCTTCTGGAAGATGGACTCCTCAATGGGTTCGTCACAGCGCAGGACAATCAGGTTGGGGATGATGCCCATGCCCTGAAGCTCCTTCACCGAGTGCTGGGTGGGCTTGGACTTGTGCTCCCCGCTGAAGCGCAGGTAGGGAACCAACGTCACATGGATGAACAGGGCGTTGCCCCGGCCCGCCTCCAGGCCCACCTGCCGGGCGGCCTCCAGGAAGGGCTGGCTCTCAATGTCGCCGGTGGTGCCGCCGATCTCCGTGATGACCACGTCAGCCCCGGTCTTTTTCCCCACGGAGTAGATAAAGTCTTTGATTTCATTGGTGATGTGGGGGATCACCTGGACGGTCTCCCCCAGGTACTCGCCCCGGCGCTCCTTGTTGAGCACGTTCCAGTAGACCTTGCCGGTGGTCAGGTTGGAGTACTTGTTCAGGTCCTCGTCAATAAACCGCTCGTAGTGGCCCAGGTCCAGGTCGGTCTCCGCCCCGTCCTCGGTGACGTACACCTCCCCGTGCTGGTAGGGGCTCATGGTGCCGGGGTCCACGTTGATGTAGGGGTCCAGCTTCTGGGCAGCCACCTTCAGCCCCCGGGCCTTCAGCAGGCGGCCCAGGCTGGCCGCGGTGATCCCCTTGCCCAGACCGGAAACCACACCGCCGGTTACAAAGATATATTTGGTCATTCTCGTCTCCTTTCCCTGCAGGCGCAGACGCGCCCCAGTGCAAAAAACAAAAAACGTTCTCCGATGCCGAAAGGGGGGCATTTCACCCCTTCGGTTCAAAGAACGTACCAAAAATATATCAAAAATTACAGAAATAAGTTACACCATTTCCCTCGCCTTGTCAAGGGATTTTTCGCTGTTTTTGCAAGTTTTTCTTTTTGCGCCTTCACCCACGGAAGAACTGTCTCTTTTTGTCTTGCAAATCCCGGCATCCTTTAGTATAATGTGTATCTATCAAACGCTTCTTAACAGTATAAACTAAGGAGGACGAAGCAACGACATGAGTACGTCTAGACAAAAAGGGGCCGAAACATCCAAAGCAAAGATTTACTGGGCCATCGGCATTGTTGCGGCCATTGTGGTGATTATCCTGCTGGTGTACAACTCCGGCATTCTCGTGAAGAGCCAGACCGCCGCCACCGTGGGGGAGGAGGAATACTCCGTCGCCCAGGTCTCTTACTACTATCAGACCATCGCCAACAACATGGCCAGCCAAGCCCAGCAGTACCAGGCCTTTGGCGTAGATTATGGATATGACACCTCCCTGTCTCCCAGCGAGCAGTACTACAACGAGGAAGAGGGCGTCACCTACGCCGACTACTTCCTGGAGTCCGCCCTGGAGGAGCTGCAGCGGGTCACCATCCTCTGCCAGGAGGCGGAGGCAGCCGGCTACACCCTCTCCGCCGAAGGGGAAGAGACCATCGCCTCCAACCTGAACTACCTGACCATGTACAGCACCCAGAACCATGTCTCTGAGGCGTCTTACCTGAAGATGCTCTATGGCAGCTACATGACCAAGTCCCTCTTCAAAGAACTCCTGACCGACTCCGTGCTGGCCGATGAGTACGCCGCAGAAAAGGCCGCGTCCTTCACCTACAGCGACCAGGAGCTGGAGAGCTACTATGAAGAAAACGCCGACGCCCTGGATTCCTATGGCTACCGGTTCTGCTACATCTACGCGGACACCGAAACCACCACCGACGCAGACGGCAACACCGTGGAGCCCACCGAGGAGGAGACGGCTGCCGCCATGGACGAGGCCAAGGAAAAGGCCGACAGCATGATCGCCCAGGTCCAGTCCGGTACTGACTTCAACACCGCCGCCCAAGCATACGTGGACGAGAGCTCCGCGGAGTCCTACAGCGACCCGGAGTACAACCACAAGACTGAGGTGCTGGGCAGCGCCCTGGACTCCACCTTCAGCCAGTGGATGATGGAGGCCGGCCGCACCAGCGGCGAGCTCACCGCCATTGAGGTGCCCGACACCGGCTACTGCGTGGTTCAGTTCCTGAGCCGGGACAAGGCAGAAAACAGCTATCAGACCATGAACTACCGCAGCATCCTGGTGATGGCAGAGACCACCGCCAGCGAGGACGGCTCCGACGCCGCTCCCACCGAGGAGCAGACTGCCGCCGCCCAGGAGCAGGCCCAGGCTCTGCTGGACCAGTGGGAGGACGGAGAGGCCACCGCGGACTCCTTCGCCGCTCTGGCCGCTGAAAACAGCGCCGACGAGACCACCAGGGAAAACGGCGGTCTCACCGAAAACGCCAACCGGGATTCCCTGTCCGCCGACCTGTCCGCCTGGCTCTTCGCCGCTGACCGCAAGGCAGGCGACGCCACCGTTCTGGAGTACACCGACAGCACCGGCGCCGTGGCAGGCTACCAGGTGATCTATGCCGACAGCTTCGGCGAGATCCGCTGGAAGTATCAGGCCGCCAACGCCCTGCGCTCGGCAGACTATGAGGACTGGTACGCCCAGGTGCAGGAGAGCTATCCCGCCGCCCTCACCGACAAGGCCCAGCAGATTCCTTCCCTGTAAGTCGTTATCCCGAAGAATAAACCAAGCCCTCCCCCGGCAAACTAGGCCGGAGGAGGGCTTTTGCGCGCCCGGGCGCAAGACTGCAAGCCCTGAGAGGTACCCGTGATGAAAGAATCCTCAAAATCCTGGTTCCCGGCGGCCCTGGCAGGGGGCGCGGCGGGGCTGGTCAACGGCTTTTTCGGCGGCGGCGGGGGCATGGTGCTGGTCCCCCTGCTCATGGCCCGGTGCGGCCTGGACCGGCGCAGGGCCTTCGCCTGCTCGGTGGCCATTATCTTCCCCCTGTGCGCCCTGTCGGCGGTGATCTATTACGCCAGGGGGAACCTGGACCTGGCGGCGGCCCTCCCCTACCTGCTGGGGGGACTTCTGGGCGGGCTCATCGGCGGCAAACTCTTTAAAAAGGTCTCCCTGGTCTGGCTCAAGCGGCTCTTCGCCCTTCTGGTCCTCTACGGGGCCTGGACCTCCCTCACCGGATGAGCTGGCTCATTGCCCTGGCCGCCGGGACGGTAACGGGCATCCTGTCCGCCTTCGGCATCGGGGGCGGGTCCCTGCTGCTCATCTACCTCACCGCCTTTGCCGGGATGAGCCAGCACCAGGCCCAGGGGATCAATCTCCTGTACTTCCTCCCCGCCGCCGCTGCCTCCCTGCCCGCCCACAAAAAGAACGGCCTGCTGGACAGGAAAACCATCCTCCCTGCCATTCTGGCGGGGCTGGCTGCCGCCGCCGCCACCGCCCTGCTCTCCAACAGCCTGGACACCCGCCTGCTGAAAAAGCTCTTCGGCGTCTTTCTCCTCTATATCGGCCTGCGGGAGCTTTTCCGCAGGGACAAAAAATCCCCTCCGACCCGGAAGTAACCAGTCGGAGGGGATTGCGTTTTATGAGGCGTTACAGGGCTCAGGCCGCCGCCTGTTTGCTGAACACCTTGTGCATGAAAAAGAGGGTCAGCAGCATCAGCACCACCGCAATGGGCAGGGCGATGAGGGCGTTGGGCACGAAGCCGGCGATGATGTAGCTGACAAAGCTCACCGCCGCCACGGTGATGGCGTAGGGCAGCTGGGTGGAGACATGGCTCACATGGTCGCACTGGGCGCCGGCAGAGGCCATGATGGTGGTGTCGGAAATGGGGGAGCAGTGGTCGCCGCAGACTGCGCCGGCCATGCAGGCGGAGATGCAGACGATGGACAGGGGGTTGTCCATGGGGAACACGCTCTGGACAATGGGGATCAGCATCCCGAAGGTGCCCCAGCTGGTGCCGGTGGCAAAGGCCAGCAGACAGCCGATGAGGAACACGATGGCCGGCAGGAACATCTGGACGCTGGCGGCGTTGTTGTACACAAAGTCCCGGACGAAGAGCTTGGCCCCCAGGGAGTCGGTCATGGTCTTCAGGGACCAGGCGAAGGTGAGGATCAGGATGGCAGGGACCATGGCCTTGAAGCCCTCGGGGAGGCAGGACATCATGGAGCTGAAGGACATGGACCGGCGGATGGCGTAGTAGATAATGGTGATGACCAGGGCAAAGGCGGAGCCCAGCATCAGGCCCACGGAGGCGTCGGAGTTGGAGAAGGCCTCCACAAAGCCCGCGCCGTCAAAGAAGCCGCCGGAGTAGATCATGCCGATGATGCAGCAGACCACCAGCGTCAGGATGGGGAACACCAGGTCAATGACCTTGCCGTGGCTCTCGTCCGCGTCCTCCTCCATCATGGCGTAGGGGTTCTTGCCGGAGAACAGGTCGTCCTTTTCCATGGCGTTGCGCTCGTGCCTGGCCATGGGGCCGAAGTCGATCTTCAGCAGGGCCAGGCCCACCATGGTGAGGATGGTGAGCAGAGCGTAGAAGTTAAAGGGAATGGCCCGGATAAACAGGTTCAGGCCCTGGCCGTCCTCCGCAAAGCCGGCCACGGCGGCAGCCCAGGAGGAAACCGGGGCGATGATGCAGATGGGTGCGGCGGTGGCGTCGATCAGGTAGGCCAGCTTGGCCCGGGAGATCTTGTGCTTGTCCGTCACCGGCCGCATGACGCTGCCCACGGTAAGGCAGTTGAAGTAGTCGTCAATGAAGATGAGGCAGCCCAGGATGACGGTGGCCAACTGGGCGCCCACCCGGGACTTGATGCGGGTCTGGGCCCACCGGCCAAAGGCGGCAGAGCCGCCGGCCCGGTTCATGAGGCACACCATGGCCCCCAGGATGACCAGGAAAATCAGGATGCCCATATTGTAGCTGTCGGCCACCGAACCCACGATGCCGTCCTGGAACACGTGAAGGACGGTACCCTCAAAGCTGAAGTTGGAATAGAGCAGGCCGCCCACCAGGATGCCGATGAACAGGGAGGAATAGACCTCCTTGGTGATGAGGGCCAGGGCGATGGCGATAATGGGGGGCAGCAGGGCCCAGAAGCTGTTGTAAAAATGGCTGGGGGACTCCACATACCCGGTGCCCTCACAGCTGGGGCACAGGAAGGTGCCTCCACAGTCTTCGCAGTCCGGGTCCTGGCCGTAGCAGGTCATGCACAGGCCGGTGCCGCCGCAGTCGGCACACTCGATGACTTTGGTGCCGGGCTCCTCGGTGGGGTCTCCGGCGGCCAGGGTGGTGGTGGTCAGGGCCGCTGCCAGCAGCACCAGCACCACCAGCAGGGGCAGCAGGCGCTTTCGGTTTCTTCTCATGGTGTTCTCTCTCCCGTCTTTCAAAAAAATAAAGCCATGGCGCTGGCCATGACTCCACAGAGAGGAACCCACGACAGCGCTCCGCCCCCTTCCCGGGGCGACAGTCTGCGGGATCTTCTCCCGCAGCCCGGCTTCGCGGCTTTCAGGCCAAAGTCCGCGGGGCCTCGGCAAAGGCCCCTTTCCCCTCTCCCCGGGCCTGCCGGACAGGAAAGGGTACTCTTGACCTTTGCACCTCTATCATGCTTTGCGCCACCATGGTACCACGCTTTCCAAAAAAGTCAACTGTTTTCCCTAAAAAATTCGACGGTTTGTCAAGATTTTGTACAAACAGAATGCGGGCGGCTTCTGCCGCCCGCATGGTTTCCGGTTGGGGTTACTGCGCTGCCTCGGTCTCCAGCCGCTCGCAGGAGAGGATGACGCCGTTTTCCAGCTCAAAGGTGGTGGTCTTGACGATGTGGGTCTTGCCCACCCGGATTTCCTGGCTGCCCAGCTCGCTGGTCAGGTTGTCCTTCACCGACCCCTCAATGGTAAAGACCAGGTCGTAGGTACCCGCGCCGGCCTCCACCAGGGTGGTGAGATTCAGGTTGCGGTCTTCCTTCACGGTAAAGGTAGTGTCCTCTGCGGGGGTGGCCTCCACCTTGGTAACGTAAGCGTCCAGCATCTCGTTGGACGCGGTGAGCTGGCAGGGACCCTTGTCCACCTCGTCCTGGATAAAGTCGTAAATCCGCTGGTCCACGTTTCTGATCTTCACAGTATAGACCACAGGCTGACCCTCGCCGGCCAGGCCGCCGCCCTGGTTGGACGTAAGCTTGTACCCCAGCAGGGCCACCACCGCCACAATCAGAATGACAGCGATCAGGTCAATGATGTTCAGCTTGCCGAACAGCTTTCCCTTTTTATCGATGATACTCATAATAACCTCCGTTGCTTGACCAAAGTTCCAAACCATTGTATAATATTATGCTGTATTTCACAAGTCTTTTTTTCGGAGGAATCCCCATGAAAGTCCTTCATCTGATCAGCGGCGGCGACACCGGCGGCGCAAAAACCCACGTTCACACCCTGCTGGCCGGTCTCACCCCCCATATCCAGGTTAAAATGGTCTGCTTCACCGAGGGCCCCTTCGTCCAAGAGGCCCGGGAACTGGGCATCAACACCCAGGTCATCGGCGGGCGGAACGCTTTGGCCAACCTGAAAACGCTCACCCGCATGGTCAAGGAAGAGGGCTACGACATCATTCACAGCCACGGTGCCAGGGGCAACATGATGGCGGCCCTCCTGGCCCGGAAAACCGGCCTGCCCACGGTCTCCACCGTCCACAGCGACTACCGGCTGGACTACCTGGGCCGCCCCTTCTCCCGGCTGACCTACGGCACCATCAACACCTTCGCCCTGCGGAAGCTGGACTACCGCATCGGCGTGTCCGATGCCATGGTGGACCTGCTGATCTCCCGGAACTTTGACCCGGAGCGGCTCTTCTCCATCTACAACGGCTTGGACTTTACCCCCCGGACCCCGGCCATGAACCGGGAGGAATTTTTCCGGTCCGTGGGGCTTGAAGCCGGCGAATCCTGCGTGGTGGCGGGCATTGCCGCCCGGCTGAACCCGGTGAAGGACATTGCCACCCTCATCCGGGGCTTTGCCCTCGCCCACAAGGACTTCCCCGCTCTGCGGCTGCTTATCGCCGGGGACGGGGAGGAGATGACTCGGTTAAAGCAGCTGGCCGCTGAGCTGGGGGTGTCCAAAGAGGTCTGCTTCGCCGGCTGGATTTCGGATACTGACTCCTTCTACCACGCCATCGACATCAACACCCTGACCTCCATCTCGGAAACCTTCCCCTACGCCCTCACCGAGGGTGCCCGGGTTGCCCTGCCCACAGTGAGCAGCAAGGTGGGCGGCGTTTCCTACCTGATTGACCACGGCTCCAACGGCTTTCTCTTCCAGGCGGGAGACGCCCAGGCCCTGGCCGGCCACCTGCTGACCCTGGCCAGGGACCCGGACCTGCGGAAGGCCATGGGCCGCCGCCTGTACGAAAAGGCCAAGCGGGAGTTTTCCATTGAGGCCACCATCCAGCGGCAGCTGGAGATCTACGAGACCATCCTTCGCTATGAGCGGAAGGGCCGGGACCGGGTGGTCATCTGCGGAGCCTACGGCCGGGGCAACGCCGGGGACGACGCCATTTTGCTGGCCATCCTCACGGAGCTGCGGGCCATCGACCCGGACCTGTCCTTCCAGGTGTTCTCCCGGAATCCCCCGGACACCCGGATGCACTACCGGGTCAACGCCTTCTACACCTTCAACGCCTTCAAGGCCTGCCACTATTTCCGTCGGGCCAAGCTCTTTATCAACGGCGGCGGCTCCCTGATGCAGGACGTGACCAGCTTCCGGTCCCTGTGGTTCTACCTGTGGACCCTGGCCGCCGCCAAGCGCAGCGGCTGCCCGGTGATTATGTACGGCTGCGGCATCGGCCCCATCCGCAATCCCAGAAACCGGACCCGGGCCACCAAGGTGATGAACCGGTATGTGGACGCCATCACCCTCCGGGACCCCGACTCCCAGAAGGAGCTGGGAGTGCTGGGGGTAACAGAGCCCAGGATCTCCCTGTCGGCGGACACCACCGTGATTCTCCCCTCTGCCCCGGCGGACGTGGTGGACGGCATTCTGGAAAGCTGCGGCATCCCCGCCCACGGGAACTACATCGGCTTCGTCCTGCGGCCCTGGCCCAACTTTGAGGAAAAGGTCAAGGACATTGCCGCCGCAGCGGACTATGTGTACGAGAAATACGGCCTCACCCCCGTGTTCTTCCCCATCGAGCCCCGGCTGGATGTGGACGCAGCCCGACGGGTCACCAGCCACATGACGGCACCCCGCTACGTCATCACCGACGGCTACACCGCCGCCCAAACCATCGGCATCCTCTCCCGGATGCAGGTGGTGGTGTCCATGCGGCTGCACGGCCTCATCTTCGCCGCCGGACAGGGGGTTCCCCTGGTGGGCATTGTCTACGACCAGAAGGTGAGCTCCTTCCTGTCCTACATCGGCCAGGACCTGTACGAGGACCTGGAGAGTCTCACCGCCGAAAACCTGAAGGCCCTCATCGACGGGGCCGTGGAGCGGGGCAAGGACCCCCAGTACCTGTCCGAGAGCGTGGCCAAGCTCCGCCGCATGGAGGCGGTGAACCGGCAGGTGGTGGAGGAGTACGTGAAAAAGGACAACTAAATTCCCCACAGCAAAACGCCTCCCTTGTGCAAGGAAGGCGTTTTGCTGTGGGTTTGGTTGGTCGTTATGTATTCTCGGTGCTGGCCACCAGCTGGGACAGGGCCTGCTGGAAGCCCTCCACGTCCACCTCTGCCAGGGAGAAGGAAGTCCGGACCGCGTCCAGCTCCTTTTCCGCCGCCGCAATGGAGGTGCGCAGGTCCTGCTGGAGCTTGTCGCAGCGGCTCTGGATCTCCAGCACCCACTGGATGGCCTGGGCGCGGATTTCCGCTGCGTGGGCCTGGGCCTCCTGGAAGGTGACCTGGGCCCGCTCGTGGGCGGACACTTCAATGTCCCCCGCGGTGTCCTTGATCCGCTGCCAGGACTCTGCCTGGGGCTTCAGCACCTGGAGCTGGGCCTTCAGCTCCTTCACTTCCTCCTGGAGCTTTGCCCGGACGTCCTCCGTCTCCGTCTGGAGCTGGGACCGCAGACGCTCTGCCTCCTCCCGGGCCTGGGCCAGCTGGGCAGACTGTTCCTCCAGCTGCGCCTTGGCCGCTTCCAGGGCTTCTTCCAGGTCCTTTTGTCCGCCGGCAGCGGCGGATGCCCGGTTTTCCAGCAGCATCTGCCGGTCCTCCGCCCGGCGGCGGGCGGCCTTTTCCTCTGCCAGGGCAGACTCCACTTCGGCCTTTTCCTGGGCCAGGGCATCCTTCTCCTCCTGGGCGGCGGCCAGGGCGGCCTGATGCTCCCGGGTCATGGTTTCGATATAGTCCAGCACGTCCTGCCGGTGAAAACCGCCGAAGGCGGCGCTGCGGAATTGACCTTCATTTTCGTTCATCACGGATTCCTCCCAAAAAGGAAATCTTTTGCCGTTATTTTAGCATATTCTCCCGACCAATACAACGTTTTCTCCCGGAAAACCTTGCGACACCTTTGTCTGGTAATGTAGGTGTTACGATGATGTGTGACAAAAAGTAAAAAAAGATAGCGAATAGGAGTGGCCTGTATTAAGGTTGAGTTGCCGAGACAAAACCGAAAGGC
>SFPN01000014.1 GCA_004551945.1 Clostridiales bacterium | reverse complement strand
CTGCCTTGGGCTACAAAAGCCCAGTTCAGTACAAGACCGAACTGGGCTTCTTGTAATTTTGTCTTTTTTAGTGTCTACTTTTTCTTGACAAGTGCAGGAACCATATCCGGTGGGGCGTTTTGCTTTACATGAGTTTCGCGGTAAAGTAGACAGCCAGGATAAACAGCCAGGCCGCCATCACCCAGATGGCATAGTAGGCCACAGCGGTACCCAGGGCCAGGGGGGCCAGCAGGAGCACAGCAGTGATCACAGCAGTAAGGTAATAGGCGGGGTAGGCAGCGCCGGACTGGAGAACCGTCACGTCTTTTCCCTGGATGGTGAGGACGCCGTCCTTCTTTTTCAGCGCCAGAGCCAGAGCAGCCAGGGCAGCCACAATGATCAGGGCAACCACCAGATAGCCGTAATAGGTTCTGCCGCCGCCGGTGGCCCGGAAAAGCCACAGGCCCAGAATGCCCAGGCCGCCCGCGATGGCACAGCCGAAAAACTCCTTCTGGTACAGGTAAAAGACCAGCATCAGCACCGCAAGACCGGGCACCACGCCCAGAACCGCGGGAACTGCGGCGGTACCATAGTTTCGCATCAGGAAACCGCCGACGCCAATGCACAGAAAGACGGCCGACAGGATAAATTGCAGAAGGCCATCCTTCCCTTCCCCTTTCTGGCGGATGCGGAAGCCCCACAGAAGGAAGAGCACAAACAGGACGATCCCGGCGATGAGGCCTGCGCCCAGGATGGTGTACAGAGCGGGGAGCGCCCCCAGCTCCTCCACCCGGGTATGGATGTAGTACCGGTTAATAAGCAACATGACCACTTCCACCACGGCGGCTGCGGCCAACCAGAGCAGCATACGGTTAAACGCCTGGTCCTCCAGCTGCTCCCTGGTCCGGACCTCCGGCGGTTTGTTTCTTCCGGCTTTTGTTTCATTCTTCTTCATAACGGTGAAAACACTCCTAATTTCAGGAACGCATATCCCTCAGGACTTTTTAAAAGGATACACAACAGACAGAATCTAGGTTATTATAGCAGAAATATCGAGGATTCGCAAGAAAAAACGGTGGGTTTCTCTTGCCTGACCCTTCCAAATTTCCCAGATTCTTATTTCTTCTTGAAGCTGTCCTTCAGAGAGACACTCCGGTTGAAGACCAGATGGCCCGGAGCCGCGTCCTGGCTGTCCAGGCAGAAGTAACCCTGGCGCATGAACTGGTAGGCCTGGGCGGTTTTCCCCTGCTCGGGCATGGGCACCTGGGCCAGACCCTGCTCCACCTTGCACCCGGTGAGCACCTGGAGGCTGGCGGGGTTCAGGTAGTCCAGGAAGTTCTTGTTGGGGCCGTCGGGGTCGGGGTCGGTGAAGAGGTATTCATACAGGCGGACCTCCGCGTCCACAGCGGTTTCCGCGTCCACCCAGTGGATGGTAGCGCCCTTCACCTTCCGGCCGTCCGCGGGATTGCCCCCCTTGGAGTCGGGGTCGTACTCGCAGAGAACCTCCACCACATTGCCGTTTTCATCCTTGACACAGCCGGTGGGGCGGATCAGATAAGCGCCCTTCAGGCGGCATTCCAGGCCGCCGGGGGTCAGGCGCTTATACTTGGGGATGGGCTCCTCCATAAAGTCGTCGGCCTCAATATACAGGTGACGGGAGAAGGGCACCGTGCGCTCCCCGGCCTCGGGGTCCACCGGGTTGTTCTCCACGGTGATTTCTTCCCGCTGGTCCTCGGGATAGTTGGTGATGGTGAGCTTCACCGGGCGCAGCACGGCCATGACCCGCTGGGCAGTCTCGTTCAGCTCTTCCCGCAGGCAGGACTCCAAAAAGGCCCAGTCCACGGTAGAGTCCACCTTGGACACGCCGATGCGCTCGCAGAAGTTCCGGATGGACTTGGGGGTGTAGCCCCGGCGGCGCAGGCCGCAAAGGGTGGGCATTCTGGGGTCGTTCCAGCCGGAGACCATGCCGCCCTCCACCAGCGCCCGGAGCTTCCGCTTGGACATCACAGTGTAGTTGATGCCCAGCCGGGCAAACTCGATCTGCCGGGGCTTGCTGGGCAGGTCGCAGTTGTCCACCACCCAGTCGTACAGGGGACGGTGGTTTTCATACTCCAGGGAGCACAGGGAATGGGTGATGCCCTCCAGAGCGTCCTGGATGGGATGGGCAAAGTCGTACATGGGGAAAATGCACCACTTGGTGCCCTGGCGGTGGTGCTCAATGTACCGAATCCGGTAGAGCACCGGGTCCCGCATGTTGAAGTTGCCGGAGGCCAGGTCGATCTTGGCCCGGAGGGTGTACTTCCCTTCCGGGAACTCCCCGTTCTTCATCCGCTGGAACAGGTCCAGGTTTTCCTCCACCGGCCGGTCCCGCCAGGGGCTCTTGGCGGGGGTGGTGGTGTCGCCCCGGTACTCCCGGAACTGGTCGGGGGTCAGCTCGCACACATAGGCCAGGCCCTTTTTAATGAGGTCCACGGCCAGCTCATAGGTTTTTTCAAAGTAATCGGAGCCGTAGAAAAACCGGTCGTCCCAGTCAAAGCCCAGCCAGTGGATATCCTCCTGGATGGCGTCCACGTACTCGGTGTCCTCTTTGGCCGGGTTGGTGTCATCCATGCGCAGGTTGCAGATGCCGCCGTACTTTTCCGCCGTGCCAAAGTCAATGGTCAGGGCCTTGCAGTGACCGATATGCAGATAGCCGTTGGGCTCCGGGGGGAACCGGGTGTGGACCTTTTTCCCCTCGCACCGGCCGCCCGGCTGTAATTCTTCCTCAATGATTGCATGAATAAAATTCGTGCTCATGGTTTCTTCCGCCATGCTCTTCACTCCTTACTCCCTATTGCACTATCCTTTAATAATAGTATTTTATTATACACTATTTTCCAACATAATTGCAACTCTATCCGCAAAAACTCAGCGGCTTTTTTCTTCCGCCCCTCTGGGCGCCGCCACCGCTTCCGCCACCCGGATGCCGTCCACCGCGGCGGAGACGATGCCCCCCGCGTAGCCGGCCCCCTCTCCACAGGGGTACAGGCCCCGGAGATTGGACTGGAAGGTCTGGTCCCGCAGCACCCGCACCGGAGAAGAGGAGCGGGTCTCCACCCCCACCATTAGCGCGTCGGGGGCGGCAAAGCCCCGGAGCTTCCGGTCCAGGGCAGGCAGCGCCTGGGCCAGAGAGTCGGTTACGAAGGGGGGCAGGGTCTGCCGCAGGTCCCCGAAGCACACCTCTGGCCGGTAGGTGCTCCGGTTGGTCAGGCTGTTGGGGCTGGGAACGTCCCGGAGAAAATCCCCCACCCGCTGGGCCGGGGCCTCATAGCCCGGGCGGCCGTAAGCGTAGGCCTTTTTCTCCCAGATCTCCTGGAAGGCCACGCCCGCCAAGGGGTCGCTGCTGCCGAAATCCTCCGGCCGCACTCCCACCAGAAAGCCGCCGTTGATAAATTCCCCGTCCCGGGCCCGGTTGCTCATCCCGTTGGTCACCACCATCCCCGGGTGAGAGGCCGCCGCCACGATCTGCCCCCCGGGGCAGACGCAGAAGGTATAAGCGGACCGGCCGCTGGGCAGGTGGCACACCAGCTTATAGTCCGCCGGGGGGAGCTTGTCCCAGCTGGGCCCGAACTGGGCCTGGCTAATGCTCTCCTGCCGGTGCTCGATGCGCACGCCGATGGCAAAGGGCTTCTGCTCCATCTCTGCCCCAGCGTCCCGGAGCATTCGGAAGGTGTCACGGGCGGAGTGGCCAGGGGCCAGGATCAGGGCGTCGCAGGGCATGGTGTAGGGCCCGGTTGGCCCTTCCACAGTGATCTCTGTCAGACGATCCCCCTGGACAGCGATCCCAGCCAGCCGGTGGCCAAAGCGCACGTCGCCCCCCAGGCCTTTGATCTCCTCCCGGAGGTTCTTCACCACCCGTCGGAGAAGGTCGGTGCCCACATGGGGCTTGTGCTGCCAAAGAATATCCTCCGGAGCCCCCGCCCCCACGAAGGTCTGCATCACATGGCTGATCCGGGGATCGTGGGTCCCGGTGGTGAGCTTGCCGTCGGAGAAGGTCCCGGCCCCTCCCTCGCCAAACTGCACGTTGGACTCTGGATTCAGGTCGCCGCCCTGCCAGAAGGCCGCCACGTCCTTCACCCGCTGTTCCAGGGCCTGGCCCCGCTCCAGCAGGATGGGCCGCAAGCCCGCCCGGGCCAGGCACAGGGCCGCCAGCAGTCCCGCCGGGCCGCAGCCCACCACCACCGGGGGCAAGGTGGAAGCCCGGGTCACCTGGGGGAACCGATAGGGAACCAGCTCCGGCTGAAGGCGAATGTTCTGGTTTCCTGCCCGGCGAACCACCTCTTCCTCGTTGGACAGGGAGACGTCCACCGTCATCACATAGTGGACGCTGTTCTTTTTCCGGGCATCGATGGACTGGCGCACGGGTACGCACCGGTGGATTTTTCCCACCGGAACACCCAGAGCCTTGGCCGCCCGTTTTTTTAACAGAGAAGGGTCCCCCTCCGGGGGCAGGATCAAGTTACTGATTCGTACCATGGCCGCCTCCTGTTACTTTCACTTCCTCTGCCTGGCTCTTCTTCCGGAGTGCCCGCCAGGCATTGCACAAAATACCACCGATAAACACAAACCCCAAAAAACCGAAAACGGGGAACAGGGTCCCGATCAGGTCGCTGAAGCCCACCTGGCTCAGGAAAAACGCGCCGACGCTCAGCACCACCGGCACCAGCACCGGGTGCCCCTCCAGCCGGCGGAACCGGAACAGATACTGGGGCACTGGCACGAACACCGACATGGACGCGCCGAACATCCCCAGCAGGATCACCAGAGCATAGACCCCCTCCAGCACCGGGGAGAGCTGCTGGGCCAGGTAGAGCATGGGCAGCTCCGCGGAAGTACTGGCGGGAAGGGCCGCCATGGCCCCATTGATTCCCAGAGAGATCACCAGCAGAATGACGCCACCCAGGGCAGCCCCCACCCGGATATCCCGGTCGGATCGGGCCATGGTCCCCAGGGAGGAAAGGGTTCCCAAAGCGCAGAGGAGATTATAGGATACAAAGGTCACTGCGGCCAGCAGCCAGTGGTTCACCACCGGGTTGCGGGTGGCCGCCGGGACAAACTGAATCCCGTTCCGGCCGAACACGGCCAGGGCCGCAGCCACCACCGCCAGAGAGAGAATCACCAGCAGGGGCATGATCCTGGAAAAGACCCGCACCGCGCCTCCCATCCCCCGAGTTGCAATCCAGGTGATCAGGGCGCAGAACACCACGCCCCCCACCAGCCGAAGGGTTCCGCTGCCGGTGAGCTGCTCCAGCAGGGTCCCGGCACCAGCGCACATCACGACATAAATGCCGTACATAAAACAGACGGCAATTCCCCCGGCCAAAGCCTTCAAAACCCGGTTGTCCGTGGGGACGGCCACCTCATGGACCTGGCTGCGCCCCGTCCGGCGGGACAGGGTGAAAATCACCACACAGAGCAAGGACAGCAGGACCACCGCCCCGATCTGCCCCACCAGGCCCGGCAGACCGAAATGGGTAAAAAACTGGCTGATCTCCTGGCCGGACACAAATCCGGCCCCCAGAAAACAGCCAATCCAGGTGAAGGCCAGCTGCCTGCCTCTGATTTGCATGGAAATCCCTCCACCCCAAAAATCTTAGCATTATATTTTATCATAAACCCCAATGGATTTCCACTGGCAGGCGGGATTTTTCCCTACACAGGCGGGATTTTTCCCGGAAAACGAAAAGACCCACATGGCCGGAGGAGTTCCGGCAGCATGGGTCTTTTCGTTTGACAAGTCATTCCGTCCGGTCGTCGGGCAGATCCACCAGAATGGGCTCCACACCCAGGTGGGGCAGAAGCCTGGTCCGTACTTCTTCCATGGACAGGATAATGGAGGAAGTGCTGATGCAGGGGTGGCAGCTCAGAGTATCGTCCCCGGCCACGGACTGGTCCAGAACCAGCTTCACCCGGTGATCCTTGTCGTTCATGAGAGCCAGGATGGTGGCAGAGCCGGGGGTGACGTTCAGCAGCTCTTCCATCAGCTCCGGGGGCGCGAAGGACAACCGGGAGGTGCCGATCTGCTTGGACAGATCCTTGGTGTGAAAGGGCTTTTCCCCATCCATCAGCAGCAGGTAGAAGTCCGTCTTCTGCCGGTTGCAAAGCACCAGGTTCTTGCAGATCTTCTTCCCCAGGACCTTCTCCACCTCTTCGCAGGCAGTAATATGGTCCGCCGGGTCGTGGTCAACCCGCTGATAGGTCATGCCCAGCTGGTCCAGCAGGTCATAGCAAGCCACCTCCTTGGGCAGGCGGCCCTCCTCCCGCTCCGGACGGCCGGTATACAGCGTAGGGTCAATATACATGGGCTCATTTCCTTTCAAGGAAAAGGGCTCAGTGGGAAACCCACTGAGCCCTTTGTAATTCATCAAATCAAGTAAAAATTTGATTACTTCTTCAGCATCCAGCCGGAAACGACCATCTTCTGAACTTCGGTGGTACCCTCATAGATCTCGGTGATCTTAGCGTCACGCATCATGCGCTCGAAGGGATACTCACGAGTGTAGCCGCAGCCACCGACCAGCTGAACCACGCGGCGGGTCACGTCGGAAGCGACATCAGCAGCCATCATCTTGCCCATAGCAGCCAGGTGGCTGTAAGGCTCGTGGTTCTGCTTAGCCATAGCAGCACGCTGAACCAGCAGACGAGCAGCGTCAACCTTGGTCTGCATATCAGCCAGCTCGAACTGGGTGTTCTGGAAAGCGGACAGGGGCTTGCCGAACTGCTTGCGCTGCTTCAGATAGGGGATACACTCGTCGATAGCACCCTGAGCGATACCGATAGCCTGAGCGGCAACGCCGATACGGCCGCCGTCCAGCAGCATCATAGCGATCTTGAAGCCTTCGCCTTCCTTGCCCAGCAGGTTCTCAGCGGGGACCTCGCAGTCATCGAAGACCAGCTCGTAGGTAGCGGAAGCACGGATGCCCATCTTCTTCTCCTTGGTGCCGAAGCTGAAGCCCTTGAAGCCCTTCTCCACGATGAAGGCGGACAGGCCCTTGTGGCCGACGCTCAGATCGGGGTTGGTACGAGCAAAGACAACATAGGTGTCAGCATAGTAGCCGTTGGTGATGAAGATCTTGGTGCCGTTCAGGATGTACTTGTCGCCCTTCAGGACAGCAGTGGTGCGCACGCCGTTGGCGTCGGTGCCAGCGCCGGGCTCGGTCAGGCCCATAGCGCCCAGCTTCTCGCCCTGTGCCAGGGGCACCAGGTACTTCTGCTTCTGCTCCTCGGTGCCGAATTCCAGGATGGGCCAGGAGCACAGAGAACCGTGGACGGAGAACATGATGGAGGTGGAAGCGCAGTACTTAGCCAGCTCTTCGCAGCAAGCAATGTAGGTCAGGTAGGACAGGCCAGCGCCGCCATATTCCTCAGGAATATAGGTGCCCAGCATACCCATCTCGGCCAGCTTCTCGCGAGCGTTCTGAGTGAACTGTTCCTTCTCATCCAGCTCGGCAGCGATAGGCTGAACTTCCTTGATGCAGAAATCATGCAGCATGTCAATGATTTCCTGCTCCATCTCGTCGTACTTGAAATCCATAGTTTTTCCTTTCTTTCCCAGAGGTCACCTCCCCGCTTGCGCGGGGAGGTGCGAGGGTATATTAAATTTTTTTATTAACAGAGATTAGTCCTTGTCAGCCAGGATCAGCTTGGTCAGAGCGGGGCAGACATCATACAGGTTGCCGATAACGCCCAGGTCAGCCACACCGAAGATGGGAGCCTCGGGGTCCTTGTTGATGGCAACGATGAAGTCGGAGGAGCCCATGCCAGCCAGGTGCTGGATAGCGCCGGAGATGCCGCAGGCAACATACAGCTTGGGGCCGACGGTCTTACCGGTCTGGCCAACCTGGTGGGAGTGGGGAATCCAGCCAGCGTCAACAGCAGCACGGGAGGAACCCACAACGCCGCCCAGAGCATCAGCCAGAGGCTTAATGGTGGTCTCGAAGCCCTCGGGGCCGCCCAGACCACGGCCGCCGGAGACGATGATGTCAGCGCCTTCCAGGTCAACCTTCTCGCCTTCCTCGGCGATGGTCTCGATGACCTTGATGCGGATCTGATCAGCGGGGAACACGAAGTCGATCTTCTCGACAGGAGCCTCACGGCTGTAGTCGGGCTCGAGCTTCTTGTTCACGCCGGGACGGCAGGTGCCGATCTGGGGGAAGGTGAAGGGGCACAGAATGGTAGCCATCAGGTTACCACCGAAAGCAGGACGGGTCCAAGCAACCTTACCGGTAGCTTCGTCGATGTCCAGGGAGGTGCAGTCTGCGGTCAGACCGGTCTTCAGACGGCCAGCAACACGGGGACCCAGGTCACGGCCCAGGGGGGATGCGCCCATCAGGATGGAGGTGGGGCAGTCAGCCTCGACGCAGTGCACAATAGCAGCGGTGTAAGCGTCGGTGCTGTAGTGATCATAGACCTGATCGTCAACGACCAGAACCTTGTCAGCGCCGTAAGCGATGGCTTCCTTAACAGCCTCGTCGCAGTTGTAACCGACGACCAGAGCGACGGTCTTACCGCCCTGGATAGCAGCCAGGCGACGGCCGGGGTTCAGCAGCTCCAGGCCAACGTTTCTGGCCTTGCCGCCCTTGGTTTCAATAAAGACCCACAGGTCCTTGCTCTTTGCTTCGTAGCTAGTCTGTAACATTGTTCTTCTTCCTCCCCTCTATTAGATGACGCCCTTGTCCTTGAGCAGGTCGTACAGCTTCTTTGCGGACTCTTCAGGAGTCTCTTCCTTGATCTTCAGGCCGCCTTCCTTACGAGGAGGAGTGAAGCTCTTCTTAACCTTGGTGGGAGAACCCTTCAGGCCGGATCTCTCAACATCCAGGCCGCAGTCAGCAGCGTTCAGGACGGGAATCTTTGCCTTGTTGGCAGCCATCTTGGACTTGATGGTGGGGAAGCGGGGCTCATAGTCGGGCTTGGTGATGGTAACTGCGCAGGGGCAAGCCATCTCCAGGACTTCGAAGCCGTCCTCCAGCTCCTTCTTCACGCGGACGCCCTTGCCATCCTCGGTGGGCCAAACTTCCCAACCATAGGTGACCTGAGGGATGTCCAGGTCTTCAGCGACCTGAGGACCAACCTGAGCGGTATCGCCGTCGATAGCCTGCTTACCAAACATCAGCATATCGAACTTGATGCCTTCCAGCTCTTCGATCTTTTCCTTAGCCTTGGAGAGGATGTAACCGGTGGCCAGAGTATCGGAACCACCGCAAGCGCGGTCAGAGACCAGATATGCCTTGTCGCCGCCGACAGACAGGCACTCCTTCAGAGCAGCCAGAGCCTGCTCGGGACCCATGGACAGAACATAGATCTTGGTATCCTTGTACTTGTCCTTAATACGGGCAGCAGCTTCCAGTGCATAAGCATCGAAAGGGCTGACGATGGCGGGAACGCCTTCACGCATCAGGGTGTTAGTGACAGGATCGATCTTGATAATGGTCGTGTCCGGCACTTGTTTAATGCAAACAAGTATGTTCATTTCTGATTTCCCCCTATTTTTGATTTGTTTTATTTCGATAATACCGGTTTCCCTTTCGCTCCCCTTGGGCTGGGTTGGAGGCTTGGCCTCCGTTCCATTCCGCCTGGCGCGTAACGGAATCCGGTTTATCTGATAAACGCCAGACCAGGGGGGTGCCCTGGTGGCAGACGTTTCGTCGGAAAGGCGCACTTAGCACGTCCTTCCATTACACTACGGTCGTATTATAACAAAGGATTCTCCAAATTACAAGATGGGAATGTAACGCATCTGAAAAAAATTTTCCTTCGTTTCGGGGCGAAATTAGGCGTTTCAACCAAAGATTTCAGAAAAATCCGGAGGGGGCCGGTGAACGCACCCGTCCCCTCCGTTTTCGCTGATTTTCGCCGGTTTTCGCCTTATTCCGCGAAGAATTTGTCGTGGATGGCCTGGACGGCGGCGTTGGCGTCGCTTTCGTCCAGCAGGACGGAAACCTTGATTTCACTGGTGGAGATCATATGAATGTTGATATCCGCGTCATACAGGGCGCCGAACATCTTGGCGGCGACGCCTGCGTTCTCCAGCATGCCGGCGCCCACGATGGACACCTTCACCACTTCCTTGTTCACGTCGATCCGGTCAAAGCCCAGGCTGGCCTTGTGCTCCTCCAGCAGCTCCTTGGCCAGGTCGGCATCGCTGCGCTTGACGGTAAAGCTGATATCCTGGGTCTCGCCCCGGCCGATGGACTGAAGAATGATATCCACGTTGATGTCCTTCTGTCCCAGCAGGGAGAACACCTTATAGGCAATGCCGGGCTTATCCTCCACGTTTACCAGGGCCAGACGGGCCACGTTCTTATCCTTTGCAACACCACTGATCTGGGTCTTTTCCATTTGCTTGGCAACCTCCTTCACTTTCGTGCCCGGCTTCTTGGTGAAGCTGGACAGCACCTCTAAATTCACCTGGTATTTCTTGGCCATTTCCACAGAGCGGTTATGCAGCACCTGGGCGCCCAGGCTGGCCAGCTCCAGCATCTCGTCGAAGGTGATTTCGTCGAGCTTCTTTGCGCCCTTGACATACCGGGGGTCCGCTGTGTAGATTCCGTCCACGTCGGTGTAAATCTGGCACAGGTCGGCCTTCAGGGCCGCTGCCAGGGCCACCGCCGAGGTGTCAGAGCCCCCCCGGCCCAGGGTGGTGATGTCATCAAACTTGTTGATCCCCTGGAAGCCTGTGACGATGACGATGGAGTGGTTCCGGTCCAGCTCCGACTGGATGCGCTCGGTGCGGATCTTCTTGATCTTTGCGCTGCTGTAGCTGCTGTTGGTCTGCACGCCGGCCTGCCAGCCGGTAAGGGAAACCACAGGATAGCCCAGGGCCTCGATGGCCATGGCGCACAGGGAGCAGGAGATCTGCTCTCCGGTGGACAGCAGCATATCCATTTCCCGGCGGGAAGCGCGGGGATTGATCTCCTGGGCCTTCTCAATGAGATCGTCGGTGGTGTCGCCCTGCGCGGAGAGCACCGCCACCACGCTGTTTCCCTGGCGGTAGGTGTCGGTGATGATCCGCGCCACGTTCTGAATCCGTTCCGCGTTGGCCACCGAGGTGCCGCCAAACTTTTGTACAATCAGTCCCATATTTCATACCTCCAAACAAACGGCGCAGATTTTTTGCGCCGCAGGGATGCAATTGTCCCCACATAAAATCATATCGTACCCCGCTATTCTATGCCGCCGCCGGGGCATCGGGCATCAGTCCAGCACCCGGATCACCGAGAGGACCTTCCGGTCTGCCAGCAGGGCGTCCAGCTGGCCCCGGGTCATGGGCTGGGTAATCCAGCCGCTCTCCCCCGGCTCCCCTCCGGCAATGGTGAGCTTCTCCCCAGTGGAGAGAGTTCCCTCCGCCAAGCGGACGTACCAGGCGCTCTCCAGCTGGTCTGCCGGCAGGACTTTCTCCGGCCGGTTCTCCTGCCAGGGATGGTAGCCCGCCCGGGTGAGCTGCCGGGCAGCGGCGATCACATCGGCCACCACGGCGCTGGCGGTGGGCAGCTTCCCGGCGCCCCGGCCGTAGAACATCACGTCGCCCACAGCGTCGCCCTTGACCTTGATGGCGTTGAACACGTCCTCCACACCTCCCAGAGGGTCCTGGAGGCTGACGAAGTGGGGCTCCACATAGGGGCACACCGAGCCGTCCTCCCGGGCAATGGCCCGGCCCAGCAGCTTAATTCGCCGGCCGCTGGCCGCGGCGTAGGCTTCGTCCGCCAGGGTAATCTTCGTAATGCCGGTGGTGGGTACCTGCTCCGGCAGCAGATGCCAGCCAAAGGCGATGGAGGACAGGATGCACAGCTTCCGGCAGGTATCCATGCCCTCCACGTCGGCGGCGGGGTTCTGCTCGGCGTAGCCGTTGGCCTGGGCCCCCTTCAGGGCCTGCTCAAAGGGGATGCCGTCCTGCACCATCCGGGTGAAGATATAGTTGGCGGTGCCGTTGAGAATGCCGCAGATCTCCAGAATGTCGTTGGCGGCCATGCACTCGCTGAGGGGCCGCAGGATGGGGATGCCGCCCCCCACGCTGGCCTCAAAGAGATACACCGCGTTGTTCTGAGCCGCCAGCTCCAGCAGACGGCGGCCGTGGGTGGCCACCAGCTCCTTGTTGGAGCTGACCACGCTCTTGCCCGCCTTCAGGGCACGCTCGGTAAAGTCCAGGGCGGCGCCCACGCCGCCGATGGTCTCCACCACCACGTTGATCTCCGGGTCGGCCTCGATGACCGCAAAGTCCTTCACAAAGCACCCGGCGAAGGGACTGTCGGGAATGTCCCGCACATCCAGAATGTATTTCAGTTCGATCAGGTCGTCAGCCTTTTTGCTGATTCCCGCACCGTTGCCGGTGAGAACCTCCGCCACACCGGAACCCACGACGCCGAACCCCAAAATTGCCACTTTTACCATAAATGTTTCCGTCCTTTTTGCAAAAATATCGTTGTCCTGTCAGCCTGCCAGAACCTCGCCCCGCAGAACCCCGGCAACCTGGTCGATCTGCTCCAGCAGATCCTGGAGAGTGCCGAACAGGCCTGAGGTCTCCGCGTTCACCGTCACCACGGCACAGCCGTTGATGGGGATGCCCTGATTGATGGTCAGGATGTTGGCCCCGGAGTCCGCGAAGAGGTTGAGCACCTGGGAGAGAATTCCCGGCTGATCCTTCAGCATAATCTGAAAGGTGACGATCCGGCCATGGAGCATATCCTGAAAGGGCCGTACCGCGTCCTTATATTTATAAAACGCGCTGCGGCTGATCCCGGTCAGCTGAACCGCCTGGTTCACGGTTTCCGCCTCGCCGGTGTCCAGCAGGCGGCGGGCCTCCACCACCTTGCGGAAGATCTCCGGCAGCGCATCCGCGTCCACAATATAATAGTTCGGTGCCTTCGACATGGCTCTGCCTCCGTCCTCATGTTGTGATTGCTGTTCCATGATGAAAGACATTCTACCACATCTGTCCTTCCGTGACAACAAAAAGTATCTGTCTGGGCGACAGTTTTCTTCCCTGATTTTTTATTTTTTCAGGCAAATCGCGCAAAAAGCGGACCCCATTTTCAGAAAATGGGGTCCGCGCTTTTGAGGGGTTATTCTCCTCCGCCCTCTGCAGGGGGGTCCGCAGGGGGGTCCGCAGGGGGTTCCGCGGGGGTCTCGCCGCCGGGATTCTCGGTCTCGCCGCCGGTCTCATCGTCAGTGTTTTCACCCTCACTGGGCCGCGTGGGCGTGACCACCTGGATCTTATGAACGGTACAGATCTGGGTGGGCACATCGTCCTCGAAGAAGGTGCCGGTGACCACATGGCCGCCGCAGGCGGGGCCGGGCAGCATGCCGCTGACTGCGCAGTACTGGATGGTCTTCATCTGGCCTTCCGGCTTGTCAAAGTCCTTATAGGACAGACTCTGGTGAATCTTTGACATGACCTGCTGCCACAGTGTGGTGGAGGGATTGCCTAACCCGGTGGCCAGGCGCTCCTGCTGGTCGTAGCCGGTCCACACCGCCGCGGTATAGTAGGGGGTGTAGCCCACGAACCACAGGTCCTTCCGGGAGGTGGTGGTGCCGGTCTTACCGGCGATCTCCTGGCCGGCGAAGTTTGCGTTTTTGCCGGTACCGTTGGAAACCACCTGCTTGAGCATTTCGGTCATATAGTAACAGGTCTTCTGGGACAGAGCGGACTCATCCACTTCCTGGGTGTTGTCCAGGAGAATCTGCTTGTTCCGGTCAATGACGATGCTGTAGGTCCGGGGCTCCTTGTAGACGCCCTGGCGGGGGAACACCGAGTAGGCTGCCGCCATGTCATAGGTGCTGACGCCGTCAGTCAGACCGCCCAGAGCCAGGGGAGCCAGGTCAATGTCGGAGTATTCCTTGTCGTTGATGGTCCGCTTTTCCACCAGTTTAATGTGGAACCGGTCCCGCATGAACTCATAGCTGGTCTGGGGAGTGACATCTGCCAGAACCTTGACGGCCACGGTGTTGATGGACTCCCGCACTGCCTTGGCGATGGAGACCGTACCCTGATACCGGCCGGTGGCGTTCACCGGCCAATTTTTCCCGTCAATCACCTGATAAGGCGAGTCCTCATAGGTGCTGCTGGGGGTGATGAGCCCCAGCTCAAGGGCGGGGGCATACACCGCCAGGGGCTTGATGGAGGAGCCCGGCGGCCGCTTGGTGTCGGTGGCCCGGTTCCAGCCGCGGCTGGTGGTCTTTTTCCCCATGCCGCCAGCCATGGCCACTACCTCGCCGGTCTCGTTGTCCACAACGGTGATGGCAGACTGAAGCTGCTGCCCCGAAGAGGAGGTAAGGTTCAGATTGGCCTGGTCGTTGTAGATCTCGTCTACCGCCGCCTGCACATCCGGGTTCATGCAGGTGTAGATCTCCAGACCGCCGGAGAACACCAGCTGGGTGGCAATCTCTTCCGACCAGTTGTAGGTCTCCATCAGGTCATTGATCACGTCGTTGATGACCGCGTCCTCGTACCAGGTGTAGGTGGTGTTGTTCTGCAGGTCACGGCCCTGGTCGAAGTTCAGCTCCTCGGCAACGGCCTCATCATACTCCTCCTGGGTGATGTAGCCCTGGTCCAGCATGGCGTAGAGAATGGTTTCCTGGCGCTGCTTGTTGAAGTCCCGGGAGGTGGTGACCTCTCCGGTCTCCTCATCCACGATCTCCAGTCGGCCCAGGGGGTCGTACTTGGAGGGGTTGTTGGTGATGCCGATGAGGCTGGCGCACTCGGCCAGGCTCAGCTGGGAGACGTGCTTGCCGAAATACTTATAGGAAGCGGTGTATACGCCGTTGCAGCCCTCGCCCAGGTAGATGTAGTTCAGATACCAGGTCAGGATCTGGTCCTTGGTGTAGTTCTGCTCCAGCTCCAGGGCGCGGAAAATTTCCGTGATTTTCCGCTTAACGGTAACGTCGTCCTCGGTGGTCAGGTTCTTGATGAGCTGCTGGGTCAGGGTGGAGCCGCCCTGGATGTCCCTGCCGGTAAACATGAGCAGCACGCCGTTGATGGTGCGCCGCCAGTCCACGCCGTTGTGCTGGTAGAACCGCTTATCCTCAATGGCGACCGCCGCATCGATCAGGTCCTGGGGGATCTCATCCAGGGTCACCCAGACCCGGTTCTCATCCCCGTACAAGGTCTGCATGGCCTCGTAGTTGTTGGTGCTTGGGTTCCTGCAATACATGGTGGAGGTCAGGCTCATGGATGCGTCGAAGGTATCCAGCTGAAGATCCGCCTGGGGGATGATTACATTTTTAATGTATGCTGCCGCCATGCACACCAGCATTGCCGTGGTAATGACGAAAATGAGCACGATGGTCATAATGACCTTAAAGGCACGCCCGTGCTTTTTTCGATTTCGTCTGGTCTGCTTGCTGCGCTTATTGTCTCGATTGTGTTCCAATTTGACACCTCCGATGTCGATAGGTGGAAGGGCCGGCCGCCAGTTTCCGGGTTGATTTTTTATACGCGGCCGAATGTATCACTACGCCTATTCTATGTATTATACCACAGCTTTTCCATTTGTCTATCTTTGATTTCGTAGGTTTTTGCGGAAACTTTACCGAAAGTTTTCTGCCCCACGCCCTTGCTTTTTTTCAGCGATGAGGGTACAATAGGGACAGTCAAAGGAAAGGAGCGGCTCTCATGAGTGAAGAATACGGCGCCAACTTTATCACCGTAACCGACGAAGACGGAAACGAGTTTGAGCTGGAGCATCTGGACACCATCGAGTTTAACGGCTCCACTTATCTGGCCTTCTTCCCCGCCGTCAGCGAGGATCAGGATGCCGAAGAGGAGGAGGACCTGGGCCTCATCCTGATGAAGGTCATCTACGAAAACGGCGAAGAGCTCCTGTCCACCCTGGACAGCGACGAGGAGGCCCAAGCCGTGTACGACGAATTTATGAAAACCCTCTTCGAGGACGAAGAGGAGGACGGCGGCAACTGATCCGCCGCCCCAGACAACCTTGTATGAATGCCCTGCTCGGTGCGTGAATTGGACCCTTTTAAACCCACATTTCTTAAACGGGACGCTGACTCGCTGTGTGAATTGCAGGCCTCCCGGCTTCGGTTGGAAGTTGGAAGCAGAGAAGCACAGCGGAGGCAACCCACCTGCCATCTCGTGCAGGTTTTAATCGGGTCCGCACGGCCAGAGCGGGGCTTTCTGATTGCCGCCCCGTCAAACCCGGGAGAAAAACACAACATTTTGTAAAAGCCCTTCCTTCCGCCTCAAAACAGGCGGCAGAGAGGGCTTTTTGCGATTCTCTTGCTTTCTCCCCCGGGCTTTTTTGCTAAATTGACGACTTCCTTTCGTTTTTCCCAAGAAAGAGAATTTTTTACTCCTGTCAAGTAGGCATTCTACCCAAAAACAGAGCCGCATTCTTGTTATATATTTTCAGCTGGTAAGAACTTGCCAGTCTCCTTTTTCAATGTTATACTAAATGCAGCGGATGGATTAACCCTTGGTTTGGTTAAAACCGCACAAGAGTAATTCTTTGAGTAATGGAAAGGATGCGATCCCTATGATTAAAGATTTTGGTTTCATCATTCCTCAGAACTGTCAGTTCGGTATGGGCGCTCTGAAGAAGCTGCCTGACTTCCTGAAGGCCGCTGGCTCTGACAACGTTATGCTGATTTCCGACCGTGGCCTGGAAGCCATCGGTGTTGTGGACAAAGTCCGCGAGATCATCAAGGGTGCCAACCTGAAGTACAGCGAGTACCTGGACGTTCTGCCCAACCCCACCACCACCATCGTTGACGAGTGCGCTGCTCAGTACAAGGCTGCTGGCTGCACCGCTATCATCGCTCTGGGCGGCGGCTCCCCCATGGACGTCGCTAAGGCAGTCGGCGTTGTCGCTAAGTTCGGCGGCACCATCGGCGACTACGAAGGCGTGGGCAAGGTTCCCGGCCCCATCGACACCCTGATCGCTGTTCCCACCACCGCCGGCACCGGCTCCGAGGTTACCGTGGCTGCCGTTATCACCGACGAAGCCCGCAACTACAAGCTGTCCGTTCTGGGCCCCGAAATCTCCCCCACCTATGCTGTTCTGGATCCCGAGCTGATCATGACCGCTCCCGCCTCCGTGGCTGCTGCCTGCGGCGTTGACGCTCTGATCCACGCTATGGAGTCCTACATCAACACCGATGCTAACCCCTTCGCTATGGCTATGGGCGAGAAGGCTATGGAACTGATCGGCGGCAACATCCGTAAGTTCGTGGCTCGCCGCAACGATCCCGACGCTGCCTGCGCTATGATGCTGGGCTCCACCTTCGCTGGCATCGCTTTCGCCAACAACCGTCTGGGCGACATCCACGCTATGTCCCACCCCGTGTCCGCATTCTTCCATGTTGCTCACGGCGTGGCCAACGCTGTTCTGATGCCCACCATTTTCGAGTTCAACGCTCTGGCTGCTGACGAGCGCTATGCTACCATTTATCAGTACATCACTGGTAAGGAAGCCGGCGAGGACTTCGTGCCTGAGATGCTGGTTGAGGCTCTGCGCCAGCTGAACAAGGATCTGGGCATCCCCGCTTGCCTGGCAGACGTGGGCGTCACCGAGGACAAGATTCCTCAGATGGCCGTCGACGCTATGAAGTCCGGCAACGTCACCGTCAACCCCAGAATCACCACCGTCAAGGACGTGGAAGCCCTGTATCACAAGGCTATGTACAAGTAATCCTTTTTGAGGAATGCTGTCAGGAGACCGGCTTCGGCCGGTCTCCTTTTTTTCTCCGCTGTGGCGGCGAAACTCTGCGAGGCCTTTCTCTTGCGGCGGCCTTTCCTTTTTTGCTGTCCGGGGACTTTAACTTTCAGGAAAAGATGCTATAATGGGAAAGCAATACTACAAGCAGGAGGCATTTCTTCCATGAACAGCACCACCCGCAATTCTCTGCAAGACCTGCTTCGGGCCTGCTGCATGACCCCGGACGTCCTGGATCTGCGCACCCTGACCCAACAAGTTCTCTCGCAAATGCGAATTTCTCTTTACGGAGGCAAGTCCTCCATCCCCATGCTCCCCACCTTTTTAAAGCCCTTCGGAACTCTGACCCCGAACCGCCCGGTGGCAGTGGCGGAGTGGGACGACCGGCAGGTTCAGGTGAGCCTGGTCACCTTCCAGGACGGCAACGCCAGCCTCTCGGACCAGAACCGCTTTCCCATCCCCGGGCGGGAGTATCCCGCCCCCCTGTCCGACCTCATCTACGCTGCGGCGGAGCTGCTGGAGCCTCTGCTGGACCGGGCCAAGGACGTGGTTCTGTGCCTTCCCTTCCCCGTGGACTATGACAGCAAGGGGGACGGAGCCGTCCGCCTCTTCCCCGGCACCATGACCGTCAGCGATTATGAGGGCAAGCCCCTGCTGGCGGGCCTTCGGGATGAGCTGGCTGGCCGGGGCTTTTCTGATCTGCACCTGGTCCTGGTAAGCCAGGTCGACGCAATCCAGCTGGCCGCCGGGGTGGAGATGCCCGGGCAGAGCCGCTATCTGGGCCTCACCTGGGGAACCGATGTGGACGCGGCCTTCGCCGCCCCCGGCAGCATCGTTCTGCGGTGGCTGGGCATTCCCGGCCAGCTGATGCTCTTTGACGGGGGCTTTTCCAGCTTTGAAGGGGTGCCCTTCGGCCTGGCGGATCTGCCCAAGGACCGAGATTGCTACGCCCCCGGCCAGGATCTGCTGCTGAAAACCACCTCTACTGATTATCTGGGGGACACCTTCCGGCTGGTGATGATCAAGGCCGCCGAGCGCAAGCTGCTGTCCTTCGGGTGCAGCCGGGACATTCTCTCCCTCACCACCCTGGACCTGGCCTCTGTGCTGGACTTTCTGAACGACCCGGAGGCGGGAGGCACCATCGCCCACTTCTGCCGGGAACCGGAGGACCGGGAGGTAGGCTTGGTGGTGGCCCAGGCCGTGTTGGACCGGGCCGCCCGGCTGGTCTGCGCCATGGTCTCGGCGGCAGCCCAGTTTGCCGGGGCTGGCAAGGACCCCGCTTCCCCCGCCTGTGTGGGCGCCTGGGGCCCTGCCCTGGAGCTGCCCGCCCTCCGCAGCCGCCTGGAAGCCCAACTGGCTGACTTCACCCGGGACACCTTGGGACACCACCTCATCCTCTGCACCGGCCAGCAGATGCCCGCCGTGGGCGCTGCTGCCGCTGCCCTGTACAACCCTTGACCACCAAAAAAACAAAAAGGAGAACCGCCATGAAAATCATCGGCATCAACGGCAGCCCCCGGGCCAACGGAAACACCAGGCAGGCCCTGGACCTGATGGGGGAGGTCTTTCACCAGGAGGGCATCGACTTTGAGGTCCTCCACATCGGCCACCAGCTCTCCCCCTGCTCCGGCTGCTTCCGCTGTGCAAAGACCCACACCTGCACCCTGCCCGACGACGGACTTAACGAGATGTACCAGCGCCTGATTCAGGGCGACGGAGTGGTCTTCGGCTCCCCGGTCTACTTTGCCTCCATCACCAGCGGGATGCGCTGCTTCATGGACCGGATCGGTTGCATCGACATGAACAACGGCCGCCAGCTGCGGTTTAAGGTGGGCGCGCCCCTGGTGGTGGCCCGCCGGGCCGGGGCGGTAAACGCCATCGACGAGCTGGTTCACTACCTGAACTACGCTCAGATGGTGATGCCCGGCTCCCTGTACTGGCCCCTGGCCTACGGCAACAAGCCCGGGGAGGTGCTCCAGGACGCCGAGGGGGTCCAGACCGTTCAGGTGCTGGCCCAGAGCATGGCCTATCTGATGAAGGTCCTGGAGGCCGGCAAGGCCCAGATCCCCCAGTCAGAGCTGCCCCGAAAAGTTTTTACCAACTTCGTCCGCTGAAGGGAGGGACCTATGAACAAGAAGCTGCTCACCGCCCTGATCCTGGTGGTCCTGTGCGTCCTGCTGGTGTTCCTGGGACTCCGCCACGAAAAGTCTGCTCCCGCTGGTTCTTCCGGAGGGGAAGAATCAAGCGGTCAGGTCCAGCAGGAGCCTGCCGAGACCCCCGATCCCATCACCGCCACCCTGGCGGTGTGCGGAGACGTGATGAGCCATTCTCCCCAAACCAACGACGCCTACGACGCCGCCACCGATACTTACAGCTACCTGCCCTGCTTCCAGTATGTCAAGCCCTGGATTGAGAGCGCTGACTACGCGGTGGCCAACTTTGAAACCACCCTCAACGGGCCGCCCTATTCCGGGTATCCCCAGTTCTGCGCCCCGGACGCTTTGGCCTACGACCTGAAAACCATCGGCTTTGACCTGGTGACCTCCGCCAACAACCACAGCATGGACAAGGGGTTCAGCGGCGTCTGCCGCACCCTGGACACCCTGGACGCCGCCCAGCTGAAGCATGTGGGCTCCTTCCGCACCCAGGCGGAGTATGACGCCAACAAGGGCGTGGAGGTGGTGGACGTGGGCGGCATCTCCGTTGCCTTCCTGGGCTACTCCTACGGCACAAACGGCATCCCCATCAGCGCCGAAAACGACTTCTGCCTGAACCGGTTCAACACCGACTACGCCGCTGAATGCGTCACCCTGGACGAGGCCAAGCTCTCCAGCGAGCTGTCCTATGCCAAGGGTCTGGGGGCAGACCTGATCGCGGTGATGATACACTGGGGCATCGAGTACCAGACCACCCAGAACGCCTACCAGGAGCAGGTGGCTGACTTCCTCATTGAAAACGGGGCCGACCTGATCCTGGGCAGCCACTCCCACGTGCCCCAGCCCATGGAGGCGCGGACGGTGACTCTCTCTGACGGCAGCCAGCGGACCGGCTTTGTGTGCTACTCCCTGGGGAACTTCGTCTCCAACCAAAGCCCTGCCACCGTCAACGTGAACTACACCGACACCACTGCCATCCTGAACCTGGAGCTCACCAAAAACTTTGAAACCGGCGACACCACCGTCACCAACGTGAGCTATGTACCCCTGCTGGTGTACAACCGGGGCGCCAGCGTCCAGGACCAGTACTGCATCCTGGATGTGCACGCAGGCATGAGCGCCTATGAGTCCGGGAACACCTCCCTGGTCTCCGCCAATGTGTACGAAAAGCTGAAATACGCCCTGGATGGCTGCCACACCATCCTGGGCGAGGAATATGACAACGCCGGCAGCGCCCCCGCTGCCAGCGCAACCTGACAGAAAAGAAATGCCCGGGAGCGGCCCATTTGGCCGCTCCCGGGCATAACCCTGTCGAAAGCAATTTGTTTCGCCGTTATACTAGTTCTTGATAAAAAACATTCAAAGCTTTTTATCGCGCAAAGCGCGTCAAGAACTGCATGAGACGGCGCAGCGTGCGTGAGCACGATGCGAGTGTGCGCATCACACGGGATTCTTGATTCCATTTTTTGAATCAAGAATCAGTATTACAGCGTCGAAACTCAACATTATAATATAAGGTTATTCCTCCCGGCGAAACAGCGCGGCAAAGTAGTGATAATATGGCATCAGGGCTTCATATCCTGTAAGGATATCGTCCAGCAGATCCCGGCTGTAGAGCAGGCTGTCGATGGGCCGCTGGCAGGTCAGCTCGATCCCCTTCCGGTTGTACCACTGGTCCAGAGGCGCAGGCGGGTTCCCCTTGGACCGCTTATATTCCTCTGCGTCCAGAACAAAGCGGTCCTGCCGGGCAAAGTTCTGGGCCAGGGCCAGCATGGGCCCGGGGTCCCGGTCGATGGCGGCCCGGAACTTGGCCATGTCAGCGGGACGGGCATCAAAAACCCCCATGCCGTAGCTGTACCCCGCCGGATGAATCCCAAACCAGAAGGCGGGCATCCGGGCCCAGTCCTCCCCGGCCATCCGCAGGTTAAACCACAGGTGGCTCTTATAGGGACCCCGGCCGTAGAGACGGCGGGCGTCCCGATAGATCCGGCTGATCCGCATCATCAGAGGCTGCTCCGGATGGGCGGCGGAAAACCCCTCGTACACCTCCTGAGCCAGCTCCCGCAGGGGGGCCTGCACATAGTCCAGGTAGTGCTGCTTGTGGGCTTCAAACCAGGGCTTCTCATTGTTGAACCGGATGCCCCAGAGAAACTGGGTGGTTTCCTCGGAAAATCCTTGAAACATGATCCATCCTCCTTTTTCCTCCCCGGACACCGGTCCCAGTCACGCCCGGAGTATTTGTCTGATTTAGATCCTAACACATCTTTGTTGTCTTTTCAAATTTTTCATTTTTTACAATATGCAGCCCTTTTTTCCATTTTCCTGAGTTTTCCAAAGGACTTTTGTAAGATTTTTGCTTGCAAAAGCAAATCCATCGCGTTATAATGGTGAACACACTAGAAGGAGGAGATTCGTATGCTCGGCAACAGTATCAAAAAGTTTGCAATTGATCACGCCTTTTCTTACATTGAAAAGGATCCTATAAAGAACCTGTCCAAGGTAATGGACATGGTGGACAAATTCGCAGGAGACGGCCCCGAGAGCTTCCCCCGTCAGCGCCAGGCCATCCGCGACGCCATCAACGACGAAAACTGCACCTCCCACAAGCTGGTTATGCGGATCATGACCGAGATGGATGTGGGCTTTGCAGAGACCCTGCTGTCCAACTTCTTCCTGAACGCCAGCATCACCGGCTGGAAGAAGCAGGACGAGTACCGGAAAAAGTACAACTGCAACGTGCCCTGGGCCATCCTGCTGGACCCCACTTCCGCCTGCAACCTGCACTGCAAGGGCTGCTGGGCCGCTGAGTACGGCAACAAGCTGAACCTGACCTTTGACGAGATCGACGACATCATCCGTCAGGGCAAAGAGATGGGCACCTATTTCTACATCTACACCGGCGGCGAGCCTCTGGTCCGGAAGAAGGACCTGATTAAGCTCTGCGAGAAGCACAACGACGCCATCTTCATGTGCTTCACCAACGCCACCCTCATTGACGAGGAGTTTGCCAACGACATGCTGCGGGTGAAGAACTTCGTCCCCGTCATCAGCGTGGAGGGCTACGAGGAGACCACCGACGCCCGCCGCGGCCAGGGCACCTTCCAGAAGGTTCACAAGGCCATGGCACTGCTCAAGTCCAAGCGCCTGCCCTTCGGCACCTCCATCTGCTACACCAGCCAGAACATCGAGACCGTCAGCTCCGAGGAGTATCTGGACCAGCTGGTGGAATGGGGCGCTTTCTTCGCCTGGTACTTCCACTATATGCCTGTGGGCAGCGACGCCGCCCCCGAGCTGCTCCCCACTCCCGAGCAGAGAGAGTACATGTACCACCAGATCCGCACCCTCCGGGGCAAGAAGGCCATCTTCGCCATGGACTTCCAGAACGACGGCGAGTACGTGGGCGGCTGCATCGCCGGCGGACGCCGTTACCTTCACATCAACGCCAACGGCGACTGCGACCCCTGCGTGTTCATCCACTACTCCGACTCCAACATCCGGGAGAAGACCCTGCTGGAGGCCCTGTGCTCCCCCCTGTTCATGGCGTATCATGACGGCCAGCCCTTCAACGACAACATGCTTCGTCCCTGCCCCATGCTGGAGAACCCCGACAAGCTGCGGGAGATGATCCACAAGTCCGGCGCCCACCCCAGCGACGTGACCGCCCTGGAGGACGTGGACACCCTGTGCGACAAGTGCGTTCCCTACGCAGAAAACTGGTCTGCCACCGCTCAGAAGCTGTGGGATTGCTCCCACGCCTGCGCTGGCTGCGGACAGCAGGCGGCAGCCGGGAAATAAGAAATTGTAAACTTTTTTCCCGCGAGAACCGATAGGATTGCCATAATCCGCGAAAAATAGTATACTGATCTTGCTTCGGACACCGGAGGCCCAATGAATGTATGTTCTATGGGACCTCCGGTTCCCTGCATTTGCAAAATTCTTCCCCAGAAAGCGGAGGCGTCGCCTATGCCCTCAAACTCCTATTCCCCCGGCTACCCCGAACGGGGACTCACCGCCGCCCAGGTTCAGAAGCGAATCCAGGCCGGGCAGGTGAACACACCGCCGGAATCTCCCACCAAGTCCGTGCGGCGAATCGTGCTGGAAAACTGCTTTTCCTTCTTTAACCTGATCTTTTTCATCATCGCCGGCTTTCTCATTGCCGTGCGCTCCTATGATGAACTGATTTTCCTTCTGGTGGTAGCGGCCAACACTGCCATCGGCATCATCCAGGAGCTGCACTCCAAGAAAAAGCTGGACGCCCTTTCCCTGCTCTCCTCCCCCAAGGCCCATGTGATCCGGGATGGGAGGCCCCTGTCTGTCTCCACCGGAGAGCTGGTCCAGGACGACCTGGTGATTCTGGCCGCCGGCAACCAGATCTCCGCAGACGCTCGGGTGGTTTCCGGCTCCGTGCAGGTGAACGAGTCCCTCATCACCGGCGAGTCCGACGAAATTTCCAAGGGGCCGGGGGATGATCTGCTCTCCGGCAGCTTCGTGGTCTCCGGCAAGTGCACCGCTTCCCTCACCCGGGTGGGGGCGGAGTCCTACGCCGCCAAGCTCACCAACGAGGCCAAAAAGTCCAAGAAAAGCCACCTGCCGGGGATGATGCGCTCCTTAAACCGGCTGCTCATCGCCATCGGCATTCTCATCGTCCCCATCGGGGTCCTGCTCTTTTACCGGCAGACCTCCCTGCTGGGGCTGTCGGTCCGGGAGGGCATCGAGACCACTGCCGCGGCGGTCATCGGCATGATCCCCGAAGGGCTCTACCTGCTGGTGAGCGTGGCCCTAGCCGCCAGCGTGGCCCGGCTGGCCACCCGCCAGACCCTGGTCCAGGACCTGAAGTGCACCGAGACCCTGGCCCGGGTGGACGTGCTGTGCGTGGACAAGACCGGCACCATCACCCAGCCGGAGATGGCCTATCTGGGCCTCATCCCTCTGACTGACCGGGTAACAACGGCGCAAATCGAACGGCTGCTGTCTGACTTCGTCTCCAACATGGAGCCGGACAACGAGACCATGCAGGCCCTCCAGAAGGCCCTGAAAAAGGAAGGGGCGCGGAAGGCCGCCCGGGTTCTGGGGTTCTCCTCGGAGACCAAATACAGCGCCGTCTCCTTCAGCCCCGAGGAGAGCTATGTGCTGGGGGCGCCGGAGTTTATCCTGGGGCCGGCTTATGCCTCCTATCAACCCGCGGCGGAGAAAGCTATGGCGGACGGCAGCCGGGTGCTGCTCTTCGCCGCCTGCAAGCCCGGCCCCAACGGCCGGGGCATTGCCTCCCCGGTCCCCCTGGCCTTCGCCCGGCTGAAAAATCCCGTGCGGGAGACCGCCAAGGCCACCTTCCAGTACTTCCGGGACCAGGGGGTGACCGTGAAGGTCATCTCCGGGGACAACCCGGTGACCGTTTCCGCTGCCGCCGCTGAGGCGGGCATTGAAGGGGCGGACAAGTATGTGGATGCCTCCACCCTGGAGACCTACGAGGACATCCAGGCCGCCTGCGAAACCTGCAACGTCTTCGGCCGGGTGAAGCCCAACCAGAAAAAGCTGCTGGTCCAGGCCCTTCAGGAGGAGGGCCACACGGTGGCCATGACCGGCGACGGGGTCAACGATGTGCTGGCCCTGAAGGAGGCCGATTGCAGCATCGCCATGGCCTCGGGCAGCGACGTGGCCGCCCAGATCTCCGACCTGGTGCTCATGAACTCGGACTTTTCCTCCATGCCCGCTGTGGTGGCAGAGGGCCGCCGGGTCATCAACAACATTGAGCGGTCTGCCTCCCTGTATCTGGTGAAAAATATCTTCTCCCTGATCCTGGCGATTATCTCCATCACCGCCGTGTTCTCCTATCCCTTAACCCCCTCCCAGCTGACCCTCATGAGCCTGGTGTCCATCGGCATCCCCTCCTTCGTCCTGGCCCTGGAGCCCAACGAGGATCTGGTCAGCGGCAAGTTCCTGCGAAACGCCATTGTCCGGGCGCTGCCCGCCGCCTTTACCGATCTGTTCATTATCATCTTTGTCCTGCTCTTCCAGCAGGCGTTCCAGATCAGCGGCGACGAAATCTCCACCATCACCGCCCTGCTGGTAACTGTTGTGGGCTTCTTCATGGTCTGGAAGGTGGCAAAGCCGGTGAACAAGCTGCACGTGGGGATGATGACGGCTCTCATTTTGTTCCTGCTGTTCATTGTCCGGTTCATGCCCGGGCTCTTCTCCCTGTCTCCCCTGTCCTTCGGCAGCTACCTGGTGCTGACAGTGTTCATCCTGCTGATCCCCTCCGTCATCTGGCTGCTGAACAAGGCCCTGGAGGGGCTGGAGCTTCTCTTCGACCGGGCCACCGGCGGAAAGTATGCCGCATAACCGCAAAAAAGACCGGTTCCATTTTGGAACCGGTCTTTTGATTGGTGTTGGGAAGGAGAATTACTCGGCTTCCTTGGCCTGAGCCTCTCTGACCAGCTTGGCGGTATCCAGTGCGATAACCAGCTCCTCGTTGGTGGGGATCAGGAGGATCTTGTTGGGGGAGTCATCGGTGGAGATGATAGCTTCCTTGCCGCGGACGTTGTTCTTCTCGGGGTCGATCTTCATGCCCAGGAATTCCAGGCCTTCCATGATCTTGGCGCGGAGGGTGGCGGAGTTCTCGCCCACGCCGGCGGTGAAGACCACGGCGTCCAGACCACCCATGGCGGCGGCGCAGGAGCCGATGCGCTTGGTGACCTTGTAGCAGAACACGTCGATGGCCAGCTGAGCACGCTCGTTGCCCTCAGCAGCGGCAGCTTCCAGATCGCGGAAGTCGGAGGAGACGCCGGAGATACCCAGCATGCCGGACTCCTTGTTCAGGGCGCTCTCCACGCGCTTGCTGGAGTAGCCGCGCTGGTCCACGATATACTCGATGATGGCAGCGTCGATAGCACCGGCACGGGTGCCCATGGGCAGACCGTCCTGGGGAGTGAAGCCCATGGAGGTGTCGATGGACTTGCCGAACTTCACAGAGCAGGTGGAAGCGCCGTTGCCCAGGTGGCAGGTGGCGATGCGCAGCTCTTCCAGGGGACGGCCCAGGATCTCAGCGGCGCGCTGGGAGACGTACTGGTGGGAGGTGCCGTGGAAGCCGTAACGACGCACCTTATTCTCGCTGTACCAACGGTAAGGCACGGCATAAATGTATGCCTTGGGGGGCATAGTCTGATGGAAGGCGGTGTCGAACACAGCCACCATGGGGGTGTTGGGCATGACTTCCTGGCAGGCCTCGATGCCGGTGATGTTAGCGGGGTTGTGGAGGGGAGCCAGAGGGATGCACTCCCGGATACCCTTCATAACAGCGCGGTCAATCAGCACGGAGTGGGTGAACTCCTCGCCGCCGTGCACCACGCGGTGGCCCACAGCGTCGATCTCGGACATATCCTGGATCACACCGTAGTAGTTGTGGGTCAGAACCTCCATGACCAGCTTGATGGCGGCCTCGTGGTCGGGCATGTAGCGGTCAGCGTCGTAGACGTCCTTGTTGGTGGGGGTATGCTTGATGTGGCCGTCAATGCCGATGCGCTCGCACAGGCCCTTGGCCAGAACTTCCTTGGTATCCGGGTCCAGCAGCTGATACTTCAGGGAAGAGCTGCCTGCGTTGATAACCAGAACTTTCATGGTAATTTGCACTCCTTACAGTATTCGTTTCAATGCTCTCTTGTTTGTATGGCCCTTTCGGGGTATTATGTTCATATACTTTTATATCTTATCCCATTCTTTCCAAAAGGACAACTGTTTTTTTCCCAAATTTCAAATTTTTTCTGACGGAGGCCTTGTTTATGCGTACAATCGGTGTGATTGCAGAATACAATCCCTTTCACAGCGGGCACCGCCACCAGCTGACAGAGCTTCGCCGGGCTTTCGGTCCGGACTGCGCCTTGGTGTGCGCCATGAGCGGCAACTGGGTACAGCGGGGGGAGCCCGCCCTCACCGACAAGTGGTCCCGGGCCGCCATGGCCCTGGCGGGCGGCGCAGACCTGGTGCTGGAGCTGCCCACCCTGTGGGCGGCCTCCTCGGCGGAGGCCTTCGCCCAGGGGGGGGTGGCTCTTCTGGCGCAGACCGGCGTGGTGGACACCCTATGCTTCGGGAGCGAGGCGGGAGAACTGGCTCCCCTTCAGGCCGCCGCCCGGTGCTTGCAGTCTGAGGCCTGGCGGGAGGGCCTGCGCCGGTACCTGGACCTGGGGCTCTCCTTCCCCGCTGCCCGGCAGAAAGCAGCGGAGGATCTGATCGGTCCGGCGGCCCAGTGCCTGCGGCAGCCCAACAACAACCTGGGCATTGAGTATCTCAAAGCCATGGAAACCCTGGGCAGCGCCATGTCCCCTTATACCATTCCCCGAAGCGGCGCGGCCCACGATGACAGGGAAACCGGCCAGGGCCCCCATGTGTCCGCCTCCTATCTCCGGTCCAGGATTCTCCAGGAGGACCCCGCGCCCCTGACCCCCTATCTCCGGGAAGAGGACGAGCTGGACCTTCGCCTGAACCCGGCCAGCCTGACCTTCTGTACCCGGGGGGTGCTGGCCAAGCTCCGGTCTATGGAGGAGAGCGATTTTGCCCAATTGCCGGACAGCGGAGAGGGCTTGGCCAACAAGCTGTGCGCCGCCGCCCGGCAGGCATCCTCCCTGGAGGAGCTGTACGCCCTTGCAAAGAGCAAGCGGTACACCCACGCCCGCATCCGGCGGATGGTGCTGTGGGCTTTCCTGGGCCTGCAGGAGAGCCAGCGTCCGAAGGCGCTCCCCTACCTGCGGGTGCTGGGCTTCTCCCCCCGGGGGCAGCGGGTACTGCGGGAGATGAAGTCCGCCGCCCGGCTGCCGGTGGTGGTCAAGCCCGCCCACGCCGCAAAGCTGGAGGAAGAGGCCCGGCGGGTCTTTCAGCTGGAGGCCCGGTGCACCGCTCTCTACGACCTGTGCCGCCGGTACTTCGGAGAAGAGCCGGGGATCAATGAATTTACCCAAAATCCGGTTCGCATCTGATCCTGATTCTTGATTAAAAAATTGAATCAAGAATCCCGTGTGCTGCGCACACGCGCATCGTGCTCACGCACGCTGCGCCGTCTCATGCAGTTCTTGACGCGCTTTGCGCGATAAAAAGCTTTGAAAGCTTTTTATCAAGAACTAGTATGACACAAGAAGAACGCCGCCCTGCTCAAGGGCGGCGTTCTTTGTGGAATGAATCAGAACAGACCGGTGATTCTGCCGTTTTCGTCCACGTCGATCTTTTCGGCGGCGGGGACCTTGGGCAGGCCGGGCATGGTGAGGATATCCCCGGTGAGAGCCACGATGAAGCCGGCGCCGGCGGAGACCTTCAGGTTCCGGACGGTGACAACGAAATCCTCAGGGGCGCCCAGGAGAGCGGGGTTATCGGAGAAGCTGTACTGGGTCTTGGCCATGCAGATGGGGTAATTGCCAAAGCCCTGTTCGGTGAGCTGCTTGGCCTGCTTCTTTGCGTTGGCGGTGAGCTCCACGCCCTTGCCCCGGTAGATCTTGGTGACGATGGCGGTGAGCTTTTCCTCAATGGTGGTGTCCAGCTCGTAGGACTGGGTGAACTGGTTGGGCTGCTCGCACAGGCGGACCACCTCTTCGGCCAGGGCCACGCCCCCTTCGCCGCCCTTGGCCCAGACCTCGGACAGGGCCACATTGACCCCCAGCTCCTTGCACTTGGTCTCGATGAGAGCCAGCTCGGCCTCGGTGTCCAGGGGGAAGCGGTTGATGGCTACCACGCAGGGCAGCTTAAAGACGGTGGTGATGTTCTCCACATGGCGCAGCAGGTTGGGCAGGCCCTTCTCCAGAGCCTCCAGGTTCTCCTTACCCAGGTCGGCCTTGGCAACGCCACCGTGGTGCTTCAGGGCGCGAACAGTAGCCACTACCACCACAGCGCTGGGCTTCAGCCCAGCCATGCGGCACTTGATGTCCAGGAACTTCTCTGCGCCCAGGTCTGCGCCGAAGCCGGCCTCGGTAACGGCGTAGTCCCCCAGCTTCAGAGCCGCCTTGGTGGCCATGATGGAGTTGCAGCCGTGGGCGATGTTGGCGAAGGGACCGCCGTGGATGAAGGCGGGCGTTCCCTCCAGGGTCTGGACCAGGTTGGGCTTCAGAGCGTCCTTCAGCAGGGCGGTCATGGCCCCGGCGGCCTTCAGGTCCCCGGCAGTAACGGGCTTATCATCGTAGGTATAAGCCACTACCATCCGGCTCAGGCGCTCCTTCAGGTCGGTAATGGAGGTTGCCAGGCACAGCACCGCCATGATCTCGGAGGCAACGGTAATGTCGAAGCCGTCCTCACGGGGAACACCCTGCATCCGGCCGCCCAGGCCGTCCACAATGTTCCGCAGCTGGCGGTCGTTCATGTCCACGCACCGCTTCCAGGTGATCTTCTTTACGTCGATCCCCAGCTGGTTGCCCTGCTGAATGTGGTTATCCAGCATGGCGGCCAGCAGGTTGTTGGCAGCGCCGATGGCGTGGAAGTCCCCGGTGAAGTGGAGGTTAATGTCCTCCATGGGCACCACCTGGGCATAGCCGCCGCCGGCAGCGCCGCCCTTCATGCCGAAGACGGGGCCCAGGGAGGGCTCCCGCAGGGCCACCACGGAGTTCTTGCCGATCTTCCGCAGGCCGTCAGCCAGGCCCACGGTGGTGGTGGTCTTGCCTTCCCCGGCGGGGGTGGGGGTGATGGCGGTGACCAGGATCAGCTTGCCGTCGGGCCGGTCCACTTCCTGGAACATGTTGTAGTCGATCTTGGCCTTGTAGTTACCGTACTGCTCCAGGTACTTTTCGTCCACGCCCACCTTCTGGGCGATCTCCCGGATGTGCCGCATTTCGCAGGCCTGTGCAATTTCGATATCGCTTTTCATGAAGTACTCTCCTTTTACTTCGCAACGGATGGAAAAGCCCCTGCCCGGCTCTCTACGAGCAAGGGCTTTGGTGTGTATAGGTTTACTATGCGCTTCTGCCGCTCTCTTATGCGGGCCTTTTATGCATTGCCGCCGGTGGAGCGCAGGGTCACGTCGTGGTAGCCGCCCTCCACGATGCTGGTGGCGGAAACCAGGGTCAGCTTGGCGTTCTTCTGCAGGTCGGGGATGTTGATCACGCCGCAGTTGCACATGGTGGACTTGACCTTGTACAGGCTCTTCTCCACGTTGTCGTGGAGGGAACCGGCGTAAGCCACGTAGGAGTCCACGCCTTCCTCAAAGGCCAGGTCGCTCTTGCCGCCCAGATCGTACCGCTGCCAGTTCCGTGCCCGGTTGGAACCTTCGCCCCAGTACTCCTTCACGTAAGCGCCGTTGACCATCAGCTTGTTGGTGGGGCTTTCGTCGAAGCGGGCAAAGTAACGGCCCAGCATCAAAAAGTCCGCGCCCATGGCCAGAGCCAGGGTCATGTGGAAGTCAAAGACGATACCGCCGTCAGAGCAGATGGGCACATAGACCCCGGTCTCCTGGAAGTACTCGTCCCGCGCAGCAGCCACTTCGATGAGGGCGGAGGCCTGCCCACGGCCGATGCCCTTGGTTTCACGGGTGATGCAGATGGAGCCGCCGCCAATGCCCACTTTGACGAAATCTGCCCCGGCCTCTGCCAGGTAGCGGAAGCCCTCCCGGTCCACCACGTTGCCGGCGCCCACCTTCACGGTGTCGCCATACTTGCCCCGGATGAAGTCGATGGTCTTCTTCTGCCAGATGGAGTAGCCCTCGGAGGAGTCGATGCACAGCACGTCGGCGCCGGCCTCCACCAGAGCGGGAACCCGCTGCTCATAGTCCTTGGAGTTGATACCCGCGCCCACCAGATAGCGCTTGTCCGCGTCCTGGAGAGCCAGGGGGTGCTCCTTGTGCTCGGCGTAGTCCTTGCGGAAGACGAAGTACAGCAGGTGATCGTTGTCGTCCACAATGGGCAGGGCGTTGAGCTTGTGCTCCCAGATGATGTCGTTGGCCTCCTTCAGGGTGGTGGAGGCGGGAGCGGTGATGAGCTTTTCCCGGGGGGTCATGAACTCCCGCACGGGAATGTCGTTGGTCATACGGGTGATGCGGTAGTCCCGGCTGGTGACCAGGCCCAGGAGCTTGCCGTTGGGGGTGGCGTCCTCGGTGATGGCCACGGTGGAGAAGCCGTTTCTCCGCTTTAATTCCAGCACGTCTCCCAGGGTGGCGTCGGGGGTCAGGTTGGAGGCGCTGGCCACAAAGCCGGCCTTGCTGCTCTTCACCCGGCGGACCATGGCGGCCTCGTTTTCAATGGACTGGGAGCCGTAGATGAAGGACAGGCCGCCCTCCTTGGCCAGAGCGATGGCCAGGGTGTCGTTGGATACAGCCTGCATGATGGCGGAGACCATGGGGATGTTCAGGCTGATGGGGCACTCCTCCTCCCCCTTCCGGTACTTGACCAGAGGGGTCTTCAGGGAGACGTTGTCGGGGATGCACTCCTCAGAGGTGAAACCGGGGACCAGCAGATACTCGCTGAAGGTATGGGACGGTTCGGAATAGTAAAAAGCCATATAAGGGCTCCTCCTTTCTTATTTAAAGTATTCCACCGCAGAGCGGAAGATCTTCATATCATAGTCGCCGGGGACGTTCAGATACAGCCCTGCGCCGGTGCGCTCGGTGTGGCCCATCTTGCCAAACACCCGGCCGTCGGGAGAGGTGATGCCCTCCACGGCGAAGGCAGAGTTGTTGGGGTTAAAGTGAATGTCAGAGGTAGGCTTGCCGGACAGGTCCACGTACTGGGTGGCGATCTGGCCGTTTGCCGCCAGCTTCTGGATGAGCTCGTCGGAGGCCAGGAACCGGCCCTCGCCGTGGGAGATGGGGACCGTGTAAATCTCGCCGGGCTTGGTGTTCATGAGCCAGGGGGACTTGTTGGAGGCCACCCGGGTTCTCACCAGGCGGGACTGGTGGCGGCTGATGGTGTTGAAGGTCAGGGTGGGGCAGGTCTCGTCGGTGTCGATGATCTCCCCGTAGGGCACCAGGCCCAGCTTGATGAGAGCCTGGAAGCCGTTGCAGATGCCCAGCATCAGGCCGTCCCGGTTCTTCAGCAGCTCGTTCACCTGCTCCTTGATCTTCCCGGCCCGGAAGAAGGAGGTGATAAACTTGGCGGAGCCGTCGGGCTCGTCGCCGCCGGAGAAGCCGCCGGGGATAAAGACGATCTGGGCCTGGCTCAGCCGCTGGGCCACGTCCTCCACCGACTGGGCAATGCCTGCGGCGGTCTGGTTCTTGATGACCACGATCTCCGGCTCAGCCCCGGCGTTGCGCATGGCCTTGGCGGCGTCATACTCGCAGTTGGTGCCGGGGAACACGGGGATCAGCACCCGAGGCTTGGCAGACTTGATGAGAGGCTTCTTCCAGCTGTCGCTCTCGGTGGTAAATGCGGGAATTTCCCCTTCGCCCTGCTGGATGTTGCAGGGATAGATGGGCTCCAGCTTGTTCTCGTAGGCGGACAGCAGGGCGTCCCGCTCCACGGTCTGCTCTCTCCAGGTGAGGCTGCCGTCGCTGTTGGTGACGCCCAGGGGCAGGCCCACCTTATCCTTGTTGTCGGTAAGCTCCAGGACGAAGGAACCGTAGGCATAGCCGAAGAGCTCATCCATGGTGCAGCCGTCGTCGAAGGTAAGGCCCACGCCGTTGCCCAGGGACATCTTCAGCACGGCCTCTGCCACGCCGCCGAAGCCGGGGGTGTAGGCAGCCTTGACCTTGCCCTTCTTCATGAGCTTGTTCACGGTCTTGAAGGTCTCCTTCAGGGAGCTTGCCGCGGGCAGGCCGTCGGGGCCATATTCCGGGCACAGCCACACCACGGGGTGGCCGGCTTCCTTAAACTCAGGGGAGACAATATTGGCGATCTTGTCCGTGGTCACCGCGAAGGAAACCAGGGTGGGCGGCACGTCCAGGTCCTCGAAGCTGCCGCTCATGGAGTCCTTGCCGCCGATGGCGGCAATCTCCAGCTCCTTCTGGGCCCGGAAGGCACCCAGCAGGGCGGCCAGAGGCTGGCCCCAGCGGTTGGGGTCCTTGCCCAGCTTCTGGAAGTACTCCTGGAAGCTCAGGTAGGTCTCCTTCAGGTTGGCGCCAGTGGCCACCAGCTTGGAGACCGACTCGATGACCGCCAGGTAGGCCCCGTGGTAGGGGCTCTTTTCCGTAATATAGGGGTTGTAGCCCCAGGCCATCAGAGAGCAGGTGTCGGTGTCCTTCTCCTCCATGGAGATCTTGTTCACCATGGCCTGGGTGGGGGTGAGCTGATGCTTGCCGCCGAAGGGCATGAGGACGGTGCCGCTGCCGATGGTGGAGTCGAACCGCTCGGACAGGCCCCGCTTGGAGCACACGTTCAGGTCCTGGGCCAGGTCCAGCAGGCCCTGGGAGAAGTCCTTCACCTGGTCCTTCAGGATGGACTCAGGCTGAGCGGTAATGGCGGTGATGTGCTTTTCCACGCCGTTGGTGTCCAGGAAGGCCCGGGAGATATCCACGATGTTCTTCCCGTTCCACTTCATGGTGAGGCGGCCCTTGTCGGTAACGGTGGCCACCACGGTGGACTCCAGGTTTTCAGAGGCGGCCAGCTCCATGAACCGGGCGGCGTCCTTGGCCTCCACCACCACAGCCATTCTCTCCTGGGATTCGCTGATGGCAAGCTCGGTGCCGTCCAGGCCCTCGTACTTCTTGGGCACGGTGTTCAGGTCGATCTCCAGGCCATCGGCCAGCTCGCCGATGGCAACGGACACGCCGCCGGCGCCGAAGTCGTTGCAGCGCTTAATGAGGCGGGAGGCCTCGGGGTTGCGGAACAGGCGCTGGAGCTTGCGCTCCTCGGGGGCGTTGCCCTTCTGGACCTCGGCTCCGCAGCTTTCCAGGGACTCCATGGTGTGGGACTTGGAGGAGCCGGTGGCGCCGCCGCAGCCGTCCCGGCCGGTGCGGCCGCCCAGGAGGATCACCACGTCCCCGGGGTCAGGACGCTCCCGGCGGACATTTTCCGCAGGAGCGGCGGCGATAACCGCGCCGATCTCCATGCGCTTGGCAGCGTAGCCGGGGTGATAGAGCTCGTCCACCTGGCCGGTGGCAAGGCCGATCTGGTTGCCGTAGGAACTGTAGCCCGCGGCGGCCTTGGTGACAATAGTGCGCTGAGGGAGCTTGCCCTCCATGGTCTGGTCGATGGGGGTCAGGGGGTCGGCCGCGCCAGTGACCCGCATGGCGGAGTACACATAGGACCGGCCGGACAGGGGGTCCCGGATGGCGCCGCCCACGCAGGTGGCGGCCCCGCCGAAGGGCTCAATTTCCGTGGGGTGGTTGTGGGTCTCGTTTTTAAAGAGCAGCAGCCAGTCCTCCTTGCCCCCTGCGGTGTCCACCTTGATCTTCACCGTGCAGGCGTTGATCTCCTCGGACTCGTCCAGCTTGGGCATTTTCCCCTGCTTTTTCAGGTACTTGGCAACGATGGTGCCAATGTCCATCAGGTTAATGGGCTTGGTGCGGTTTAACCGCTTGCGGGTGTTCAGGTAGTCCTCATAGGTCTGCTGGAGGATGGGGCTGGCAAACTCCACGCTGTCAATGGTGGTGAGGAAGGTGGTGTGCCGGCAGTGGTCGGACCAATAGGTGTCGATCACCCGCAGCTCAGTCATGGTGGGGTCCCGGTCCTCGGTGCGGAAGTAGTCCCGGCAGAAGCGCAGGTCGTCCAGATCCATAGCCAGGCCGAAGTCGGCCACCATCTTCTCCAGGGCCGCCTCGTCCATGTCCCGGAAGCCGGTGAGGGTAGCCACGGTCTCGGGAATCTCATAGGTCATGGCCAGGGTCTCGAAGGGCTCCAGAGAGGCCTCCCGGGATTCCACGGGGTTAATGAGGTACTTTTTGATGGCTGCCACGTCCTGGGCAGTCAGGTTGCCGGTGAGCTGATAGACCCGGGCGGAGCGGACCAGCGGCCGGTCCCCCTGGGAGAGAATCTGAATGCACTGGGCGGCGGAGTCTGCCCGCTGGTCAAACTGGCCGGGAAGGTACTCCACGGCAAAGACGATGCCCCCCTGGGGCAGCTCTTCGGTGACCAGGTCCAGCTGGGGCTCCGACAGGATGGTGTTCACGCTGTACTGGAACAGCTCCGGCGTGATGTTTTCCACGTCGTAGCGATTGTACAGCCGCAGGCTTTCCAGAGACTCGATCCGCAGCAGGGTGCGAATGTCCCCCAGCAGCGCGTCCGCCTCTGCGGTAAGCCCGGGCCGTTTTTCTACATAAACCCTATATACCATTGCGATACCTCTTCTTCCTTTTACTTTCCCGCTTCTTTGGCCCGCAGAGCCCGTGCGCCGATGTCTCTGCGGCAATAGGCGTTTGCAAACTTCACCCGGCCGGCCTGGTCATAGGCCTTCTGGATGGCCTGCTCCAGGGTGTCCCCCAGGGCGGTGACCCCCAGGACCCGGCCGCCGGAGGTTTTCAGCACCTGGCCGTCCAGCTTGGCCCCGGCCACAAAGACCTCTGCCTCCAGGTCGGCGGGGATGGTGATGGGATAGCCGCTTTCGTACTTCTTGGGATAGCCCTCGGAGGCCAGCACCACGCAGCAGGCGTGCCTGGGGCTGAACTTCACCTCGGTCTCCGCCAGCTTCCCCTGGGCGGTGGCCTCCATAACGGTGAGCAGGTCGCTCTCCAGCAGGGGCAGGACCACCTGGGTCTCGGGGTCGCCGAAGCGGCAGTTGTACTCAATGACCTTGGGGCCCTTCTCCGTGAGCATCAGGCCAAAGTACAGGCAACCCTTGAAGGTGCGGCCCTCGGCGTTCATGGCGCGCATGGTGGGCAGGAAAATTTCCTCCATGCACCGCCGGGCCACCTCTTCCGTGTAATAGGGGTTGGGAGCAACGGTCCCCATACCACCGGTGTTGGGGCCGGTGTCCCCGTCCCCGGCCCGCTTGTGGTCCATGGAGGAGACCATGGGGATCACCACGCTGCCGTCGGTAAAGGACAGGACGGAAACCTCGGGGCCGGTGAGAAACTCCTCAATAACAATGTGGCTGCCGCTCTCCCCGAAAACCTTGTCCTCCATGCAGGACTTCACCGCCGCCACGGCCTCTTCCCGGGTCATGGCAACGGTCACACCCTTGCCCAGGGCCAGGCCGTCGGCCTTGACCACCGTGGGGATGGGGGCGGTTTCCAGATACTTAAGGGCCGCCTCCATATCGTCAAAGACCTGGTACTCAGCGGTGGGGATGTGATACTTTTTCATGAGGTTCTTGGAAAAAACCTTGCTCCCCTCCAGAATGGCGGCCTTTTTGTTGGGGCCGAAGCAGGGGATGCCCTCGGCCTCCAGCAGGTCCACGGCCCCCAGAACCAGGGGATCGTCGGGGGCCACCACGGCAAAGTCGATGGCGTTTTCCTTGGCAAACTTGGTGATGGCCTCCAGATCTTTGGCCCCGATGCCAGTGCATACAGCGTCGGCGGCGATGCCGCCGTTGCCGGGGGCGGCGTAAATCTTGGTGACCCGGGGGCTCTTTTTCAGGCTCTTGATGATGGCGTGCTCCCGGCCGCCGCCGCCTACCACGAGAATGTTCATGTTGGCATTTCCTCCTTCTCAGTGGTGGAACAGGCGCATGCCGGTGAAGGCCATGACCATGTTGTAGCGGTTGGCGGTCTCGATGACGTTGTCATCCCGGATGGAGCCGCCGGGCTCCACAATGTAGGACACGCCAGACTTTCTGGCCCGCTCCACGTTGTCCCCGAAGGGGAAGAAGGCGTCGCTGCCCACGGTGACCCCGGTCTGGGTGGCGATCCAGGCCTTCTTTTCCTCGGCGGTGAGGGGCTCGGGCTTGACCTTAAACTTGGTCTGCCACTCCCCGTCCCGGAGCACATCCTCATACTCGTCGGACAGGTACACGTCGATGGCGTTGTCCCGGTCGGGGCGGCGGATGTTATCCAGAAACTGGAGGGCCAGAGTCTTGGGGTGCTGGCGCAGATACCAGTTGTCTGCCTTGGAGCCTGCCAGGCGGGTGCAGTGGATGCGGCTCTGCTGGCCCGCGCCCACGCCGATGGCCTGGCCGTCCTTCACATAGCAGACGGAGTTGGACTGGGTGTACTTCAGGGTAATGAGGGCCACGATCATGTCGATTTTGGCGCTCTGGGGCAGGTCCTTGTTTTCCGTCACGATGTTTTCCAGCAGGCTCTCGTCAATCTTAAAGTTGTTGCGGCCCTGCTCGAAGGTGATGCCGAACACGTCCTTGTGCTCCTGCACGGCGGGGACGTAATTGGGGTCGATCTTTACAATATTATAGTTACCCTTTTTCTTGCTCTTTAAAATCTCCAGGGCCTCAGGGGTGAAGTCCGGGGCGATGATGCCGTCGGAGACCTCTGGCTTTAAGTAGGCGGCGGTGGCCGCGTCGCAGGGGTCGCTGAGGGCGGCCCAGTCCCCGTAGGAGCACAGGCGGTCAGCGCCCCGGGCCCGGATGTAAGCGCAGGCGATGGGGCTGAGCTCTGCCTGGGGGTCCACAAAATAGATGGCCTTGTCGGTGTCGCTGAGAGGCAGACCCACGGCGGCGCCGGCGGGAGACACATGCTTGAAGGAAGCGGCGGCGGGCAGGCCGGTGGCCTCCTTCAGCTCCTTCACCAGCTGCCAGGAGTTAAACGCGTCCAGCAGGTTAATGTAGCCGGGCTTGCCCCCCAGAACCTGAATGGGCAGGTCCCGGCCGTCGTTGACCGAGATGCTGGCAGGCTTCTGGTTGGGGTTACAGCCGTATTTCAGTTCCAGTTGTTTCATTCCTTGCACGCCCCCTTAGTGATTCTTGTTGCGGATGATCTCTTCATACTCCCCGGTGGCCAGGTCGGTAAAGCGCACATAGAGGGAGATCTTGTTGGCCTCGTTCAGGTTGTTCCACACCAGGTCGGCAAACTCTGCCATGGTACCGGTGATGGCCACCCGCTCAGGCTCCCCCTGGAAGGTGGGGATGGGGCTGCCGTCGGTGACATAGGTGTGGAGGAAGTGGCCCACCCCGTTGATGCCGGGATACTCATAGGTATACCGGGCACAGGCAGACCCTTCCGCGTCGGCGCTCTTCAGGATGGACATCTTGTAGCTGCCATCGGGAGACAGCAGGCCGGAGATGCGGGGGGTCCAGTTGGGGCCGTCCGGCTCAAATTCCCGGGTGCGCAGGGCCTGCTCAAAGGTCAGGCCCTTTTCCAGGAAGTCCCGGATGGTATCGGTCTGGTCCCCGTTGGTGACGATGAGGCCCCGGCCCAGCTGCCGGACGGGGTGATAAATGATAAGGCTGGGGTCTGCCAGCTTGGCAGGGTCAAAGGCCTCGGTGCGGATGCCGTCAGGCTCCTGAATAAAAACCCGGTTGCGGCTGTTCTCGCTGCGGCCCATGATGAAGTAGGCCACCACGGACTTGGCCCCGTCAGCGGTCTTGCCGATGACGATGCCCCGGCCGGGGTAAGGATTCCCGGCCAGCAGGGCGGCCAGGTCGTTGTTTTCATAGATGTTCATTGGTCTCTCCCTTTCCCGATCTCTTCGGATACCAGTTGGGCGGCCTGGGGCAGGAGCTTCCACTCCGCCTGCTCCATCACCCGCCGCTGGAGGATCTCCGGGGTGTCCCCCGGCAGGATCTCCACAGCCTTTTGCAGGAGAATCTCTCCCCCGTCAGGCACCTCGTTGACAAAATGCACGGTGGCGCCGGTGACCTTCACCCCGTAGTCCAGGGCGGCCTCATGGACCTTCAGCCCGTAGAACCCCTTCCCGCAGAAGGAGGGGATCAGGGAAGGGTGCACGTTGAGAATCCGCCGGGGCCACTGGCGGGTGAAGTCCGCGCTGAGAATGCTCATGAAGCCAGCCAGGATGATGAGCTCTGCGCCGTGCTCCTTCAAAGTCCGGGTGATGGCCTCCTCAAAGGCCGCCTGGCTGCCCAGCTCCTTCCGGCTGCACACCACGGCGGGCACCCCGGCCTTCTCCGCCCGGGTGATGGCGTAAGCCTTGGGGTTGCTGGCGATCACCACCACGATCTCCCCGGCGGTGAGCACCCCGCTCTCCTGGGCGTCCAGCAGGGCCTGGAGGTTGGTGCCGCCCCCGGAGACCATCACCGCGATCTTGGTCTTTACCATAAGAGCACGCCCTCATCCCCGGCGACGATCTCGCCCAAGCGGACGGGCTTTTCGCCCACGGCCTCCAGCGCGGCCAGGGCCTTGTCGGCCTCTTCCCTGGCCACCACCACGGTCATGCCGATGCCCATGTTGAAGGTGTTGAACATCTCCCGGCGGGGGATGTTCCCCTTGGCCTGGATCAGGTCGAAGATGGGCAGGACGGGCACGTCAGCCTCCTTGATCTTGGCGGTCATGCCCTTGGGGAGGCTCCGGGGAATGTTCTCATAGAACCCGCCGCCGGTGATGTGGGAGACCGACTTAATGGAAACTGCCTCCATAAGGGCCAGGATGGTCTTTACATAGATGCGGGTGGGGGTCAGCAGGGTCTCTCCCAGGGAGGCACCGCCCAGCTCCGCCACGGGAGCCTTCAGGTCGCAGTGCTCCACGTCCAGAACCTTGCGCACCAGAGAGAAGCCGTTGGAGTGAACGCCGGAGGAGGGCAGACCGATGATCACGTCCCCCTCCCGGATGGCGGACTTGTCAAAGACCTTGGCCTTGTCCACCACGCCCACGGAGAACCCGGCCAGGTCGTACTCGTCCACCGGGTAGAAGCCGGGCATTTCGGCGGTCTCGCCGCCGATGAGGGCGGCCCCTGCCTGCACGCAGCCCTCGGCCACGCCGGAGACGATGCCGGCGATCTTCTCGGGCACGTTCTTGCCGCAGGCGATGTAGTCCAGGAAGAACAGGGGCTTGGCGCCGCAGCAGACAATGTCGTTGACGCACATGGCCACACAGTCGATGCCCACGGTGTCGTGCTTGTCCATAAGGAAGGCCAGCTTCAGCTTGGTGCCCACCCCGTCGGTGCCGCTGACCAGCACGGGACGGGTGATGCCGGTGAGATCCAGCTCGAACAGGCCGCCGAACCCGCCGATGTCGGACAGGGCTCCTGCGGTCATGGTCTTGGCGATGTGGGTCTTCATCAGTTCCACCGCTTTGTAGCCGGCGGTAATATCCACGCCTGCGGCGGCGTAGCTGTCAGATCGAGACTGCATAAATAACCTCCATTTCTTTCTATCCAAAAAGCCATTTGTCTTTTATAATTTCCCATTCCAGCAATAGGTGCACAGCTGGCACTCGGGCAGGCCGATGGCCTCCACCAGGCCGTCCAGGGTCTGGTAGTCCAGAGAGGTGAAGTGCATGGTCTTGCAGATGTGCTCCCGGAGCTTCTTGCCCCGCTCGGTGCGGCCGTCGGAATACTCCTCCACGTACTTCATGCCCTCTTCCCCTTCCAGCTCATAGATGGTGCGGCGGGCCAGCAGCTCCATCTCGGACTTACTGCTGGAGAAGTTCAGGTACCGGCAGCCGAACATGATGGGGGGACATGCCGAGCGGATGTGGACCTCCTTGGCGCCGTTTTCATAGAGGAATTCCACCGTCTCCCGCAGCTGGGTGCCCCGGACGATGCTGTCGTCCACCAACAGCAGCTTCTTGTCCTGAATGAGCTCGTGGACGGGGACCTGCTTCATCTTGGCCACCATGTTCCGCTCCCGCTGGGTGGTGGGCATAAAGCTCCGGGGCCAGGTGGGGGTGTACTTAATGAAGGGGCGGCCGAAGGGAACCTTGCTTTCGTTGGCGTAGCCGATGGCGTGAGGGGTGCCGGAGTCGGGCACGCCGCTGACCATGTCAATGTCCTGCGCCACGCCCTTCTCCTTGTCCTGGCGGGCCAGGATCTCGCCGTTGCGGTAGCGCATGGTCTCCACGTTGATGCCCTCGTAGCTGGAGTTGGGGTAGCCGTAGTAGGTCCACAGGAAGGCGCAGACCTTCAGCTCGTCCCGGGGGGCCATCAGGGTCTTCCAGCCGTCGGCGGTGATCTCCACCACCTCGGCGGGGCCCAGCTCGTAGGCGTCGTGATAGCCCATCTTCTGGTAGGCAAAGGTCTCGAAGGCCACGCAGCAGCCCTCCTCGTCCTGGCCGATGTGGATGGGCAGGCGGCCGCACCAGTCACGGCCGGCGATGAGCTTGTCCGGGGTCATGATGAGCACCGACACGGTGCCCTGGACCACGTCCTGAGCGTAGCGGATGCCCTCGTGAATGGTGGGGCGCTGGCTGATGAGGGCGGCAATCAGCTCGTTGGAGTTGACCCGGCCGCCGCTCATGGCCTCAAAGTGGCCGTCCTCGGTCTCCAGCAGCTCCTTAATCAGCTCCTCCTCGTTGCGGATGTGGCCCACCACGCAGATGGCGTAGGTGCCGTGGATGGACCGGACCAGCAGAGGCTGGGGGTCCGTGTCGCTGATGCTGCCGATGCACAGCTTGCCCTTCATCTCCCCCACTGTCCGGTCGAACTTGGTGCGGAAGGGGGCGTTTTCGATGTTGTGAATCTCCCGCTGGAAGCCCAGGTCCGGGTCATAGGCCGCCATGCCGCCCCGGCGGGTGCCCAGGTGAGAGTGATAGTCCGTGCCAAAAAATACGTCGATTACAACGTCACGCTTGGAGATCGCGCCGCAAAATCCACCCATACTTTATTCCTCCATTCCTGTCAGAGCTGTAGCGTTAGTTAAACTTTGCCTCAACGGCAGCGTTCTTTTCCAGAACCTTTTTGGCGTCTGCTGCCCGGGTGGCCCGGAGCTTTTCTGCCAGAGCCTCGTCGGACACCGCCAGGATTTGAATGGCCAGCAGAGCCGCGTTGGCTGCGCCATCAATGGCAACGGTGGCCACAGGGATGCCGGTGGGCATCTGCACCGTGGACAGCAGAGCGTCCAGCCCGTCCAGAGTAGAGGACTTCACCGGAATGCCGATCACAGGCAGGGTGGTGTTGGCTGCCAGAGCTCCTGCCAGGTGAGCTGCCTTGCCGGCGGCGGCGATGATCGCCCCGAAACCCTTTTCCTGGGCTGTGCGGGCAAAGTCCCTGGCCTCCTCCGGCGTCCGGTGGGCGGAGTAGACGTGGACCTCAAAGGGGACCTCGTACTCCTTGAGCTTGTCAATGGCCTTCTCTACAACGGGCAGATCGCTGTCACTGCCCATGATGACGCCTACTTTTTTCATGGTTCCATTCTCTCCTTTTCTTGGTTGTCTTCGGTTGACAGAAATACAAAAATCGGCAGTCCAATTCCCTTCATTGTTGAAAATTGAACTGCCCAGACGGTCGGCTAGATAATGCTTTTTGCTCCCCGTGGTTTCCCCACTTCCGTCAGTCACAAAAAGTTCTTGTTTTGTGGTTATATTATACTATAGTGTCTCCCGTTTCGCAAGCCAAAGAATGCAAAGGTTTGCCGGCTTTCTGGGCCTTCCTCTGTGTATTCTTTCATACAGAAACGGAAAAATCCCCTTTCGGGGGCGGACAAGCCGCCCCCGAAGAAGGGGATCAAACATTCAGGCGTCCTTCTTGTGGGTCTTGAAGTACTCTCTGGTCTCCTTGACCACCACGCCGGACAGGCCGGCCACGGCGATCAGGTTGGGGATGGCCATGAGGCCGTTGAGGGTGTCGGCAATCTCCCACACCAGGCCCAGATTCACCGTGGCGCCAACCACGATGATAATCACATAGACGATCTGATAGGGCTTGATAGCCTTGGGCCCAAAGATGAACTCGCAGCAGCGGGAGCCGTACAGCGCCCAGCCCAGGATGGTAGAGAAGGCGAACAGGGCCAGGCCGATGGCGATAATCAGCGCGCCGCCCTTCTGGGTGAAGACGGTGCCCAGAGAGGCTGCCACCAGGGAGGTGTCGCCCGCAGTGCCGATGTTCAGGTCGATGCCGGAGCACAGCAGGGTAAGACCCGTGAGGGTGCAGATGACGATGGTGTCGATAAAGACCTCAAAAATGCCGTAGACAGCCTGTCTCACAGGGACGGACTCGGAGGTGGTGGCGTGGGCCATAGGCGCGGTACCAAGACCGGCCTCGTTGGAGAAGATACCCCGCTTCATGCCCCAGGTGAGCACCACGATCATGGAGCCCACGGCGCCGCCGGTAACACCCTTGGGGGTGAAGGCGCCCACGAAAATGTCGTGGAACACGGCAGGCAGGCTGGAGGCGTGGCCGATGATGACCACCAGGCAGGCCACAATGTAGACCGCTGCCATGAAGGGAACCAGCTTCTCGGTGACAGAACCCAGACGCTTGATGCCGCCGAAGAGGACGAAGGCAGCCAGAACGGCCAGGATGATGCCCAGCACCAGGTTCACAGTGGCCTGACCGCTGAAATCAGGGTTGAAGGCCAGGATGGCGGTGTTCACAGAGCTGACAATATTGCCGGACTGGATAGCGTTGCCGGTGCCCAGAGCAGCCAGGGCAGCGAAGATGGAGAAGAGGATACCCAGCCACTTCCAGTTCTTGCCCAGACCGTTTTTGATGTAATACATGGGGCCGCCCACCCAGTCTCCGTACTCGTTCCGCTCCCGGAACTTAACAGACAGCAGCACCTCGGAATACTTGGTACACATGCCGATGAGGGCGGTGACCCACAGCCAGAACAGCGCGCCCGGGCCGCCCAGGGTGACAGCAGAGGTGATACCGGCAATGTTGCCGGTGCCCACGGTGCCCGCCAGAGCGGTGGACACAGCCTGGAAGGGGGTCATTTCCCCGTCGCCGGCCTTGGTCCGCTTGAAGATCTTGCCCAAAGTGTTCCGCATGGTAAAGCCGAACTTTCGGAACTGCACGCCCTTGGTTCTCAGCGTCATCAGGATGCCGACGCCGATCAGCAGGATCAACATAGGCGGTCCCCAAACCACGCTGTTGATCGCGCCGTTGATACTCGCGACAATTTCCATTCTAATACGATTCTCCTTTTCTCCCTTTGCCTTCTTCAGCGCCGGGCGATTCGCCGCATGTTGCCCCATGCAGCCCCCAGATGCCCACGCCTGGAATGCTTCGGTTTCCTTTTGTTGCGCTTGCGCGCACAAGCAATAGTATACTACTGTTTGTCATCCCCGCGCAATCAACGAAATGCAAAGTTTCCCGACATTTTTCCCCACCGTATCTGTGCAATCTCTCTTAACAAAACCGGTCAAATTTTAAATTTGTGTAAAAGAAATCCGCAGGAGGTAGACCGTCCCACGGATCTCTTTTACAAATTGTGGATTCTGTCTCTTCTGTTGGAAAGACCGTTCTCACTTGCCGGCCCGTTCGGCAAAGTAACGCTTGGTTTCCTTGACCACCACGCCGGACAGGGCGATGACAGCAATCAGGTTGGGGATGGCCATGAGGCCATTGAGGGTGTCGGCAATGTTCCACACCAGGTCCAGGTTCATGGTGCAGCCCACAAAGACCACCACAATGCTGAGGATCTGATAGGGCCTGATGGCCTTTTCCCCAAAGAGGAACTCGCAGCAGCGGGTGCCGTACAGGGTCCAGCCGGGGATGGTGGAAAAGGCGAAGAGGATGATGCAGATGGCGATGATCACCGCGCCGCCCTTGTCCCCGAACACCGTGCCCAAAGCGGCGGCGTTCATGGAGGTGTCACCGTTCACCCCATAGTGCAGGTCGATGCCGGAGGTCAGCAGGGTCAGGCCGGTAATGGTGCACAGGATGATGGTGATCATGAAGACCTCAAAAATGCCGTACATGCCCTGCTTCACAGGGTCGGTCTCAGAGGTGGTGGCGTGGGCAATGGGGGCCGAGCCCAGGCCCGCCTCGTTGGAAAAGATGCCCCGCTTGACGCCCCAGGTGAGGACGATGAACATAGAGCCCACCGCGCCGCCGGTGACGCCCTTGGGGGAGAAGGCCCCCTGGAAAATGTCGCAGAAGACGGCGGGCAGAGCGCCGGCGTGGGTCACGATGACCACCAGGCAGGTCACAATGTAGAGAGCTGCCATGACAGGCACCAGCTTTTCGGTGACCGCGCCCAGGCGCTTCACGCCGCCGAAGAGGACAATGCCCACCAGCGCCGCCAGGATGATTCCGCCCACCACGTTGACCATCGTCTGGCCCGAAAAATCGGGGTTGAAGGCGGTAATCACGTTGTTGATAGACGAAGTAATATTGCCGGCCTGCACTGCGTTGCCGATGCCCAAAGTGGCAAACGCAGCAAAGATGGAGAAGAGGACAGCCAGCCATTTCCAATTCTTCCCCAGGCCGTTTTTAATATAATACATGGGTCCGCCCACCCAGTCGCCGTACTTGTTCCGCTCCCGGAACTTGACGGCCAGCAGCACCTCAGAGTATTTGGTGCACATGCCGATCAGAGCCGTGACCCACAGCCAGAACAGAGCCCCGGGCCCACCCAAGGTGATGGCCGAGGTCACGCCGGCAATGTTGCCTGTGCCAACCGTGCTGCCCAGCGCGGTGGTCAGTGCCTGGAAGGGGGTCATCTCTCCTTCCCCCGCTTCCTGCTTGTGGAACATCTTGCCCACGGTGTTCTTCATGACGTGGCCGAACTTCCGGAACTGCAGTCCCTTGGTTCTCAGCGTCATGAGAATGCCCACACCGATCAGCATGATGAGCATGGGGGCGCCCCACACCACATTGTTGATTGCGTTGTTGATTTGTACAATAATTTCCATGCGATACTCCCTTTCCGACCTCCGCCGCCACCAGTGACAGTCTGTCCGCTCTCTCACCCATTGGGGCCCTGGCAGTGTCGCCGGGGATGCTTCGGTTTGCTTTGCACAACTTGCGCGTGCAAAAGGCAGTATACTACAAAATTTCACAGAAAATCAAGTTACACTTCCGCAAGTTTGTTGCATTTTTCGACAATTCTTCTGTGCAATCTTTCTCAATGAGCGGGTTTCCATATTTAATAATAGGTATCCATGGAAAAAAGGCCCGCGGAATCCGTTGGATTCCACGGGCCTTTTGCATTTTGCGGGGCAGCATCCTGCACAGCAGGCAGGATTACTTGTTGGCCGTTTCGGCGAAGTGCCGCTTGGTCTCCCGGACCACCACGCCGGACAGACCCACCAGAGCGATCAGGTTGGGAATGGCCATGAGTCCGTTGAGGGTGTCGGCAATGTCCCAGGCCAGGCTCAGATCCATAGTGGCGCCCACGATGACCACGATAACGAAAACCACCTGGTAGGGCTTGATGGCCTTGGGCCCAAAGATGAACTCGCAGCAGCGGGTACCGTACAGCGCCCAGCTGAGCACGGTGGAGAAGGCGAACAAGGCCAGGCCCACGGCGATGATGAGTGCGCCGCCCTTGTCCGTAAAGACGGTGCCCAGGGCCGCCGCGTTCAGGGAGGTGGTGCCCTGGACGCCGTAGTTCAGGTCGATGCCCGCGCCGTAGGAGCCGCACAGCAGCGCCAGACCGGTGAGGGTGCAGATGACGATGGTATCCATAAAGACTTCAAAGATGCCGTACAGGCCCTGCTTCACAGGGTCAGTCTCGGAGGTAGCCGCGTGGGCCATGGGCGCGGAGCCCAAGCCGGCCTCGTTGGAGAACACGCCCCGCTTCACGCCCCAGGTGATGACCAGCATCATGGAGCCCACGGTGCCGCCGGTGATACCCTGGGGGGAGAAGGCGCCCACAAAGATGTCATGGAACACGGCGGGCAGGGTGCGGCAGTGGTAGATCACCACCACCAAGCAGGCCACGATGTACACAACCGCCATGAAGGGGACCAGCTTTTCACACACAGCGCCCAGGCGCTTGATGCCGCCGAAGAGGACGATGGCGGTAAGAACGGCCAGGATGATGCCCAGCACCAGGTTCACGGTCTTCTGCCCGGCAAAGTCGGGATTGAACGCGGTGATCACGGTGTTCACCGAGCTGGTGATGTTGCCCACCTGCACGGCGTTGCCGATGCCGAAGGCAGCCAGGGCGGCGAAGATGCAGAAGAGGATGCTCAGCCACTTCCAGTTCCTGCCCAGACCCTTCTGGATGTAGTACATGGGGCCGCCCACCCAGTCGCCGAACTTGTTCCGCTCCCGGAACTTGACGGCCAGCAGCACCTCGGAGTACTTGGTGCACATCCCGATCAGGGCGGTGATCCACAGCCAGAAAATGGAGCCGGGGCCGCCCAGGGTGACAGCGGCGGTGATACCGGCGATGTTGCCGGTGCCCACGGTGCCTGCCAGGGCGGTGGACATGGCCTGGAAGGGGGTGATTTCGCCCTCCCCGGCCTGGGACTTCTGAAAGACCTTGCCCAGGGTGTTCTTCATGGCATAGCCAAACTTCCGGAACTGAACGCCCGCGGTGCGGCAGGACAGCAGAATGCCCGCGCCCACCAGCAGGATCAGCATGGGAGGACCCCAGACGACGCCGTTAATGGCACTGTTGATGCTTGCAATAAGTTCCATACAGATCTCTCCTTTTTCTCAAAGTCTCTCACTTGAGGGGGAAGGATACCGGTCGAATCCTGTCAAAAAACGGAGTGCCGCAAGCCATGCGGCACTCCGTTCAAAAGCACAATGGGTTTGAATCCTGCTTGGTAAGCGCGTCCATCTGTCCTTTTGCCTGAGAGTCTCGAACATGTCTTGCCCCTTCGGCCCCCGCGGCGGCGCGGGCGTCTCCAGATTGTCATCCCCCCCGGAACGCCTTCAATGGGCGCCGTTCCCTTTTCAGGAAATAAGAGGAAATCCGTTTCCGACATTCATCGGACGGTATTCACTTTGCAAGATTCATTTTAATCTGAATTGGAAAAAATTGCAAGATCAAATTTGGTTATTTTTGGATTTTCTAGGAGCAAAAGGAAACTTCGTCATTTCCTCCAAATCTCATCACAGAGAGAGGGCGCTTTTTATAGCAATTGCCTGGCGCACCTTTTCTGCGATTCCCTCTGCGGTGAGGTGATAGGCCTCCAGCACCTTCTGGGCTGCGCCGGAGCGGCCGAACTCGTCCTCCACGCCGTGGCGGATCACCGGCACGGGGCAGACAGAGGACAGGTACTCGGACACCGCGCTGCCCAGGCCGCCCACCACGTTGGCCTCCTCGGTGGTGACGATGCAGCCGGTCTCCCGGGCGGCAGCCAGCAGGATCTCCTGATCCAGGGGCTTGATGGTGTGCATGTCGATGACCCGGACGGAGATTCCCTCCTCCGCCAGCAGGTCGGCGGCCTTCAGGGCCATCTGGACCATCATGCCCACAGCCACAACGGTCACATCCTCGCCGTCCCGCAGGAGCACGCCCTTGCCGATCTGGAAGTCATAGCCCTCCACCCGGTCGGTGACGGTCTCCACCGCCAGGCGGCCCAGGCGCATGTAGGCGGGGCCGTCATAGTCCAGCAGAGCCTTCACCGCCTGCCGCATCTCGTTGCCGTCGCAGGGGCACAGAACCGTCATGTTGGGGATAGCCCGCATGATGGCCAGGTCCTCAATGCACTGGTGGGTGGCGCCGTCCTCGCCCACGGACAGGCCGCCGTGGGAGCCGATGACCTTCACGTTCAGGCCGGGGTAAGCCACGCTGTTGCGGACCTGCTCCCAGGCCCGGCCGGCGGCGAACATGGCAAAGGAGTTGACAAAGGGCTTCTTGCCGCAGGCGGCCAGGCCGGCAGCCACACCAACCATGTTGGCCTCAGCGATGCCCATGTCAAAAAAGCGGTCCGGATGAGCAGTGCCAAAGTCCTTGGTCATGGTGGAGCCGGACAGGTCCGCGTCCAGGACCACCAGGTTGGGTTCCTGCTCGGCCAGTTCCACCAGCGCCTTGCCGTAAGCGGCGCGGGTCGCAATCTTATCTGCCATCTTACTTGCCCTCCTTTTCTGCCAGGGCGGCCACCAGCTCGCCCCGGGCCTGCTGATACTGCTCTTCGTTGGGCGCCTTGCCGTGCCAGCCGGCGTTGTTCTCCATGAAGGAGACGCCCTTGCCCTTGACAGTCTTTGCCAGGAGCACGGTGGGTGCGCCGGTGTTGGCCTTGGCCTGGTCAAAGGCGGCAGACAGAGCAGCCAGATCGTGGCCGTCCACGGGGATCACATGCCAGCCGAAGGCCTCCAGCTTTTTGTCCAGGGGCTCGGTGGGCATCACGTCGGCGGTCTTGCCGTCGATCTGCAGGCCGTTCACGTCGATGACGGCGCAGAGGTTGTCCAGCTTGTACTTGGCGGCGCTCATGAAGGCCTCCCAAACCTGGCCTTCCTCAATTTCGCCGTCGCCCAGGACTGCGTAGACCCGATAGTTTTTCTGATCCATCTTCCCGGCCAGGGCCATGCCCACGGCCACGGAGATGCCCTGGCCCAGAGAGCCGGTGGACATGTCCACGCCCTTTACATGGCGCATCTCGGCGTGGCCGGACAGATGACCCTCCACGCTGCGGAAGAGCTTCAGGTCCTCCTCCGGGAAAAAGCCCCGCTGGGCCAGGATGGGATAGAGGGCGGGGGTGCAGTGGCCCTTGGAGAGAACGAACCGGTCCCGATCCGGATTCTCGGGGTTCTTGGGGTCCACGTTCATGACGTCAAAATACAGGACAGAGAGAATGTCCATGGCGGAAAACGAGCCGCCCAGGTGACCGGACGCACAGTTGTACACCATGTCCAGGCCCAGAAGCCGCCCCTTGGCTGCGGCGACCTCCAGCGTGCGCATATCTGTTTTCATATCATTGCCTCCTCATACGGACCGCGTATGGTTGTAGTCAGGTACAGTGTAACACGGAAATTTTCTCCGGTCAATTCTCTTTCTGACCTTGCAATTCCCTTTCGTTTCCTCTATAATGATCTCTGCCCTGGAGCGGCCGCTCCAGGGCAGCACCAACTCATCCGGGTGTAGCGCAGTTGGTAGCGCGCCTGCTTTGGGAGCAGGATGCCGGGCGTTCGAGTCGCCCCACTCGGACCAATTCCCCTGGGAGCTATGCTCTCAGGGGAATTTTCTTTGTTTATGTTGCTTAGAATTTAACGCGGTATACTGCTGCTCATGTCAATAGCTAAGGCATCCCCCTTTTCGTATCATTTTTCTTGCTATCAAGCGTCTTCCTGATTTTCTGCATATGTCGCTTTGTATCGCGAGTAATTGCCTCGCTTGAACCATACTCCTTTTCGGCTCGTGATACATATGTCAAAAAGTTTCCAGGTTTCCCGTCAGCACCTCGTTCTGAGTAGCGTTGGTACAGGTTTTTACAGCTGATACGCTTCCCATCTAATGTATATCCACCAGCATTGGCAATATTTTTCGCTTTACGATACATGCGATAATAGTATTTCGAGATCGTCTTTGGCCGGATCGAGACTTTTTTGCCGTCAAATGTGAAGCCAAGGAAATTGATAAACCTACTATTGCCATCAGCCTGTGTGTGGAAGATTTTTCCGCAATTTTCCAATTCGCCTTCTGAGTAATAAAAGTACTGTGTTTTGCTCGGCTCCAGGGTTAATTTAGGCGTACTC
>SFPN01000059.1 GCA_004551945.1 Clostridiales bacterium | reverse complement strand
GTTGTGCACACTTTCAATTCTAACGCAAACACCGCGGATAGGAAACCCTTTTGGGCTCCTATCCGCGGTGTTTTTTAGTCGCTATTTTGCAACGCGCCCGTTTTCCTTTCTCCTTAAAACAGCGTCCCGGCGGACAAACGCTCCAACCCCCGCAGGCGCTCAACGGCCCCCAGAATCCGGGCGTTTTCTGCGGCATACTCCCCCAGATCCCGGCAGGCCAGGTATTCGGACGATTCCTCCAGCAAAACGGCGATCTCAATGATATCCCCGTGGCACTGGACTAGCTGGAGATATCCCGTGTGGTCCTGCCAGGTTTGGCGGGCCTGAGCGGACAAGTCCTCCGCCCGGGTCCAGTCCTCCCCTTTGGCCGCGGCGGTGGCCTGGGTGATGTTCTCCGTCAGCGTTTCCGTAAAGCCGGTAAAATACCAGGCGTTCCATGCCAGCAGCAGAAGCATCCCTAAAAGAATGGCGGTGGAGATCCAAAGCTGTCTCATGTCTCCCCCTCCTTCTCTGCCAGGTAGATGTGCCCCTTCTCGTCCACGGTCATTAGAAAAACATGACGGATATCCTGCACATCTCTCTGACGCAGCTGCTTTTTCAGCCAGGCTTCCGTCAGGTTCCGGATCTTCAGGTTTTGCGACAGAATCCGGCCATCGCTGATGAGAATCACCGGCAGGCCGTTGTCCTGGGCGGGCAGCTTCATATCCTTCACGGTCACCGGCTTCTCCTCCGCCTTGGGCAGCACGGAGATCCGGCCGGTAGTCTCCAGCACGGCATATTTGACGCTGGACAGATCCGTAATCCCCGCCACCCGCAGCTCTTCCATGAGCTCGTCCACGGTGAAGCGGTTTTTTACCATCTCCTTGATAAGAATCTGACCGTCCTGGACCACAATGCTGGGTCGGCTGCACAGCAAAGCCCGGAAGCGGATGCTTTTCACCGTCAGCACCGAGAGGATGGTGGACAGACACAGCAGGGTGAGAATGGGGATGATCCCCATGAGCAGGGGGATACCGAAGTCCTGCATGGGCACGGCAGCCAGGTCCGCAATGAGCAGGGAGAGCACCAGCTCCGAGGGCTCCAGCTGGCCGATCTGCCGCTTTCCCATGAGGCGGATGCCCACGATAATCAGCAGATACAGAATGACCGTTCGAATGACCGCAGTAATCATAGGTGCCTGTCTCCTTTCCTTCGGGCGGTTCCTATGGCAGTCTGCCCGGAAATTCCCACCCTTATCCCCGGATTTCTTGTGAATGGAAGTAAGACAGCTCTTGCAATTCTCCCTGCCTTGCAGTAAAATTGACCATCATAGGAAGAAAAGAAAGGGTGGTTTTGCATGAAGCATGAGCTCGTCCTTGTGCTGGACTTTGGCGGCCAGTACAACCAGTTGATCGCCCGCCGGGTGCGTGAGTGCGGCGTCTACTGTGAAGTCAAACCTTACACCACGCCCCTGGCGGAGCTGAAAGCCATGGACCCCATCGGGATTATCTTCACCGGCGGTCCCAACAGCGTCTATCTGGACACTTCCCCCCAGGTGGACCCGGAAATCTTCACCTGGGGCGTCCCCATTCTGGGCATCTGCTACGGCTGTCAGCTGATGGCCCACACCCTGGGCGGCCTGGTCACCCCCGCCCAGGAGGACACTGCCCGGGAATACGGCAAGACCACCACATATTACGACACCGCCTGCAAGCTCTTTTCCGGCCTGCCCGCAGAGGGCATCTCCTGGATGAGCCACGGCGACTATATGGCCAAGGTGCCTGAGGGCTTCGCCCTGGTGGGCCACACGGAGATGTGCCCCAACGCCGCCATTGCCGACGAGGCCCGGGGCTTTTACGGAGTGCAGTACCATCCGGAGGTGAACCACACGGAAAACGGCGTGGCCATGATCCGGAACTTCCTCTATGAGGTCTGCCATGCCAAGGGTGACTGGACCATGGAGGACTACTGCCGCTCCGCCATCGCCGCCATCCGGGAAAAGGTGGGGAACGGCAAGGTGCTGCTGGCCCTCTCCGGCGGCGTGGACTCCTCCGTTGCTGCCGCTCTGCTGGCGGAGGCTGTGGGCAAGCAGCTCACCTGCGTCTTTGTGGACCACGGTCTCATGCGTCTCAACGAGGGAGACGAGGTGGAGGCCGCCTTTGCCAAGTGGGACATTACCTTCATCCGGGTGGACGCCGAGGACCGTTTCCTGGGGAAGCTGGCCGGCGTGTCCGACCCCGAAACCAAACGGAAAACCATCGGCGAGGAGTTCATCCGGGTCTTTGAGGAGGAAGCCAAGAAGATCGGCGCCGTGGATTTCCTGGCCCAGGGCACCATTTATCCTGATGTGATCGAGTCCGGCGCCGGGGACGCCGCCACCATCAAGAGCCACCACAACGTGGGCGGCCTGCCCGACTTCGTGGACTTCAAGGAGATCATCGAGCCTCTGCGGATGCTCTTCAAGGACGAGGTCCGCCAGCTGGGCCGAGAGCTGGGCCTGCCCGAGTACCTGGTGAGCCGCCAGCCCTTCCCCGGTCCCGGTCTTGCCATCCGCATCATCGGCGACATCACCAAGGAGAAGGCCGACACCCTGCGCCTGGCCGACTTCATCTTCCGGGACGAAATCGCCAAGGCCGGCGAGGACAAGAACCTGAACCAGTATTTCGCCGTCCTCACCAACACCCGCTCCGTGGGCGTCATGGGCGACGGGCGGACCTATGATTATACCCTGGCCCTGCGGGCCGTCACCACGGCGGACTTCATGACCGCCGACTGGGCGAGAATCCCCTATGACGTGCTGGACAAGATCTCCGTCCGCATCGTCAACGAGGTCCAGGGCATCAACCGTATCTGCTACGACATCACGTCCAAGCCTCCTGCTACCATCGAGTGGGAGTGAGTTTTTGAAACTCCGAACCCGTTGCGGCACAACGATTTTGCGGTTTTATATCTCTCTTTTGATAACGATTTGATAACGCTC
>SFPN01000013.1 GCA_004551945.1 Clostridiales bacterium | reverse complement strand
GCGTCCAAACGGGCGTCAGCTTTGTTATACCTTTTTAAACCGTCTCCAATTTCTTGCCATACCACATGTTTTAGACTTGACTTCTAATAGTTAGTCTTTGGGGTTCTTTGATATCAATACCATTATAGTATGTTAACCGGGGTTTTTCAACGGGAGGTGGAAATTTTAGGGAGTGAAACCACAGGTTTCGTGCGTGCCCTCGAAACGCCTGGATACCCTCCACGTCCGTCCCGCCCTCTGCACAGCACGCCCAGTGTGCGCACTGGGTGTCAGTCTTCTCCCTTCGGTCGAATCCAGCTCCCCCAGAGGGGGAGCCAAGGGGTGGGGGCCTGTCGGGCAGGCGTACACATTGACATTTCCCCCCGCCTATGATACCTTTAACACAGTAAACTGAGTGAAACGGAGGGCTTTCTTATGAATGCTGACCTTCCCGTCCTGTGCCGCCAGCTGCGGCGGGATATTTTGGAGATGACCCACGCGGCGGGCTCCGGCCACCCCGGCGGGTCCCTCTCCGCGGTGGAGATTGTCGCCACCCTGTACTTTGATGTGATGCGCATCTGGCCCGACCGGCCCGACGACCCCAACCGGGACCGGTTCATCCTCTCCAAGGGCCACGCCGCCCCGGTGCTGTACGCTGCCCTGGCCCGGCGGGGATACTTTGACCCCTCCATTCTGCCCACCCTGCGGCAGCTGGGCTCCCCCCTTCAGGGGCACCCCCACATGTCCAGCCTGCCGGGGCTGGACTGCTCCTCCGGCTCCCTGGGTCAGGGGCTGTCCATTGCCAACGGCTTAGCCCTGGCCGCCCGGCGGCAGGGCCGCCCTTACCGGACCTACTGCCTGCTGGGTGACGGTGAGGTCCAGGAGGGCCAGATCTGGGAGGCCGCCATGACCGCCGCCCACTTTAAATTAGACAACGTCTGCGCCATCGTTGACAACAACGGCGTCCAGCTGGACGGAACCACCGCCGACATTATGGGGGTGGAGCCTCTGGGGGACAAGTTCCGCTCCTTCGGCTGGCACGTGCTGGTGATCGACGGCCATGACCTGGCCGCCCTGGAGCTGGCCTTCCGCATTGCCGGCACCACCCACGGCCGCCCCACCGCCATCATCGCCCAGACGGTGAAGGGCAAGGGGGTCTCCTTCATGGAGGGCCAGTGCGGCTGGCACGGCAAAGCACCCAACGCCCAGGAGCTGGCCGACGCCCTGGCGGAAATTGAGAAAGGAGGGGCTGACGCATGAAAGACGTGAAGATGATCCCCCAGCGGGACGGCTATGGCCTGGGCCTGCTGGAGCTGTGCAAGGACCGGCAGGACGTCATGGTTCTGGACGCGGACGTGGCCGCCTCCACCCGCACCAACTGGGTGCGGGACCAGTACCCTGACCACTTTATGAACCTGGGCATCAGCGAGCAGGACATGGTGGGCACCGCCGCAGGACTTGCCTTGGGTGGCATGATCCCCTATGTGTCCACCTACGGGGTATTCCTCTCCGGCCGGGCCTTTGACCAGATGCGCACCACCGTGTGCTACAACAACCTGAAGGTCCGCTTCGGCGGGGCCCACGCGGGGATCTCCGTGGGGCCGGACGGGGCCACCCACCAGGCTCTGGAGGACCTGGCTCTGGCCCGGGTGCTGCCCAACATGACGGTGATCGCCCCCTGTGACAGCGAGGAGACCCGGAAGGCGGTCATCGCCGCTGCCGATATCGACGGCCCCGTTTACTTCCGCTTCGGCCGGGAGGCGGTGCCCCTCATCACCGGCGAAGACACCCCCTTCCAGATCGGCAAGGCCCGCCTGGTGCGGGAGGGAGCCGACTGCGCCGTGTTTGCCTGCGGGGCCATGGTCTACGAGGCCCAGCTTGCCGCCGAGACCCTGGCAGAGGAAGGCATCTCCCTGCGGGTGCTGGACCTGCACACCGTAAAGCCCATTGACGAAGAAGCCATCTTAGCCGCCGCCAAGGAGTGCGGCTGCATCGTCACCGCCGAGGAGCACCAGGTCAGCGCCGGGCTCTACAGCGCCGTGGCGGAGGTGGTGGTCCGGGGCTGCCCGGTGCCCATGGAGGCCGTGGCCGTCCAGAACACCTTCGGCCAGAGCGGTCCTCCCGCCGCCCTCATGGAAAAATACGGCCTGAACGCCGCCGGCATCTGCCAGGCTGTCCGCCGGGCGCTGGCGCGCAAGGCATGAGACGTGCCCTCCCGGCCCTGGCTGCGCTGGTTCTGGCCCTGCTGGCCCTGAGCGGCTGCTCTCTTCTGGAAGCCGCCGCGGTGGACCCGCCCCCGGAGGACTATGTCTCCCAGGACGCCGGCTTCCGGTACACCCGGGACCAGCTCACCGGGCAGGAGCAGTACATTTACGACCAGCTGCTGTCAGGGCTTCAGGACCAGGCGGAGCGGATCGAGGACCTCTATCCGGACAGCGACATGATCCAGGCGGCCATCCGGGCCATCGACCGGGACTGCCCGGAGCTGTTCTGGTTCTCGGGCACCGGCCAGATTGAAACCTCCCTGGTAGGGGACACCCCCATGGAGGCCGCCTACCTGCCCAATTATGTGATGGACCCGGACCAGCGGGCCGCCGCCCAGGCCCAGATCGACGGCTGGGCGGCAGACTGCTTTGCCGGTCTGCCCGCGGGGGCCTCGGACTATGACAAGGCCCTGCATGTCTACGAGTACATCATCGACCACGCCGACTATCAGGCGGTGGACGACAACTCCATTGTGAACATCATGGTGGAGGGCAAGGGCCTCTGCGGCTGCTACGCCAAAACCGCCCAGTACCTGCTGAACCAGCTGGGGGTGCCCTGCGCCTACGTCAGCGGCCAGGCCGGGGGGGAGACCCACGCCTGGAACCTGATGTGGCTGGACGGGGTCCCCTGCTGGATGGATGTCACCTGGGGGGACCCGGTGTTTGAGGGGGGCCAGCCCGCCAGCGGACCGGCCTACGAATACTTCGGCCTGACCACGGAGGACCTGCTGCGCACCCACACCCTGGACGGCACGGTGGCGGTGCCCGACTGCACCAGCCAGGACTATAACTACCTCCGCCGCAGCGGCCTGTACTTCGGCTGGTACGATCCCGCCGGGATCACCGCCGCCATGGAGACCGCTCTGCGGGAAGGGTGGACCAAGCTCCCTCTGCGGTTCGGGGACGACGGGTACCAGGAGGCGGCGAGCGTCCTCTTTGAACAGGGCCAGATCCACCGGCTCTTCCGGGCCGCCAGCGCCAGCACCGGCGTGGCCCTGGACCTGACCCAGTCCATCTGGTACAGCCGCAACGACGAAATGTGCACAGTAACGGTGAACATTCCCTACTAAACACGCAAAAAGGAGAGGCTTTCGCCTCTCCTTTTTTTGCAATCAGGTTTCCGTCTTTTCCATGGAGAAGTCCACGGTGATCCACTCCCCGTCCTCCTGAGTCCGGCCGAGGATACGGACGCCGAAGAGGGTCCGGTCGAAGCTGGGGAACAACTGCCCGCTGATCTCCTCCAGCAGCTGGTCCACCTGGTTGTTGAAGAGCTCCGTCCGGTACTCTGGCTGGGCGCAGACAAAGGCGATGATGGCCAGGGACATAATGTCCCGGTGCTCCCGCAGGACCATGGTTCCCATGTCCCCCTCCAGATGGAAGGACAGGCCGGTCATAGAGCCGTTTTCTTCCTGGAACGCAATCTCCGGCGGGCCGTCAAACATCAGATCAGCCATCACAATGACGTTGTCCGGCTGGGGCTTGGCTTTCCAGCCCTGCTTGGTGAGGGTGTAGCCGTTGTCTATCCCGTTCTCTGCGGCCAGGTGGTTGTAATTTTCGCAGAACTGAGCCACGGTGAGTTCCCCCCGGTAGTCGGGAAGCTGGGCGTACAGCAGCAGCGCCGCCACAACTCCCAGCAGGGCCGCCAGCACCGCCGCCCACAGCAGAACCCGCCAGGGCTTTTTGTCCTTGAGCACCAGGACGGAGTCCGCCTCCCATGCCAGCTCCTTGCCGTTCTCACAGGCATCGTAGCTTTTGAAGTTCTGCACCCACTGGTAGATGGGAATTCCCAGGCCCATGCCCCGCACCAGCACCAGGCCGGTGCGCTGATAGGCGTCGGCATAGCTGAGCTGTCCCCCGTCGGGGTCCGCCACCCGAAGGCCCCAGATGGCCTTGCCCGGGGTGGTGCCCAGGCGGGAGAGGAACACCGGCTCCAGCAGGAACATGGTAGTCACGGACAGCACCAAAAGCAGCAGGCTCCACCCCAGGCTCGCCCCGGACACCCGGAACCTCAGGGCCAGAAACAGGGCGCACCAGAAAACCCGGTACAAAGTCAGGTCCAGGCTCCGGGCAAAATACCGCCGCCAGGGGGCCTGCACCCGGGGAAGCTGGTCGGCGGCCAGCTCCGGGGTCCCTGCCTGGGCCGCCTGCTCCAGCTGGGCCAGGTAGCGGGGGGCGTCCAGGGTGTCGTAGCGCGCCCCGTCCCCTTTCATTCCCCGGCACACCGCCTCGGACCGGGCCAGCTGGACCTGGTCGGAAGCCAACCGGACCAGGTTCCGGTCCAGGGCCTCGGCCAGGGAGCACTGGCCCTGCTGAACCGCCTTAATCTCCTCCAGGGTCAGGTGGAGAGTCCGCAGGAGCTTGATGCGCTGCAATTCCGCCAGGTCCTCCTCCGAGTAGTTCCGGTAGCCGTTGGGGCGGCGCTGGGGGGTCAGCAGGCCCTCCGCCTCATAGAAGCGAATATTGGCCCGGGTCAGTCCGGACCGGGTCTCCATCTCCTTGATCGTCATGAGCTTGTCCTCCTTCTCTCGTCTTTCCCAGACAGGATACGGTGTAAAGCAGCTTTACAGTCAAGGGCATCTATGAGAATTTTAGCATACAGATCTGCGCAGCGCAACCGAACCCCCGTAAACCACCCGCCCTGTAGGCACAAGGGGGTTCCGGTGACCACAAACCCAGTCGTAGGGGCGAACTGCGTTCTTCAGTCGCAGTGTTCAGCCCCTTCCATCCCGGACAGCAGGCTCAGATCCTGGCCGCACTCTCCTGCCACCCAGGGAACCCGCTTTCCGTCCCGGGTGACGGTGAGCTTGAGCTCCTTCTCCCCGCACCAGCTGAGCACCAGGTACACCCCCTGGTCCGTGTCCGTCCGGGTGTATGCCACCTCCATGCCGTGATGCAGGAGGCGCTCGGTCTCGCCGGTGGACACCAGGTCCAGCTCCGTGTGGGGCAGGTAGAGCAGGCAGGTCCACAGGATCTCCCCGCTGCCGGTTCGGTCCTGGGACACCACGGCCCACAGCTTGCTCTCGTCCTGAAGGGCCTGCTCCTTTAAGCCCATCTGCCCCAGGCCCATCTCACGGGTTTCCAGATAGAACGCCCATTCGTCGTAACAGGCCGTGTGGGAAACCCCACTGCTCCCGGCCACCGAGTACACCCCGAAGTTCAGCAGCAGCACCAGAAAAGCCACGGGGATGAGGATCACCACCGCCAGAATTTTCCCCAGGGCCTTGTCCCTGGGCTTCACCGGCGGGGTAATGTCCAGCCCCTCCCCCTCCAGGGAGGCAGCGCACTGGGGGCACACCTTCCACCCGGCCTCCACCGGCGCGCCGCACCGGGGACAAGAGGCCTTCAGCCGGGCTCCGCACCGGGGGCAGACCACATAGGTCTCCTCCACCGCCCCGCCGCACCGGGGGCACTTCCAGTCGGAGTGGCTCCCCCGCACCAGCAGATAGATGAGAAAGCCCAGGAAGGTGGGAGCCAGGGCCGCCACCAGGGCCCAGAGGGGGGCGTTCATCCCCCGGCGCTTCGCGTCCCGGTAGGTGTAAACCCCCAGGAGAATGGGGATCACCAAAAACAGGGGGACCAACAGAAGGGTCACAGCAACGATACTCATGACAGCAGAAACCTCCTTTTCCGGGTGTAGGTCAGGGCCACCACCCCGCCTCCGGCGGTGGACAGGCACAGGTAGATAAAGCAGGCCAGGGCAGCCTGGGGCTGGACGGGGTACAGGACAAGGCCCAGCACCACCAGGCAGACCTGGGTGAGCACAGCCGCCAGGGTCACCAGGGCGGTCTGGCGGCGGAGCTTCTTTTCCTCTGCCCTGGCCCGCAGGATCGTCTCTGTCAGGACAGGGGGACTCGCGGCTTCAAAGTCATAGATCGGGGTCATTTCCCAGCACCTCCTTCAGTTTGGCCCGGGCCTTGTGCAGCCGGGATTTTACCGTCCCCGGAGGGACCCCCAGGACCTGGGCGGCGGAGTTCACGTCCATGTCCTGGAAATAGTACAGGATCACCGCCACCCGCAGCTTCTCCGGCAGGCCGTCAATGGCCTGGTGGAGGGGGCTGTAGTCGGGTTTTTCCGGGGCGGGGACCTGAGAGAGAAGGTCGTCCTTCTCCTGGCTGGTGGGAAAGCCGTTGAACACCGGGCTGCGGGCCAGCCGCCGCAGACGGCTGCGGTAGGTGTTCACGCAGATGCGGGTGACCCAGGGCAGGAAGGGCCGGGCAGGGTCGTACTGGTCCAGATGCTCCAGGGCCTTCATCCAGGTGTCCTGATACAGGTCCTCCGCGTCGTGGGGGCGGGCGCAGAGGGTGAGGCACAGCCCATACAGACGTTTCCCGTATTGCCGGATGTACTGGTCCATCGCTCGCGCCTCCTTTCACATAGACATACGCCTGAGGACGGAGTATGGTTCACCGGAAGCAAAAAAAGGATGGCCCGGAGGCCATCCTTTTTGATTTTGTGGGAATTACTCCTCCACCTGGGGCAGGGTGGTGAAGCTCTTTTCCAGCTCTTCGTCGGTGGGGATGTAGTCGCCCATCTCCCCATTGTTGAACTTCTCATAGGCCACCATGTCAAAGTAGCCCGTGCCGGTGAGGCCGAAGACGATGGTCTTCTCCTCGCCGGTCTCCCGGCACTTGATGGCCTCGTCGATGGCCACCCGGATGGCGTGGCTGGACTCGGGAGCGGGCAGGATGCCTTCCACCCGGGCAAAGTACTCAGCCGCCTCAAAGACCTTGGTCTGCTCCACGCTGGTGGCCTCGATGAGGCCGTCGTGGTAGAGCTGGCTGACGATGCTGCTCATGCCGTGATACCGCAGACCGCCGGCGTGGTTGGCGGAGGGGATAAAGTTGCTGCCCAGGGTGTACATCTTGGCCAGGGGGCAGACCTTGCCGGTGTCGCAGAAGTCATAGGCGTACTTGCCCCGGGTCAGGCTGGGGCAGGAGGCGGGTTCCACGGCGATGATCCGGTAGTTGGCCTCGCCCCGGAGCATGTCCCCGGCGAAGGGGGAGATCAGACCGCCCAGGTTGGAGCCGCCGCCGGCGCAGCCGATGATGATGTCGGGCTTGATGCCGTACTTGTCCAGGGCGGCCTTGGTCTCCAGGCCGATGACGGACTGGTGCAGCAGCACCTGGTTCAGCACGGAGCCCAGCACATAGCGGTAACCCTCCTGGGTGACAGCGGCCTCCACGGCCTCGGAGATGGCGCAGCCCAGGGAGCCGGTGGTGCCCGGGTGCTCGGCCAGGATCTGACGGCCCACGTTGGTGGTGTTGGAGGGGGAGGGGGTGACGGAGGCGCCGTAGGTGCGCATCACTTCCCGGCGGAAGGGCTTCTGCTCATAGCTCACCTTCACCATGTACACCTGGCAGTCCAGGTCCAGGTAGGCGCAGGCCATGGACAGAGCGGTGCCCCACTGACCGGCGCCGGTCTCGGTGGTGACGCCCTTCAGGCCCTGCTTCTTGGCGTAATAGGCCTGGGCGATAGCGGAGTTCAGCTTGTGGCTGCCGGAGGTGTTGTTGCCCTCGAACTTGTAGTAGATCTTGGCGGGGGTCTTCAGCTTCTCCTCCAGGCAGTAAGCCCGGACCAGGGGGGAGGGACGGTACATCTTATAGAAATTCTGGATTTCCTGGGGGATGGGAATGTAAGCGGTGGTGTTGTCCAGCTCCTGCTGCACCAGTTCGGCGCAGAACACCCCTTCCAGCTCCTGAGCGGTCATGGGCTGGTGAGTGCCGGGGTTCAGGAGGGGGGCGGGCTTGTTCTTCATGTCAGCCCGGACGTTGTACCATGCCTTAGGCATTTCGTTTTCTTCCAGATAGATCTTGTAGGGGATTTCCTTGTTTGCTGCCATGATGGTCAGCTCCTTTCTCGTAAAGGGAGGGGAACAAAAAACGCCCCCGTCCCTTGCATTGTTTTTGCAGGGACAGAAGCGACAAACTTCTGCGGTGCCACCCGGCTTGGCGCGTATCGCGCCCTCTCAGCGCACTCCAACAAGTGCCGGCACGTGGTAACGGCGTGCTCTCTCCCGTCTCCCCTACTGGCCTTGCGGCGTTGGGTTCGCCCTCCCGGGTCCATTCGCCAGGTCCGCACTGGGCTGCGCTTTCACCCTCCGCAGCTCGCTTTGTCAGGCAGAATTCTGGGTACTCGTCCCGTTCACCGGTTTAGTTGAGTGAAGTATAGCACGTCCGGCCAGGGTTGTCAAGGGTTTTTCAGGACACTTTTTCGGGACGACTTGGGTCTGGTTGCTTTTGCCAGCTCCCCCAGATGGGGAGCCAAGAGGCAAAAAAAGAGAGACGGTTTTTCGTCTCTCTTTTCGTTACTCCCAGGTGCAGACATAGCTCCAGAGGATCTGGTCGCCCTCCTGGACTTCCAGCTCCCCGGCGCCGGTCATGACGGTTTCGCCGTTTACGGTGTAGGTCCAGCCGGACAGGTCGCCCCCGTCCCCGGCCCGCAGGCCGCCGATGGCTTCCACATAGCCGCTGCTGGCCTCCACGGCAAGCCCTGCCTCCCGGCAGGCCGTCTGCAAAGCGTCCAGCAGGGTCGATCCCTCAGACAGGGTGACCTGGGTTTCCGCCAGCAGCCAGCCGTCCTCCGGCAGCAGGTCCCGGGCTTCCTCCTTCACCAAATCAATGTCCTCCAGCGCAGGCTGGACGGACACTGCCAGGGTGCAGGTCACCTGAGGCGCTTCGGTGGTGGCACCGGTGGAGGCGTCCTCCCCGGTGATCAGCCCCTTGATGGACCCCCAGAAGGGCATCACCAGCAGGATCACCAGCAGGACCACGGCGATGAGAATATTTCTTCTGTTTTTGTTCATACGCGATTTTTCTCCAGCTTCCCTACCGCTGCCTTGGCCGCGGCCTGTTCGGCTTCCTTCTTGCTGCGGCCCTCACCGGCGCCGATGGGCTGGCCGTTGAGCAGGACCTCCATGGAGAAGGTCTTGGCGTGGTCCGGGCCGCTCTCCCCCACCAGACGGTAGGACAGCACCTGGCCGCTCTCCCGCTGGACCAGCTCCTGGAGGGCGGTTTTATAGTCCCGCCCGGCGGCGGTTTTCTCCCTCTCCTGGCGGATCACCAGGGTGTGGATCAGCTTCCGGGCCTGGCCGATGCCCCCGTCCAGATAGACCGCAGCCAGCATGGCCTCCACCGCGTCCGCCTGGATGGAGGGACGGTGGCGGCCGCCGCCGCTCTCCTCCCCCTTGCCCAGTTTCAGGTAGCTGCCCAGGTCCAGGGACTTGGCCACCTCCACCAGGCTGCTCTCGCACACCAGGGCCGCCCGGATGCGGGTCAGGTCCCCCTCGGGCAGGTCCGGCCGGGTGCGGTAGAGGTGGTCTGCCACCACGAGACCCAGAATCGAGTCCCCCAGAAACTCCAGCCGCTCGTTGCTGGGCATCCCCTTCTCCCGGTGCTCGTTGGCATAGGAGCTGTGGGTCAGGGCGTTTTCCAGCAGCGTGGGATCGCGGAAGGTGTAGCCGATCTTCTCTTCCAGGGTCTTCATGGTGTCCGCTCCTTTCTCTATCAAACTGCGGCCCCCGCCAAAGGACGGGGGCCGGCAGGCAGGTTGCGCTGTTATATTATAAATCCAGCTTGCGCTGCAAATAGCCGACCAGGTCTCCCACCGTCTTGATGGTGGCCAGGTCCTCTTCGCTCATTTCGCCGATGTCAAATTCCTCTTCCAGAGCCATAGACAGCTCTACGATATCCAGAGAATCGACGCCCAGATCTTCCTCGAAGTTGGTGTCCATGGAGATACTGTTCGCGTCCACGCCCAACTGATCCGCAATCAAACCTTTCAGCTTCTCTAAAATCATACCATACTGCTCCTTTTGGAATCCGTTTCGCCGGAAATACTGTTCTGTTAAATTCCAAAGTGGTTATTTAACTGCTCTTTACTATAGGGATAATTTCATGTGCTGTCAATAGGCAAATTGGAAAAATCCAGGCAAGTCGCCGCGGTTCACTCTCCGGCCTTGACCTTGTTCACGCGCATGTACTCCACATTGTCGGTGATGTCCTGAATAATCCCCGACTGAGCCACCGAAACCGCCTGGCGCATGGCGTTGAAAAAGGCGTAAGCGTTGGAGGAGCCGTGGGCCTTAATCACCGGCTTGGAGATGCCCAGCAGGGCGGTGCCCCCGATCTCTCCGGGGTCAAACTCCTTCTTAAATTCGGCCACTTTGTCCTTCAGCAGCAGGGCGGCCACCTTGCTCTTCCCGCTGGACAGGAGCATCCCCTTGAGCTTTTTGGCAAAGAGCAGGGCGGCGCCCTCAAAGGTTTTCAGGAAGATGTTGCCGGTGAACCCGTCGGTCACCAGCACGTCCACCCCCTGGCTGATGGCCTCTCGGCCCTCCACGTTGCCCACGAACTGGATGCGGCCCTCCTCGTGGGCCTTCTGGAGCAGGGGGTAGGTCTCCCGGTGCAGGTCCAGGCCCTTGCTGGGCTCCACGCCGATGTTCAGCAGGCCCACCCGGGGCTTTTCCACCCCCAGAAACTTCTGGGCGTAGTAGGAGCCCATATAGGCGTACTGGAGCAGATATTCCGGGGTGCAGTCGGCGGTGGCGCCGCAGTCGATGAGGACCATACCCCCCGAAGCGCTGGGTACCACAGGGGCCAAAGCCGCCCGGCGGATGCCCCGGATGCGCCCCACGGTGAGGGTTGCCCCGGAGAGCAGAGCGCCGGTGCTGCCGGCGGAGACGAAGGCGTCCCCCTCCCCGGCCTTCAGCATCCGCAGGCCCACCGTCATGGAGGAGTCCGGCTTGTCCCGGAAGGCCCGGGCAGGGTTGTCCTCCATGGTGATAATCTCCTGGGTGTGTACGATCTCCATGCCCTTGGGCAGGCTCTTGCGGCCCAGCTGCTCCAGGCAGGCCCGGATGTCCGGCTCCCTGCCGGTGAGGACCACGTCCACACCCAGCTGCTCTGCCGCCTGGATGGCCCCTTCCACCGGGGCCAGAGGGGCGTTGTCGCCGCCCATGGCGTCCAAAATGATCTTCATGTCCGTTCCTTTCTGCTCACTCAAGCCAGATCCATGGCGTCCAATGCTTCCAGCGCCCGGCGGGAGAGCTCAGCGTTCTTGTTGCGCTTTCCCTTGACCCGGTAGCCCAGGGGCGGCATGATGCCGAAGTTGACGTTCATGGGCTGGAAATTGGCCACCGATTCGTTGCTGATGTAAAGGGCCAGGGCGCCGATGGCGGTCTCCTGGGGGAAATCCGCCGGGGCCTTGCCCTGGATGCGCCGGGCCATCTCCATGGCCGCCAGGCAGCCGGAGGCGGTGGACTCCACATAGCCCTCCACCCCGGTGACCTGCCCGGCAAAGCAGATTCTGGGCTCGGCCTTCACCCGGTAGTACCGGTCCAGCAGCCGGGGGGAGTCCAGATAAGTGTTCCGGTGCATCACCCCGTAGCGGACAAACTCGGCGTTTTTCAGGGCGGGGATCATGGAAAACACCCGCTTCTGCTCCGGCCAGGTCAGGTGGGTCTGAAAGCCCACCAGGTTGTAAATGGTGCCCGCCTCGTTGTCCCGCCGGAGCTGGACCACGGCGTAGGGCTCCTTCCCGGTCTTGGGGTCCGGCAGGCCCCGGGGTTTTAAGGGACCGAAGCACAGGGTCTGCTCCCCCCGCCGGGCCATGACCTCCACGGGCATGCAGCCCTCAAACACGTTCTTATCCTCAAACCCGTGGACGGGAGCCTCCCTGGCCTGGGACAAAGCCTGCCAAAAGGCCAGGTACTCCTCCTGGCTCAGGGGGCAGTTAATGTAGTCAGGGGTCCCCTTGTCGTACCGGGAGGCAAAGTAGGCGCTGTCCATGTCCACGCTCTCGAAGGTCACCAGGGGGGCCGCCGCGTCGTAAAAGTGCAGGTAGCCGCTGGCCGGATACCGCTGGGCGATGGCCTGAGCCAAAGCATCCGAGGTGAGAGGGCCGGTGGCCACAATGACCTGGCCCTCGTCGGGCAACTGGGTAACCTCCCCTTCCTTCACCTGAATGAGGGGGTGGGAGCGCACCGCGTCGGTAATGGCCTGGGAAAAGCCCAGCCGGTCCACCGCCAAAGCGCCTCCGGCGGCCACCCGGTGCTCGTCGGCGCACCGGAGGATCAGGGAGTTAAGCCTCCGCAGCTCCTCCTTCAGCAGGCCCACCGCGTTTTCCAGCTGGTCGGACCGGAGGGAGTTGGAGCACACCAGCTCCCCAAAAAGGTCGGAGTGGTGGGCGGGGGTCTTTTTCCGGGGCTTCATCTCCCAGAGCGCCACGGGAATGCCCCGCTGGGCCAGCTGCCAGGCGGCTTCGCACCCGGCCAGGCCCGCGCCGATCACCTGCACCTGCTCCATCATCCGTCCTCCTCCGCCTTCTTTTTGGCCGTGGTTTTTTTCGTGGTGGTTTTCTTGGCTGCCGTCTTTTTAGCAGTCGCCTTTTTTGCGGCGGGCTTTTTCTCCTCCGCCCCGTCTGCGGCCTTGGTGGTCTTTTTCGCCGTGGTCTTTTTGGCCGCGGGCTTTTTCTCGGCGGCCGCTTTCTTGGTGGTTTTCTTCTCCGGCTTTTCCTCCCCGGTTTCCGGGGCGGCAGCAGGCTCAGCGGCAGGTTCCTCCGTCTTTTTCTTCCGGTAGCCTCCCCGCTTGTCCTCGGGGACGAAGGCGGCGCAGCTTTCGTTGATGCAGAAGGGCTTCTTAAAGCCCCGGCCGGACTTTTTGAACATGGTCCAGCCGCACTCGGGGCAGTTGTCCTTCACGGGCACGTCCCAGGTCATAAAATCGCAGGCCCGGCCCAGCTTGTCTCCGTTGCGCTCGCAGCCGTAGTAGGTGTAGCCGTTCCGGGAGGTCTTTTTCAGCAGGCGGCTGCCGCACTTGGGGCACTTGCCCGGCATCTCAATAACCAGGGGCTTGGTGAAGGTGCACTCCGGGAACCCCGGGCAGGCCAGGAACCGGCCGAACCGGCCGGATTTCACCACCATCTGCTTGCCGCACACGTCGCAGATCTCGTCGGAAAGCTCGTCGGGGACCTTAATCCGGGTGCCGTCCAGGTCCTTTTCCGCCTGGGTCATCTCCTGGCTGAAGCCCTGGTAAAAGTCCTCCAGCACCGACTTCCAGTTCTCGTCGCCGCTTTCCACCTTGTCCAGACGGTTTTCCATGGTGGCGGTAAAGTCATAGTCCACAATGTCGTGGAACTTATCCTTCATCAGGTTGGTGACCACCTCCCCCAGGGGGGTGGTGTGCAGGTACTTGCCGTCCTTCACCACATACTCCCGGCTCATGATGGTGGTGATGGTGGGGGCGTAGGTGGAAGGGCGGCCGATGCCCCGCTCCTCCAAAGCCCGGATGAGAGTGGCCTCGGTGTACCGGGTGGGGGGCTGGGTGAACTTCTGCTCGGGCTTCACCCCGGCGTTTTTCAGCTCCTCCCCCTCCTTCAGGTTGGGCAGAGGGGTCTGGATCTCGCTGGACTCCTCGTCCTTGCCCTCCTCGTACACCGCCAGAAAGCCCGGGAACTTCACCTCGGACCGGCTGGCCTTGAACACATACCCGGCGCTGGTGACCTCCAGGTTCACGCTGTCGTAAACGGCGGCGGCCATCTGGCTGGCCAGGAAGCGGCTCCAGATCAGCTTATACAGCCGGAACTGCTCCGGGGTCAGGTCCTTTTTGATGCTCTCGGGGGTCAGCTCCACGTTGGAGGGGCGGATGGCCTCGTGGGCGTCCTGTGCCCCGGCCTTGGTCTTGAACCGCCGGGGGGTGTCCGGCAGGTACTTCTCCCCATACCGGGCGGCGGCAAACTGCCGGGCGGCGGCAATGGCCTCGTCGGACAGGCGCAGGGAGTCGGTACGCATGTAGGTGATAAGACCCACGGTGCCCTCTCCCTGGATATCCACGCCCTCATACAGCTGCTGGGCGATGGACATGGTCCGCCGGGGACTCATGTTCAGCTTCCGGCTGGCCTCCTGCTGGAGGGTGCTGGTGATGAAGGGGGGCGCGGGAGAGCGGGTCTTGTCCTGGCGCTTGATGGAGCTGACCTGGAAGGGGGCGGTCTGGATGGCGGCCAGAACCTGGTCCACCTGTTCCTTGGATTTCAGCTCCTGCTTCTTCTCCCGGCCGTAGAACTGGGCCTTGAAGCTGCCGGTGTTGGGGGCAATCCGGTCCAGCAACACCTCCAGAGTCCAGTATTCCTCGGGGACGAAGGCGCGGATCTCCTCTTCCCGCTCGGCCACCAGGCGGGTGGCCACGGACTGGACCCGGCCGGCGGACAGGCCCCGGCGGATCTTCTTCCACAGCAGGGGGGAGAGCTCATAGCCCACAATCCGGTCCAGAATGCGCCGGGCCTGCTGGGCGTCCACCAGGTTCTGGTCAATGTCCCGGGGGGCGGCGATGCTCTCGGTGACCACCTTTTTGGTGATCTCGTTGAAGGTAACCCGGCTGGCCTTGTCCTCCGGCAGGTCCAGCAGCTCCTTCAGGTGCCAGGAGATGGCCTCCCCTTCCCGGTCCGGGTCGGTGGCCAGGTACACCTTGGCGCTTTCGTCCGCCGCGTCCTTCAGCAGGGCGATGGTCTCCTCCTTTCCCTTAATGGGCTGGTAGTCCGGCTCGAAGCCGTGCTCGATGTCTACCCCCATCTTGCTCTTGGGCAGGTCCCGGACATGCCCCATGGAGGCCAGCACCTGATAGTCCGGCCCCAGATATTTTCCGATGGTCTTTGCCTTAGCCGGTGACTCTACGATCACCAGATTCGTCTTTGCCACGTTGTAACCTCCGTGTTTTGTTCCGTTGCGCTATGGTTTCAGCCCGGGCGTTCCGCGCCGGTCTGTTGTTTCCTCTTTTAAAAGTACCAGGGCCTCATACCCCCGGCCGGGGTGCTGCTTCACCAACTGCCGGACCTGGAGCATGGTAAGGGCCGACATCACCCGCCGGGCGGGAATGCCCGTTTCCTCCACCAGGTCGTCCGCCGTCCGGGTGACTTCCCCCTGGAGGGCCCGGAGCAAGGCGGCCTCGTCGTCTGTGCAGGCCTCCGGGTCCTTTCTCAGGTCCAGCACCAGCTTCTCCGGCTGGGGCTGGACTTCCTCCCTTTTGGGTTCTGCCGTCTTGGGGGCGGACACCGGCACGTTCAGCCGGGCCTGCTCCGCCTGGGGCGGCAAGGGGGCTCTGGGATGCAGTTTCGCCGGATAGAGGAATTCATATTCCTCCAGAATATCCCAGGCGTCCTGGATCAGCTTGGCCTCCCCCCGGCGGATGAGGCCGTTGGGTCCCCGGCTTAAGGGGACGTCGATGTTTCCGGGGACGGCAAACACGTCCCGGTCGGACTCCAGGGCCCACCGGGCGGTGATGAGAGAGCCGCTGGACTCCGTCCCCTCCACCACCACGGTTCCCAGGCTCAGGCCCGCCAGCAGGCGGTTTCGCACGGGGAAGTGGGACCCCAGAGGCGGGGTGCCCGGCGGGTACTCGCTGAGCAGTGCCCCGGCAGCGGCCACGTCGCTGTAGAGGTCCTCTCTCCCCCAGGGGTAGACCACGTCAATGCCGCAGCCCAGCACGGCCAGGACCTTTCCTCCGCCGCTGAGAGCGCCCTCCAGGGCGGCAGTGTCGATACCACGGGCGGTGCCGCTGACCACCAGGGCGCCCTGCCGGGCCAGGTCCAGGCCCAGCCGCCGGGCGGTCATCACCCCGTAGGGGCTGGCCTGCCGGGCACCCACCAGGGTGATGGCGGCCTCCTGGTCCACTTGGGGAAGGGTTCCCTTCACATAGAGGACGCAGGGGGGCGCGGACAGCTGGCTCAGCCGCTGGGGATAGTCCGCGTCCTGGATGGTGAGCACCCGGACCCCCAGCTCCTCGCACTGGTGGAGGATGTGGTCAGCTTGGTCCAGGCTCTTGTCCAGCAGGGCCTTCCGCACCCGGCTGGGCAGGCCTTCCACCCGGTTATAGGCCTCCTTGTCCGCGTGGTAGACGCTCTCGGGCGTGCCGAAGTGCTCCAGAAGCCGCATGGCATACATGCCCGGGGCGCTGCCCCGGGTGGCCAGCCACAGCCAGTGCCGCAGGGAACTCATGGACAGCGCCTCCTTTTCCGTTTATTCCGGTTCCCCGGGCAGGGTTCCCTGGCACATCTGCCACAGGACCACCGCCCCGGCGGCGGCGGCGTTTAAGGATTCGCACCGGGCCGTCATGGGGATCTTGATGGTTTTTTCGCTTTGGTCCAGCACCTGCTGGCTCACCCCCCGGCCCTCGCTGCCGATGACCACGGCGGCCCGGGTCAGGTCCATGGCCCGGATGTCCCGGGTGTCCGCCCGCAGGGCGGTGGCGTACAAGGGCAGGTTCGACTGGGCCAGCAGAGAAGCTAAGGTCTCCAGCTCCCCCGCCCACACGGGCAGGCGGAAGCAGGCCCCCATGGTAGCCCGGAGGGTTTTGGGGCTGTAAGGGTCGGCGCAGCCGGGAAGGAGGAACAAGCCGTCCGCCCCGAAGGCGTCGGCGGTCCGCCACAGGGTCCCCAGGTTGCCCGGGTCCTGAAGGCCGTCCAGCACCAGGTACCGGCTGCCCGACAGGGTCTCCGGCGCGGTAAGCGCCGGCAGGGCGCACAGGAAGAGGACCTTCTGGGGGGTCTGGGTGGGGGCCACAGACCGCAGAAGGTCCGTGGGCACCGCCACCTGACGGACGGAGCCGGGCAGGCTGGCCGGGGGCTCATACCCCTGGGCGCACACCAGCACCTCCAGCTTCGCCCCCCAGCGGAGGGCCTCCTCCAGCATTTTGGGTCCCTCGCACACCATCTGGCCGCTGGCGTACCGGTACTTCCGGTCTGCCGCCAGCTTGCGGATGTGGGTGATGAGGGGGTTGGTTCTGCTTGTGATGGTCTCCATATTCACTCCAGCGCAAGAATGCGCTCATTGCTCTCGTTGTTGCCCAGGGTGAAGATCAGGTCTCCTGGCCGGAAGACATGGTCTGGCTCGGGCACCGGCTGGATGGCGCCGTCCCCACTCTGGATGGCGATAATGTTCACCTGGTAGGTTACCCGGACGTTTAAGTCCCGGAGGGTCTTTCCCACCCAGGGGGTGGGGACCTTGAGCTTCACGATGCCGTACCGCTCGGTAAGCTCGATATAGTTGAGAATCTCCCGGTTTGCCAGGGTGCGGGCCAGGTTCCGGCCGCTCTCGTGCTCGGGAAAGACCACCTGGTCCGCCCCGATCCGCCGGAGCACCTCCCGGTGGCTGTGGTTTCTGGCCTTGCAGACGATCCGGGGGATGTTCAGTTCCTTCAGGTTCAGGGTGATGAGGACGCTGGTGCCGATGTCGCTGCTGAAGGCCACCACCGCCCCGTCCATGTTCTTGACCCCCAGCATCTGGAGCACCTCCGGGTCCTGACAGTCTCCCACCACCGCCTGGGTTACCTTGTCGGCCATGCGCTGGACGGCCTTCTCATCGGTGTCGATGGCCAGCACCTGGTGGCCCAGGGCGCACAGCTCCTCCGCCACCGCCGAGCCGAACCGGCCCAGGCCAATGACCACAAATGTCTCCATAGGAAGCCTCCTTAGCCTATCATGATATCGCAGCTGGGGTACTTGATTTTATCTCCTCCGCCCCTGGGGATCATGAAGGCCAGGGAGAAGGACAGGATGCCCACCCGCCCCATATACATGAGGGCGATGATCACCAGGCAGCTGCCTGCTGACAGGGTTCCCGTCAGGCCGGTGCTCAGCCCCACGGTCCCCAGAGCGGAAATCACCTCGTAGAGGATGGGGAGAAACTCTCCTCCCTCCCCCAGGGAAAGGCCCATGGCGCAGACAAAACCTGCGGCGATCACCGTTAAGGTGAGGGTAAAGGCATTGAACACCTGCCGGGCGGGGATGGTCCGCCCCCGGAGAGTCACAGCCTGCCGGCCCCGGAGGCCGCTGCGCAAGGCGGCGGCCAGAACCAGGGCGGTGACGGTCTTGATGCCCCCGGCGGTGGAGCCGCTGCTGCCCCCGATGAGCATGAACAGCAGGCACATCACCAGGGAGCACTCCCGCAGCCCCCCCTGAGGAAAGCTGGCAAACCCCGCCGTGCGCAGGGTGACGGACTGGAAGAGAGCGTTCATGACCTTATCCCCCGGGGCGAGAAGCCCCAGGGTGGCCGGGTTGCTCCACTCCGCCAGCAGGAAGTAGAGCCAGCCCGCCAGGATGAGAAAGGCCGTCATACCCAGGACCATCTGGGTGTACAGGGAGAACTTCTTCCACCGCCGCTGGCGGTAGATATCCTCCCACACGAAAAAGCCCAGGCCCCCCAGCACCACCAGAACCCCGTGGATCAGCAGCACCTCCGGCCGGTCCGCAAAGAGGGACAGACTGCCCCCCTGGGGGCCCATGAGATCAAAGCCCGCGTTGCAGAAGGCGGACACGGCGTGAAACACCCCGTACCACACCCCCCGGGCCAGGCCGAACTCCGGCACGAAGCACCAGGACAGAAGCACCGCCCCGGTCCCCTCCAGGATGACGGTGCCCAGCAGGGCATGGCGGACCAGCCGCACCACCCCGCCGGTGCTCCGCAGCCCCAGGGTGGAGGCCAGCACCAGCCGCTGGGAGAGAAGAATCTCCCGCCGGAAGAAGGTGAGCAGCAGGGTGTACACCGTCATAAACCCCAGGCCGCCCAGTTGGATCATGCACAGGATCACCACCTGCCCGGCCGGGGACCACTGGGTGAAGGTGTCCGCCAGGGCAAGGCCGGTGACGCAGGTGGCGGAGGTGGCGGTAAACAGGCTGGTGAGCAGCCCCGCGCTCTCCCCGTCCCGGGACATCACCGGCAGCAGCAGCAAAAGGGTCCCCAGCAAAATGACCGCCCCAAAGGACAGCGCCGCAATCCGGGCGGCGTTCATCCCCGGCCGGGCAGACCAGGCCAGGGTTCTCTCTCTCCAGATCCGTGCCAATTGCGCGCCTCCTGCTCTCCGGCAAACTGCACAACAGCATACCGACAGCCAGGCCGCCGGTATGCTGTTTGAATGTTATTCGATGGGTTTCATAGTGGGGAAGAGGATCACATCCCGGATGGAATCCGCCCCGGTGAGGAGCATAACGCACCGGTCGATGCCGATGCCCAGGCCGCCCGTGGGGGGCAGACCGTACTCCAGGGCGTTGATGTAGTCCTCGTCCATCATGCCGGCTTCCTCGTCGCCCTTGGCGCGCATCTCCACCTGCTTCTGGAAGCGGGCCTTCTGGTCGATGGGGTCGTTGAGCTCAGAGAAGGCGTTGCCCATCTCGCTGCGGCAGATGAAGAGCTCAAACCGCTCGGTGAGCCGGTGGTCCTTGGGGGACCGCTTGGCCAGGGGGGACACGTCCACGGGGTGCATGGTGATGAAGGTGGGCTGGATGAGCTTCTCCTCCACCTTCTGGTCAAAGCACTCGTAGAGGGCGTGGCCCCAGGTGGGCTCCACCCCGTCCATGTCCACGCCGATGCTCTTGGCGGCGGCAACGGCTTCCTCGTCCCCGTCGATGGTCATAAAGTCCACCCCCAGGTACTCCTTCACCGCCTCGGCCATGGTGAGCCGGCGGAAGCCGGGGGCCAGGCTGATGTTCTCTCCCTGCCAGGTCACGTCGTAGGTGCCCAGAATCTCCATGGCGGCCCCGGAGAGGAAGTCCTCAAACAGGTCCATCATGTCGTTGAAGTCGGCATAGGCCTCGTACAGCTCCACGGTGGTAAACTCGGGGTTGTGCTTGGTGTCCATGCCCTCGTTGCGGAAGATCCGGCCGATCTCATACACCCGCTCCAGGCCGCCCACGATGAGCCGCTTTAAGTGCAGCTCGGTGGCGATGCGCATGTACATGTCAATGTCCAGGGTGTTGTGATGGGTGATGAAGGGCCGGGCGGTGGCGCCGCCGGAGATGGTGTTCAGCACCGGGGTCTCCACCTCCATGTAGCCCCGGCCGTCCAGGAAGGATCGCAGGTAGCTCACCAGGCGGCTGCGGATCTCAAAGTTCCGGCGGGAGTCGGGGTTCACGATCAGGTCCACGTACCGCTGGCGATAGCGCAGCTCCTTGTCGGTGAGGCCGTGGAACTTCTCCGGCAGGGGACGCAGGGACTTGGACAGGAGGGTCACGTCCTTGCAGCGGACGCTCATCTCCCCCCGCTGGGTGCGGAAGACCTCGCCCTTCACGCCCACGATGTCGCCGATGTCGTACTTCTTAAACTCGTTGTACACCGCCTCGTCCATCTCGTCCCGGCGGGCGTAGAGCTGGATGCGGCCGGTCTTGTCCTGCATGTCGCAGAAGCTCACCTTGCCCATGCCCCGCTTGGACATGAGACGGCCGGCCACGGTGACCTCCTGGCCCTCCATGTCGTCGAAGTGATCCTTGATGTCCTGGGTGTGAGCGGACACCACGAACTTGGTCTGCTCAAAGGGGTCCTTCCCCGCGTCCTGCAGGGTTTTCAGCTTTTCTCTGCGTACCTTGAGGATCTGGGACAGATCCTGCTCCTGCTCCTGGGCCGGTTCCTTCTTCTTGTTTTCAGCCATGCTGTTCCGCTCCTTCTCTCTTTATCTCTGAATCGCAGTGATCTTGTATCGAATGTTGCCGGCGGGGGCCTCCACCACCACCTCGTCTCCGGCCTTCCGGCCCAGCAGGGCCCGGCCGAAGGGGGATTCCTCAGAGATCCGGCCGTTCATGGGGTCGGCCTCCTGAGAGCCAACGATCTGGTAGGTCTCCTCCTCGGAGAACTCCAGGTCCTCCACCACCACGGTGTTGCCCACGTGGACAATGTCCATGTTCTTCTCCTGCTCGGAGATGATGGTGTAGTTGGAGAGGATCTCCTCCAGCTCCGCAATGCGGGAGTAGAGCTTGCCCTGCTCGTTTTTGGCCTCGTCATATTCGCTGTTTTCCGACAGGTCGCCGAAGGAGCGGGCTTCCTTGATGAGCTCTGCCACTTCCTTCTCCCGGACGGTCTTCAGATACGTCAGTTCCTGCTTCAGTTCCTCAAAGCGCTCTGCGCTGAGTCGGTATTCCTTTGCCATGGTCACACACCTTCCGATATCTGGGGGGCTGGGGAGTTGGCGCTCCGCCCCCGCGGGGTTACACATTATAAATAAATATAGTTTTCGGTTTACAGTTTAACCATTATAGGTAGTTTATTCCGGTCTGTCAAGACCATCCCTTTTCCCTTCGCCCCAACCTCCCCTTTTTGGACAAAAAAAGTGGCTCCGGAGGAATTTTCTTGGGAAAATCCCCCGGAGTCAGGCTGAATCAGGAATCCAGGTTCAGGGCCCGGATGGCCGCCTGGAGCTGGAGATCCTCCTCATAGGGCAGCTGGCCCACCAGGAGCTTCTCCTCCGCCTCCTGGGTGAGAGCCACCGAGGGGTCCGGGTCCAGGCCGGTGCCAATGAGGGAGACCCCGCCTCCGGTGTAGTACCGGGCGGTGGACAGGCCGATGGCGCTGCCGTCGGCCAGCCGGTAGAGCATCTGGGAGTAGCCCTTGCCGGAGGTCCGGGTCCCGGCTACCACCGCCCCGGCGCTCTCCCGGAGCTGGGCGGCCAGAAACTCTGCCGCGCTGTAGCTCTCCCCGTTGACCAGCACCGCCAGGGGCAGGTCCACGCAGTCTGCGTCCGAGGTATACACCGACTCCGAGCCATCCTTGGTGCGGCTCACGAAGATATCCCCCTCCGGCAGCAGCAGGTCCAGGATCTGGGTCAGCTCGGTGACATACCCCCCGGGGTTGTTGCGCACGTCCAGCACCAGGGCTCTGGCCCCCTGGCCGGTGAGCTCCTCCACCCCCTGGGACACCAAATCGGCGGTGCCCTCATAGAAGTTCTGGATGGTGATGAGGCCCACGTCCCCCTCCAGCATGGTCCACTGGGCGGTGACGCCCCGGACGGTGCGGCGCTCCACCTCCACCGTGCGGCGGGCCCCGTCGGTTCCCTCCACCTCCAGCTGGACGGTGGAGCCTTCGGTCCCCTTGATGGCGTCCATGATGGCGTCCTGGTTTTCCTGGGTGACCCCCTGGCCGTCCACCGACCGGATGATCTCCCCGGCGGCCAGCCCCGCCTCCTCTGCGGGCCCTCCCGGGGTCACCGCCAGGATCAGCAGGCCGTTTTCCGCCCCTTCCCGGCTGACAGTGACGCCGATGCCCACATAGGCATTCTTCCGGGTGTCCCGGACGTTTTCATACTCCTCGGGGGTCAGGTAGTAGGACCACCGGTCCCCCAGGGAATCCACCATGGCCTCCAGGGTGGCCTCCCGGTGGGTTGTGGCGTCATACTCCCCCACAAACTTCTCCCGGATGAGCCGGTCCGCCTGGAGAAGGGCCAGGCCGTCCGTGCCGATGCAGGCCCACACCCCCGCCAGGGCAGCTCCCCCGCCGATCACCAGGCAGAGCACGCAGGCGATCACCGCCTTGGTGCGGGAGACGGTTTTTTTCGGTTTGGTCTGTTCCATAGACAAGTCTCCTTTCATCCCTTCCGGATGACCCAAAATCAAAAGAAGCGGCTGCCTTGGCTGCCGCTTCTTTGGCTTTCTTCTGTCTCGTCCCGGTCAGTAGGCCAGCAGGCCCGCCACCAGGGAGAGCACCAGAGACAGGCACAGGACAATGGCGATCACCGCGGCAACCCGCTTCTGAAACCGCATGGGGTCCCGGCCCTTTTTCTGCTTGTGCATAGGGCTCCTCCTTAAGAATCCGTATTACACCTTCAGGAACTTGCGGATGGCCAGAGCCGAACCGCCCGCGCCGATGACAAAGCTGACAGCCAGGAACACCAACAGCACCGTGCTGGCCATGTTAGCGTAGGGAATCATGGTGATGATGGACAGAATACCGCTCTCCTGCATGGCCTTGCCAATGAGGCCGTAAATCCCCCACTGGGCCAGGTAGGCCAGCACACCGCCGAAGAGGCCCAGCAGCACACCCTCCACCAGGAAGGGCCAGCGGATGAACCAGTTGGTGGCGCCGCACATCTTCATGATGGCGATCTCCTCCCGCCGGGTGAAGGTGGCAAGCTTAATGGTGTTGGCAATGATGAAGATGGAGATGACCACCAGCATCACCACCAGGATGATAGCAATGGCGCTGGCCACGTTGCGCAGCATCACAAAGCCGTCGGCAATTTCCAGGGAGGCCCGGACCTCGGCAATGCCCTCCACCTGCTCCACCTGGGCGGCGGCATCGCTGAGGCCTTCAATCTCCTCCACGTGGATGCTGTACCGGTCCCGCAGGGTGGAGGGGTCCAGATCCTGGAACAGAGCCGCGTTGCTCTGCTCATTCCGGAAGTTCTGCAAGGCCTCCTCCCGGCTGATAAAGGTGACCGCAGACACGTTGGGGATGCTCTCCAGCCTGGTTTGCAGGCTTCTGGCCTCCTCCTCGGTGTAGCTGTCGTCTACGTACGCAAGAAATTCGTTCTCATCCTCCAGGTCGCTGAGCATGTGATTGATGTTCACCGCCACCAGGGAGAAGGAACCCATAATCAGAAGGCAGGCCACGATCATGCACACAGAGGCAAACGACATGAGCCCATGGGTAAAGATACTGCGGAAGCCCTCTTTGATATGATACCAAATTTGATTAGCGACCATTTCCGTAATACCCTCCCGAAGCATCGCTGATGATCCTGCCGCTTTCAATGGCCACCACCCGCTTGCTGAACCGGTTGACCAGCTCCCGCTCGTGGGTGACCACCAGAACGGTGGTGCCCATGTCGTTGATCTTCTCCAGCAGAGACATGATCTCCAGGGAGCGGGCGGGGTCCAGGTTGCCGGTGGGCTCGTCGGCAATGATCACGCTGGGGTTGTTGGCCAAGGCGCGGGCGATGGCCACACGCTGCTGCTCGCCGCCGGAAAGCTGGGTGGGATACTGCCGGCCCTTGCCGGTGAGGCCCACCAGACCCAGCACATAGGGAATCCGGCGCTGGATCTCCCGGGGGACGGCTCCCACGGCCCGCATGGCTACCTCCAGGTTTTCGTTCACCGTCTTTTTCTCAATGAGACGGAAGTCCTGGAACACCACCCCCAGGGTGCGGCGCATCAGGGGAATCTGTTTTTCGCTGATGTCGTTCATGTTGTAGCCGTTGACCATCAGCTGGCCGTCGGTGGCCTGGATCTCCCCGGTGATGAGCTTGATGATGGTGGACTTGCCGGAGCCGGAAGGCCCCACCAGAAAGATAAAGTCCCCGTCGTCAATCTGCAGGCTCACGCCCTTCAGGGCTTTCGTTCCGTTTTCGTACTCTTTGTGGATATCTGTCAGGCGAATCAAAGTAACACTCCTTCTCGATCACCGCCGCCTGGGCAGGGCCGATGGGATATCAGGAGTCGATACCCCGGGACACCAGGTACTTCTTCACCATCAAGGCAACCTTGAAGGTGATGGCGTCGTCGAACTCCCGCAGGTCCAGGCCGGTGAGTTTCTTGATCTTCTCCAGGCGGTACACCAGGGTGTTCCGGTGGACGAAGAGCTTCCGGGCGGTCTCGGAGACGTTCAGGTTGTTTTCAAAGAACTTGTTGATGGTGAACAGGGTTTCCTGATCCAGAGCGTCAATGGGGTTCTTCTTAAAGACTTCCTGGAGGAACATCTCGCACATGACGGTGGGCAGCTGATAGATCAGCCGGCCGATGCCCAGGTTCTCGTAGTTGATGATGGTTTTCTCGGTGTCGAAGACCTTGCCCACGTCGATGGCCACGCCGGCCTCCTTGTAGGCCCGGGCCAGGTCCCGGATGTGACCCACCACGGTGCCGATGCCGATGGTGGTCTTGATTTTCAGGGTCTGGGCCAGGGTGTCCTCGATGTTCTTGGCGATCTTGTAGATCTCCTTGCTGTCGCTGCCGTCGCTGAGCATCTTGATGACGGCAATGTCGGTTTCGTTAATGGAAATGACAAAGTCCTCCTGGCTGTCGGAGAACATGTTCTGAACCACGTCCACCGCGGCAATCTCCGCCGAGCCCACCTGGCGGACCAGGAAGACAGCCCGCTGGGCCTCCGAGGCAAAGTGGAGCTCCTTGGCCCGGACATAGATGTCCCCCAACAGAATGTTGTCGGAGATGATGCTCTTGACAAAGGCGGTCTTGTCGTACTTTTCCTCATAGTAGGTCTTGGCGCTGTTGAGGGCCACGGTGACCATGGAGCAGATGAGCTTGGCCTGGTCGTCGCTGCCCTGGACAAAGGCGGCGTAGTCGAAGTGGGAACCCCGGTTGGCCAGAGGTTTGAAGGTCTTGTCCCCGTAAATGATCACGGCGGAATCGTTCACATTCAAGGCGGAAGCGGCGCCCTCCCACTTTTCTCCGATCCAGGTCAGCTGGTTGCAGGATACCACGGTTCCCTGGTCGTCCACGACGCCAATGACGCGGTCCGTGCACTCCTTCATTTGGAGCACGATGCTTTGAAAAACTCTGCTGGACATGTCTTTTCCTCCTGTCTCTATCTCTCAGAACCATGAAATCAGGTTCGTGATTTCATTCCGAATCCTGCGAAAGCGATGAGAACCAGCCGTTTGCAGAATTTCACGCAGTTCAATGGCTATTATTATAACGGTTCCCCGGAACGATTTCAATAGGTTTTTCGTGAATTTTTGTGGAAAACGCCGAAAACATTCCCTCTATCGGCCCAGCGCGGCCCGCTCTTCTTGTGAGAGCATCCGCCAGCGGCCCGTGGGCAGGGACGGGTCCAGGGTGAGAGGGCCCATGGACAGGCGCTTTAAATACACCACCGGCTTGCCCCGGGCGGCCAGCATCCGCTTGACCTGGTGGTACTTCCCCTCCCGCAGGGTCACAAGGGCCTGGCTGGGGTCCGCCAGAATCTCCAGCGCCGCGGGGCGGCACACTGTCCCGTCGGCAAGCGTAAGCCCTTCCCGAAAGGCTTCCCGGTCGGCTTCGTCCAACTGGCCGTCCACCTCTGTGTAGTAGACCTTGTCCACATGGCGGTTGGGAGCCAGCAGCTGGTGGGCCAGGGGGCCGTCGTTGGTGAGCAGGAGCAGACCCTCAGTGTCCTTGTCCAGCCGGCCCACCGGGAACAGGCCCAGCCGCCGCAGCTGATTGGGCAGCAGGGAGAGAACCGTCTCCTCCCGGGGGTCCTCGGTGGAGGAAATCACCCCGGCGGGCTTGTTCAGCATCACATACACATAGGTCTCCGTGGAGATGGGGCGGCCGTCCACGGTGACCAGGGTGCCTGGCTCCACCTTGTCCTCCGGCCCGGCCGGGCGCTCCCCCGCCACCTGCACCCGGCCCGCCTTGATGAGGGCCTTGGCCTCCTTCCGGGACCACCGCCCGGTGGCAGCCAGCAGCTTGTCCAGTCGTTCCATGGTGTTTTCCTCCCTTCCCCCGGAATCCAAGGGGGTATTTTGTGTATTGTATCATAAATCCCGGAGCAAAAACATAGGGTAAGGCAAAGATTTCCCCCGCCGCGCCTTGCCCCGGCTCCGGCCCGGCAGGCTGCCCACAGGCGATCCCATACCTTTCACCCCTAGGAGAGGAGCTGTCATTCATGTTCATTATCACCAAAAAAGTTCACCGGGGCCGGCTGGCCGTCAGCGCCATTCTGTTGGTTTTGACCATAGCCGTTCTGGGGGCCGGACTGGGGCTGACCCAGAATATCCAGGCCGCCGAGGCCGCCGCCCAGCTCCAGCAGCCGGACCCCACCGGCATCAAAAACGACCAGGACCGGGTGGCCTATCTGGAGAGCTTCGGCTGGCTGGTGGCCGACGAGCCAGCCTCCGTGGAAGAAATTCTGATCCCCGAAACCTTTGACGCCTCCTACGACGAGTACCTGGCCCTTCAGTCGGAGCAGGGCTTTGACCTGACCCAGTACAGCGGAAAGACCGTGAAGCGGTACACCTATCAGGTGAAAAACTACCCTGGCCTTCAGGAGCACATCTGGGCCAGCCTGCTGGTGTACCAGAAGACCATCATCGGGGGCGAAATCTATTGCAGCCAGGGGGATGGCTTCACCCAGGGGCTGGAATACCCCATGAAGACCGTGGAGGAATAAAGAGAAAAGCCTGCTGTCCCGGCGGTCCAGCCAAGGCTGTTCCCGCCTGCCAGCAGGCTTTCGTTATTTCTCCCGGCGCAGGCTGACCTCCACCTGGGGATAGGGAATGGAGATTCCCTCCCGGTCGAAGGCGGCTTTGATGCCTTCCAGCATGTCGTGGTACACGTCCCAGTAGTCGGCGTTTTCGCACCAGACACGGACGGCGTAGTCCAGGGCGCTGTCTCCGTAGGCGGTCAGGCGGACAAAGGGGGCTGGGTCCAGCAGGACCTTCTCGTGGTCGGCCGCCACGGACTGGACGGCGGCCTTCACCTTCTCCACCGGGGCGTCATAGGAGGCGGAGACTGTCAGGTCCACCCGGCGGATGGGCTCGGTGGTGTAGTTGGTCACCTGGGCGTCGGACACGGTGCTGTTGGGCACCACGATCCGGCGGTTGTCCAGGGTGGTGAGCTTGGTGTAGACCATGCCGATTTCCTGGACTGTGCCGCCAGTGGAGCCGATCTCCACATAGTCCCCCACCTTGAAGGGCTGGGTGCTCAGGATGGTCAGTCCCCCCGCCAAGTTGGCCAGGGTGTCCTGCACGGACAGGGACACCGCCAAACCAGCGATGCTCACCAGGGCCAGCAGAGAGGTGGCCTTGATGCCCAGGCTCTCGGCCACGATCATGATGGTGATAAACCACAGGACAATGTTCAGCCCGGAGCGGATAAAGGCGTGAAAGCTCTTCTCCACATGGCTCCTGTCCAGGCCCCGGTCCAGGATCTTCAGCATAATCCGCTTGACAATGAGGCACACCGCCAGGATCACCAGAGCAAAAAGGATGGTCATGAGCGCCTTCTCCCAGCCGCCGTTGAGCAGGCTTTTGACCCCCTGGTCCACGCTCTCCCCCAGGGCTTCGGTGTCGATTTCAGTCATAGTGATCTCCTGATTTCTATCTTATATAATATAAAGAGAAGGGCAAAGCCGCAGCTTTGCCCTTCTGAAAAATACGGAGTGAGAATTACTCAGCAACCTCGGTGACGACGCCGGAACCGACGGTACGGCCACCCTCACGGATAGCGAAACGCAGGCCCTTCTCGATAGCGATGGGGGTGATCAGCTCAACGTTCATGACCACGTTGTCGCCAGGCATGCACATCTCAACGCCTTCGGGCAGGGAGATGACGCCGGTCACGTCGGTGGTACGGAAGTAGAACTGAGGACGATAGTTGTTGAAGAAGGGGGTGTGACGGCCGCCTTCGTCCTTGGACAGGACGTAAACCTGGCCGGAGAACTTGGTGTGGGGCTTGATGGAGCCGGGCTTAGCCAGAACCTGGCCTCTCTCGATCTCCTTCTTGTCGATACCACGCAGCAGGGTACCAACGTTGTCGCCAGCCTCTGCGAAGTCCAGCAGCTTGCGGAACATCTCGATGCCGGTAACGACGGACTTCTTGGTCTCGTCGGCCAGGCCGACGATCTCGACGGGCTCGCCCATCTTGATCATGCCACGCTCCACACGACCGGTAGCCACGGTGCCGCGGCCGGTGATGGTGAAGACGTCTTCCACGGGCATCAGGAAGGGCAGGGAGTCATCACGGGGAGGAGTGGGGATGTAGCTGTCAACAGCATCCATCAGCTCCTTGATAGAAGCATAGTCGGGGTTGCTGGGATCGTCGCTCTCGCAGGTCAGAGCCAGCAGGGCGGAACCCTTGATAACGGGCAGGTCATCGCCGGGGAAGTCATAGTTAGACAGCAGCTCACGGACTTCCATCTCAACCAGCTCCAGCAGCTCCTCGTCGTCCAGCAGGTCGCACTTGTTCAGGTAAACAACGATAGCGGGCACGCCCACCTGACGGGCCAGCAGGATGTGCTCACGGGTCTGAGCCATGGGGCCGTCGGTAGCAGCGATAACCAGGATAGCGCCGTCCATCTGAGCAGCGCCGGTGATCATGTTCTTAATATAGTCGGCGTGGCCCGGGCAGTCAACGTGAGCATAGTGACGTGCGTCAGTCTCATACTCAACGTGAGCGGTGTTGATGGTGATACCACGCTCTCTCTCTTCGGGAGCCTTGTCGATGCTGGAATAATCCTCGAACTGGGCCTTGCCCTGGAGAGCCAGATACTTGGTGATGGCAGCGGTCAGGGTGGTCTTACCATGGTCAACGTGACCGATGGTACCAATGTTTACGTGGGGTTTGGTTCTTTCAAACTTCTGCTTGGCCATGATTGATAATCCTCCTCAAAATACAGGTAAAAGAACGTTTTACTGTGTGAGTGTGTTGCAATCTTATTGTACAAGATATGCTGGGAAATTACAACTGGAAATTGCTGATTTTTCCAGCAAAACCGCGGGAAAAATGATTACTGAGCCCCGCCGTTGCGCTTTTCCACAATCTTGTCGGTGATGGACTTGGGGATCTCCACATAGCTGTGGGGTTCCATGGAGTACTGGCCGCGGCCCTGGGTGCGGCTGCGCAGGTCGGTGGCGTAGCCGAACATCTCGGACAGGGGAACCAGTGCGTCGATCTGCTGCGCGCCGGGGCGGGCTTCCATGCCCTGGATCTGACCGCGGCGGGAGTTCAGATCGCCGATCACGTCGCCCATGTAATCCTCGGGGACGATAACGGAAACCTTCATGATGGGCTCCAGCAGGCAGGGATTTGCCTTGCGGCAGGCTTCCTTGAATGCCATGGAACCGGCAATCTTAAAGGCCATTTCGGAGGAGTCCACCTCGTGATAGGAGCCGTCGTACAGGGTGACCTTGATGTCCACCACGGGATACCCGGCCATCACGCCGGCCTGCATGGCGCCCTGAATACCGGCGTCCACGGCGGGGATGTATTCCTTGGGGATGGCGCCGCCCACGATCTCGTTGACGAACTCGTAGCCCTTGCCGGACTCGTTGGGCTCCAGGCGGATCTTGACGTGACCATACTGGCCCTTACCGCCGGACTGACGGGCATACTTGGTATCCTGCTCCACGGACTTCTTGATGGTCTCCTTGTAGGCAACCTGAGGTGCGCCCACGTTGGCCTCCACCTTGTACTCACGGAGCAGACGGTCCACGATGATCTCCAGGTGGAGCTCGCCCATGCCGGCGATGATGGTCTGACCGGTTTCCTCGTCGGTGTAGGTCTTGAAGGTGGGGTCCTCCTCAGCCAGCTTCATGAGGGCAACGCCCATCTTCTCCTGGCCGGCCTTGGTCTTGGGCTCGATGGCCACGCGGATAACGGGCTCGGGGAACTCCATGGACTCCAGAATGATGGGAGCCTTGTCGTCGCACAGGGTGTCACCGGTGGTGGAGTGCTTCAGGCCAACCACAGCGGCGATATCGCCGGAGTAGACGGTCTCGATATCCTCCCGGTGGTTTGCGTGCATCTGCAGAATCCGGCCGATGCGCTCTCTCTGCTTCTTGGTGGAGTTGAGCACGGAGGTGCCGGTGTTCAGCACACCGGAGTACACGCGGATGAAGGACAGCCGGCCCACATAGGGGTCAGCAGCGATCTTGAATGCCAGAGCGGAGAAGGGAGCGCTGTCGTCGGCGGGACGCTCGTCCTCTTCCTCGGTGTCGGGGTTCACGCCCTTGATGGCGGGAATGTCCACGGGAGAGGGCATATAGTCCACGATTGCGTCCAGCAGCTTCTGCACGCCCTTGTTGCGGTAAGAGGTACCGCAGGTGACGGGAACCAGCAGGTTCTCGATGGTGCCCTTACGCAGGGCCTTGCGGATCAGCTCGGTGGGGATGGGCTGCTCCTCCAGAGCCAGCTCCATGATCTCGTCGTCCAGGTCGGCGCAGGCGTCGATGAGCTTGGTCCGGTATTCCTGGGCCAGGTCCATCAAGTCCTCGGGGATATCCTCCACGCGCATGTCCTTGCCCACGCTGTCGTAGTATACGTCGGCGTTCATCTCCACCAGGTCGATGATACCCTTGAAGGTTTCCTCGCTCCCGATGGGCAGCTGAATGGGCACGGCGTTACACTTCAGACGGTCGTGGATCATGTTCAGAACATTGTAGAAGTCGGCACCCATGATGTCCATCTTGTTCACATAGATCATCCGGGGAACCTTGTAGTGGTCAGCCTGGCGCCACACAGTCTCGGACTGGGGCTCCACGCCGCCCTTGGCGCACATGACGGTAACAGAGCCGTCCAGCACGCGCAGGGAACGCTCCACCTCCACGGTAAAGTCCACGTGACCCGGGGTGTCAATGATATTGATGCGGGTCTGGGGGAACTGATTTGCCGTGCCGCTCCAGTAGCAGGTGGTGGCGGCGGAGGTGATGGTGATACCACGCTCCTGTTCCTGTGCCATCCAGTCCATGGTGGCGGTGCCGTCATGGGTTTCGCCAATCTTATAGTTGACGCCGGTGTAGTACAGGATACGCTCGGTGGTGGTAGTCTTGCCGGCATCGATGTGAGCCATGATGCCGATGTTTCTGGTGTTTTCCAGGGTAACTTTACGTGCCATTCTCTATCCTCCAGGTTACCAGCGGAAGTGTGCGAATGCCTTGTTGGACTCAGCCATCTTGTGGGTCTCTTCGCGCTTCTTCACGGCGCTGCCGAGGTTGTTGGCGGCATCCATCAGCTCGCCGGCCAGGCGTTCCTTCATGGTTCTCTCGCTGCGCTTGCGGGCATAGGTGGTCAGCCAACGCAGGCCGAGGGTCTGGCGGCGCTCAGGGCGCACTTCCATAGGAACCTGATAGGTGGCGCCGCCCACGCGGCGGGCCTTCACTTCCAGGGACGGCATGATGTTCTCCATGGCAGTGGTAAAGACCTCCAGGGGATCTTTGCCGGTCTGCTCCTTGACGATGTCAAAGGCGCTGTAGACAACCTTCTGTGCTACGCCCTTTTTTACATAGGATCGGGCAACACTTCCCGCTTGGGTACGTTTCCTCTTCTGGGCACTTTGCTTCCCTCCTTCATAAAAAAATGATTTCATAGGTACTCGAAAAGCAGTCCGCTTTCCGTGTCGGACAAGGTGCCTCTTGTCCAGTGCCTGCCTTGAGAGCTTACCCAGTACCGCGTACGGTCTTTATGGTTAAGCGACTCGCGGCAAAGCGTGTGCTTCGCGCTTGAGCGCAAAATTACAGGTTAAATGTTGGGTCGGAACGAAATTACTTCTTGCCGGCCTTGGGTCTCTTGGCGCCGTACTTGGAACGGGCCTGCATACGGCCGTTCACACCCTGGGTGTCCAGGCTGCCGCGGATGATGTGGTAACGAACGCCGGGCAGGTCCTTAACACGGCCGCCGCGGATCATGACCACAGAGTGCTCCTGCAGGTTGTGGCCCACACCGGGGATATAAGCGGTGACTTCGTAACCGTTGGTCAGGCGCACACGGGCGATCTTACGCAGAGCGGAGTTCGGCTTCTTAGGGGTAGAAGTACGGACGGCGGTGCAGACGCCTCTCTTCTGGGGGGAGGGCAGGTTGGTCTCCTTGTTCTTCAGAGTGTTCAGGCCCTTCTGCATGGCGGGAGAGTTGGACTTGTAGGTCACCTGTTCTCTTCCCTTGCGAACCAGCTGATTAAAAGTAGGCATGTTGTTCCTCCTTTCCTAAAAATTCCTTGGATTTTATATTCTAACCGCAAAGGCCGGGGCTTATGCGGCGAATACCAAAAAATGTTACTCCACGATAGCGGCCACTGCGCTTCCTACGGCGATGCCGCAGGCGGCGCCCAGGGCGGCCATGGTGGGCACCTGCTCCGTCTCCGTTCCGGTCTCCCGGCAGAGATCGGCCACAGGCTCCGTGACCCGGGGGTCGGCGTTTTCCGCCAGGAACACCCGGCGGGCGGTGCCGTTTTTCAGGGCGCGGGTCACCTGCTTGGCGCCTGTCACTTTTTTGGCTGTTTTCAGGTCAGTCAGCATGGGGTGTCCCCTCCTTTTCCCGGTAAACCGCGGGAGAACCGCCGGATTTGGGGGTAAATTACCCGTCCTGCACAGTGCACCGCAATTTCGCATTTTAGCACACTTTTCCGGTCCCGTCAAGTGGTTACTTGTGTGGGAAGAGGGCCCCTTCTTCCCGGTCCCCTTGGGCATTTTGTCCCGCCGTCCTTTTTCAGCGGACAAAGGTGCTCCAATAGGACACGCCCAAGGCGGCGGCCGCCTGGACGGCCAGAATCACCGGCATCCCGATGCGGAAGGACCAGTGGCGGGTCTTGTGCCGGAAAAGGCTCATGCCCACCAGCGCCCCCAGGCTGCCCCCCAGAATGGCGGAGAGGAAGAGGGTCTTTTCCGGAATCCGCCGGCCGTGGTTGGCGGCCTTCCATTTGTCGATGCCCATAAGGGCGAAGGCGATGAGGCTCCACAGGAGCACCCACAGCAGCAGAGCAGTGGTCATAGCTGTTCCTCCTCTTCTCTCTCTCTCCCGTCGTCCCCGGTGATGGCCCGGGCGGCGGGGGTTCCGTTGGACGCGTAGCGGACCACAGAGGTCCCATATCTCTCCCGGAGCTGGTCCATGGCCCGCTCCAGCTTCTCCTGCTTCTCCCGCTTTTCTGAAGCCTGGGGGGCGAACAGGTCCAGCTGGTCCCCGGCCTCCTCCTCCGGCAGAAGGGAGGCGGCAGTGATGGTGATGGCCCGGACCGGAGCGCTCCAGTTCCAGCAGCCGGCGATGAGCTCCATGGCGCAGCGGTGAATCTCCCGGGAGACGTTGGTGGGGGCGTCGGTCTTTTTCTGGCGGCTGACGGTTTTAAACTCCGGGCTGCGGATGGACACCTGAACCGTGGTACACTTCATCTCGTGGCGGCGCAGCCGGGCGGCCACCCGCTGGGCCAGCATCTGGACCCCCGCCCGGATCTCCTCCTCCCCCACCAGGTTCCGGCGGAAGGTCAGGCCGTTGCCCACGGACTTGGGGGGCGGGGTGCTCCCGGCGGGGCGGACGGGGCTGTGCTCGGTGCCGGCGGCGTAGTCGTGAAGCTGGCCTCCGTTTTTCCCCAGCAGACGCACCAGATTTTCCCAGGGCGTTCGGGCCAGGTCCCCGATGGTGCGGATGCCGCAGCTGGCCAGGGTTTTGGCGGAGGCCCGGCCCACAAAGAGCAGGTCGGTCACCGGCAGGGGCCACACCAAACTCTGGTAGTTCTCCCGGCTGATCACCGTGGTGGCGTCGGGCTTTTTGTAGTCGCTGCCCAGCTTGGCGAAGATCTTATTAAAGGAGACCCCCACCGAAATGGTGAGGCCCAGCTCCCGGCGCATCTCCGCCCGAATCCGGTCGGCCAGGGCCACAGGGTCCCCCCCGAACAGGTGGATGGTCCCGGTGACGTCCAGCCAGCTCTCGTCGATGCCGAAGGGCTCCACCAGGTCGGTGTACCGGAGGTAGATCTCCCGGGCCAGCTGGGAGTAGTAGCGGTACTTGTCGTGGTGGGCGGGCAGGAGCACCAGGCCGGGGCACTTCCGCTGGGCCTGCCAGATGGTCTCGGCCGTCCGCACACCCTTTGCCTTGGCGGGCTCGTTTTTGGCCAGAATGATCCCGTGGCGGGACTTGGGGTCCCCGCACACGGCCACGGGTTTGTCCCGCAGCTCCGGGTAGCCCAGCAGCTCCACCGAGGCGTAAAAAGAATTTAAGTCGCAGTGAAAAATGATCCGGTCCAGAGTCCTCACCTCCCCCACGGGGGCCGCTTACTGTATTCTTCCCCTCCATCCTATCAAACCTCACCCCAAAACACAAGAAAAGGAAGAAGAGACGAGGGGCAAACTCGTCTCTTCACGATATCTTTCATCCGTTTTTCAGGGCTCTGTCTTGTCCTGGGTTTTCCTGGCTCTCGCCGCGGGGTGGATGATGTGGCGGGAGACCGTCTTGTAGAGCAGGACGGTAATGAGGGAGTTGACCCCCGCCTTAATCAGGTTGAAGGGTAGGATCACCGGCAGGAGCATGGCGTCCACCATCTCGGTGGGAACGCCCATAAAGGCAGGGGTGATAAAGTGGTTGGCCACCATCATCACAAGGCCCATGGCGATGGTGCCCAGGATGAGACCCACGATGGCGCCCCCCTTGGTGCGCCGCACCAGGTAAATGCCGCCGCTGACCAGCACCAGCACGGAGGTGGCGATGATGTGCATGATGATGCCATAGGCGCCGCTGCCCGCGCTGACGGTGAAGCCCTGAATGACAGAAGCCACCACGGTGAGCAGAATTCCGGCCACGGGGCCGTAGGCAAAGGCGCCGATGAGAATGGGGATATCCGCCGGGTCATACTCCAGAAAAGCCGCCGCCGGGAAGATGGGGAAATGGATCAAATACACCAGGACAACCGAGATGGCAACCAGCATGGCCATCACTGTGAGCTTGCGGGTCTTTTCCTTCATAAACGGAGCCTCCCAAGTATAATCTGACAAACGCAACTGTAGTATACCAGCTTTCAACAAAAATACAACCCCCAAAATTGGGCCTCCCTTTCCTGACTTCTTCTCCCCGGCCGTTGACTTTCCCCTGGCTTTCGTTATAAGATGACGGGAGAAGAATGTTACGAAGGGAGGGACCCCCATGGACCGCGCTGACAGCTGCTGCTTTACCGGCCACCGGAGCAGCCGCCTGCCCTGGGGCGACGACGAAACCGACCCCCGCTGCCTGGACCTGAAGGAGCGCCTGGCCGGCGCTTTAGAGGGCGCTTACAACAGCGGCTGCCGCCACTTTATCTGCGGCATGGCCCAGGGGTCTGACCTATATTTTGCCGAGGCCGTGCTGGCCCTCCGCCAGGTTCACCCGGAGATCACCCTGGAGGCCGCCGTCCCCTTTGTGGGCCAGGCCGACCGGTGGCCGGAGGCGGACCGGCTGCGGCGGCAGCGCCTGCTGGACCAGTGCGACTTTGAGACCATGGTCCAGCACCACTACACCGCCGGGTGCATGGCCCGCCGGAACCGGTACATGGTGGACCGCTCCGGCCTGCTCATCGCCGTCTACGACGGCCGCCCCCAGGGGGGCACCCTGAACACCCTTTCCTACGCCCTGCGGCAGGGGGTCAAAACCGTGGTGCTGGATGTCGGGTAGCGCCCCCTCTCAGTCAGCTTCGCTGACAGCTCCCCCAGAGGGGGAGCCAAGAACAGAAAAAACCGCCCCTTGGAGTGTTCCAAGGGGCGGTTCTTGGTTTTCTGTGTTTCAGCGGTTGTCCTTGCTGAAGATCTTGAAGATCTCCTTGTAGGGATCGTCATCGTCCATGCCGCCGGCAGGCTCCTGGCTGCGGGAGGAGGAGCGGCCGCTGCTCTTGCTGGGCTTCTCGGAGGTAACGGTGGACTTGCTGTTCATGATCTTCTCGTCAAAGCCGGTGGCAATGACGGTGACCACGATCTCGTCCTCCAGGCTCTCGTCGAAGGTGGCGCCGAAGATGATGAGGGCGTTGGGATCGGCAGCCTCCTGGACCAGGTTGGCGGCCACTTCCACTTCCTCCAGGCCCACGTCGGTGGAGCCGGTGACGTTCACCAGCACGCCCCGGGCGCCGTTGATGGAGGTCTCCAGCAGGGGGCTGGAAACGGCGCGGCGGGCAGCTTCCTCGGCCTTGTTCTTGCCGGCGGCGCGGCCCACGCCCATGTGTGCCATGCCGGCGTCCTTCATAACGGCGGACACGTCGGCAAAGTCCAGGTTGATGAAGCCGGTGTTCTTAATCAGGTCGGAGATGGACTGCACGGCCTGGCGCAGCACATCGTCGGCCACTTCAAAGGCATTGGACAGGGTGATCTTCTGCTCGGTGACGAACTTCAGACGGTCGTTGGGGATGATGACCAGAGAGTCCACCTTGGTGCGCAGGTTCTCAATGCCCAGCTCGGCCTGCTGCATCCGGCGGCGGCCCTCAAAGGAGAAGGGCTTGGTGACCACGCCCACGGTCAGGATATCCATTTCCTTGGCCAGGTCAGCCAGGATGGGTGCTGCGCCGGTGCCGGTGCCGCCGCCCATGCCGGCGGTGATGAACACCATGTCGGTGCCCTCCAGCACCTTGGAGATCTGGGTGCGGCTCTCCTCCGCGGACTGACGGCCCACCTCGGGGTTGGAGCCTGCGCCCTGACCCTCGGTCAGCTTCTCGCCGATCTGGATCTTCTGGTTGGCGCCAGACACGGCCAGCGCCTGCTTATCGGTGTTCACGGCGATAAAGTCAACGCCCTTTACACCCGTTTCCACCATACGGTTTACCACGTTGCTGCCGCCGCCGCCAACGCCGATCACCTTAATATTAACAACGGACTCCGCTCCGGTATCTAATCCAAACGCCATGATCGATCCTCCTAAGTGTATTTATCTGAACAAATTCCTGAAATTATCATTTTCCTTTATTGTATCGCCCTTTCTTCGGCAGGTCAATAGAAAAGTTTGAATTATTCTCCATCTTTTCGAAAAAAATTCATTCCATCGGGACCCTCTTCCGGGCCTGCCTCAGTTGTCCAGGGTGAAGAAAACCTTCTCGGTTTTCAGGTTCACGGTGCCCCGATCATACTCCCCGGCCAGGGCCACCACCGCCTCAAAGATCTGGATTCTCCGGTTAAAATCGGCGCTGGTGAGCATGGTTGCCTTGATGCGCCCCTGGTAGACCATGGAGATTTCCGTGCTTAAGGAAGCGTCAATCTCCGTAATCTCGCTGATAAGCTCCTGGTCCTGAAGGGCCTGGAGCAAGCCCAGCAGGCTCCCCAGCCTCTTTTCCCCCTCCGGTCCGGTCTGGGCGGGCTGCCCCTGCTGGGGAGAAGTCAGCTCCAGACCCTTTACCTGGATGTACTGAAGGGCCAGACCCTCGTCGGCCTTTTCCAGAACCTTTCCCTTGGCGTCGATGATCCACTGCTCCTCCCCGGCGGCCATCACCGCCACAGGCTGGGACTCGGTGATCACCAGCTTTAAGGTGGTGGGAAAGCGCTTCTGCGCCTGCACCGTGTCCACATAGGGCAGATTCTTGCTGATTCGGTGCTCAATCTGGTCAGAGGGGGTGAGAATCAGGTTGGCCCCCTTCTCCACCGCCGCCACCGCCAGGACCTGCTCGGCGGAGTAGCGCTCGCAGCCCTCCACGGTGACCTCCTCCACCCGGAAGAAGACGGTGCAGGCCAGCACCACGGAGACGGCCACCAGAACAGCCGTCAGGATGCCGTAGAGGATGCCTCCCCGCACGGTGCGGTATTTGGTTTCCTTTTGTTTTTTCGCCATACTGCTCTTCCTCTATCGTGTGGTGCGCTGAATCCCCGCGCCTAAGGCGGCCAGATCCTGGTCCAGGCTCTCGTAGCCCCGGTCCAGATGCTCCAGCCCGTGAATCCGGCTGTCTCCCGCCGCCGCCAGGGCGGCGATAACCAGGGCGGCCCCGCCCCGCAGGTCGGCGGCCTCCACCTGCGCCCCCCGGAGGGGACGGCCGGTGATCCGGGCAGCGGAGCCCTCCACCGAAATGGCGGCTCCCATTTTCTTTAACTCCTGGGTGTACCGGAAGCGCTGGTCGAAGATGGTCTCCACGATCCGGCTCTCCCCCTGTCCCGCCGCCAAAACCGCCGCCAGCAGGGGTTGGGCGTCCGTAGGAAAGGCGGGGTACGGGCCGGTGATCACCGTTCCCACTGGCTGCAAAGGGTCTTTCCGGCAGATCCACAATCGGTCTGGTCTCTGCTCCACCTGGCAGCCGGCCAAGCGGAGGGTGTCCACCACCGGGGCCAGCATGGTGCCGTCTGCGCCCAGCAACTCCCCCTCCCCGCCGGCGGCAGCCACCGCGCACAGGTAGGTAGCGGTGACGATCCGGTCGGCCATGACAGTGTAGGAGCCAGGGTGCAGGGGCAGACCGCCCCGAATGCGGATCTGGCTGGTGCCCGCTCCGGAGACCTCCGCCCCCATGGACCGAAGAAAGCCTTGCAGGTCGGTAATCTCCGGCTCCCGGGCGGCGTTGTCCAGGATGGTGACCCCTTCCGCGCCGCAGGCAGCCAGCATGGTGTTTTCCGTGGCCCCTACGCTGGGAAAGGGCAGAGCCAAATGGCGGCCCCGCAGGCGGTCGGCCCGGCAGAAAAGCCGGCCCTCCCGGTCCAGCACCTGGGCCCCCAGGGCCTGAAAGGCCCGGATGTGCAGGTCAATGGGCCGGGACCCCAGGGCGCAGCCTCCCGGCCAGCAGGCCTCCGCCCGCCCGGACCGGGCCAGCAGGGACCCCAGAAAGAGGACCGAGGCCCGCATCTGCCCCATCAGGCGGTCGGGCACGGCCCAGCCCTGCCGGCAGGTGGTGTCCACCCGGACGGTGCGCCCCTCCCGGGTGACCCGGCAGCCCAGGCTGGTGAGAATCTCCAGCGCCCCGGCGGTGTCGGTCAGGTCCGGGCAGTTATGTATGACGCTCTCCCCCTCCGCCAGCAAAGCAGCTGCCAGAATGGGCAGGGCGCTGTTCTTCGCTCCGTGAACGGCCACGGCCCCCTCCAGGGGGTGGCCTCCCCGCACTGCATAATACTCCATCTTCTCTCCCCCGATCCAGGTCTGTGGCTGTTTACGCCATCCTATGCGGGGGGAAAGGGGGTGGTTCCTGGGGGTGCAGCACCCCGGTTATTACACCTTGAGCAACCCCATCAGGGTTTCGTAGATTTTCTCCGCTGCCTCGGGGATACCCACCTCGGCCATGGCCTGGGCCATCTCCCCCCGGCGGGCAGGGTTCGCCAGCAGGTCGGAGGCGGTCTTGTACAGGGTCTGGCCGCTGCACACCGGCTCCAGCAGCACCACCGCGCCGCCCTGCTTGGCCAGCACGTTGGCGTTTTTCTCCTGGTGGTTGTTGGTCACGTTGGGAGAGGGGACGATCACCGCAGGCTTGCCGATGGCGGTGAGCTCCGACAGGGTGGAGGCCCCGCCCCGGCAGAGCACCAGGTCCGCCGCCGCCATCACCGTGGGCATGTCGTAGATGTACTCCCGCAGCTGGACAGCCTCGGGCAGCGGAACGTCCTTCAGCGCCTGGGACATTTCGGCAAAGTTGCGCCCGGCCCCGTGGATGTGGTGGAAGGGGCAGCCCGCCTGGATCTCCTGGCGGATAAAGTCGGTCATGTAGCCGTTCATCACGTCGGCCCCCAGGCTGCCCCAGTAGGACAGGAGCAGCGGACGGTCGTCCGTGATGCCCAGGGCGGCCCGAGCCTCTTCCTTGGTGTACTTGAAAAAGCCTCCCCGCACCGGGGTGCCGGTGACCACCACCTTGTCCGGATCGGAGTAGCTGGCCCGGGACTCCTCGTAGCCCACCATCACCCGGTCGGCCACCTTGGCCAGCCGCTGGGTGGTGAGGCCGGGCACCGCGTTGGACTCGTGCACCGCCGTGGGGATGCCCCGGCGGGCGGCCTCATGGACCACCGGGTAGGAGGCGTAGCCCCCCGTGCCCACCACCAGGTCGGGCTGGAAGTCGTCCAGAATCCGGGCGGCCTCCTTTTTGGACACGGACAGGTTGCGCAGGGTCTTTAAGTTGTGGCGGATGCCGGAGGGGCTCAGGCTGCGCCAAAAGGAGCTGATGGTCACCGTTTCCAGAGGGAACCCCTCCTTCGGCACCAGCCGCTCCTCCATCCCGCCCTTGGCCCCCACAAAGAGGACCTGGCTGCCGGCGTTTCTCTCCTGGACCATGCGGGCCAGAGCCACCGCGGGGTTAATATGCCCCGCCGTGCCGCCGCAGGTAAACAACACTTTCATAATGAACGCTCCTTTTCGCGGGCCAGCGGCCCGTGCGCTGAACGCAGTGCAAATTTCTCACGCTTGGAGCCAAGCGAAGCGGGTCCAAGCGTGTCTCAGTTGACCGGGTTTTGCCGGGATATACTGAGCACCAGCCCCATTTCTGCCATCTGGATAATGAGGGCCGATCCCCCCGCGCTGAAGAAGGGCAGGGAGATGCCCGTCACCGGGAAGAGGTTGGTCACCACCGCCACGTTGGCGAACACCTGGAAGGCAAACAGGGTCATAATGCCCACGATGACCAGGGAGCCGAACTTATCCCGGGCGTGGAGGGCCAGCCAGTACCCCCGGACAATCAGCAGGGCGAAGAGGGCCAGGATCAGGGTGGCCCCCACCAGGCCCAGCTCCTCGCAGACGATGGCGAAGATAAAGTCGTTCTGGGGTTCCGGCAGGTACAAAAACTTCTGCCGGCTGTTGCCCAGGCCCACGCCGAACAGGCCGCCGGAGCCGATGGCCAGCATGGACTGGATGGCCTGCAGGCCCTTGTCCAGCGGGTCACTCCAGGGGTCCCTCCACATGGTAATGCGGGAGGTCATGTAGTCAGTGGCCAGGATGATAACGGTAAGGGCGCCGCCCACCGCCGCGCCGCCGGCGATAAACCAGCCCACGGCGATGCCCCCGGCAAAGAGGATGGCAGCGGCGATGACCACCATCTGGATGGAGGCGGACATGTGGGGCTGGATGGCCAGAATGCCGATCATCACCACCAGCACCAGGCCGTAAGGCACCAGCTCGAAAAAGCCGATGCGCTCCAGCCAGTTGCCGAAGCGGCCCAGGGTGGACCGGGGATTAAAGGACAAAGGAATCCGCTCGTCCCGCTTGGCCAGGCGGGACGAGAAGTATAGAATCAGGCCGAACTTGCCCAGCTCCGAGGGCTGCCACTGGATGGGGTACTTCAGCCAGCGGGTGGCGCCGCCGGAGGTATAGCCCAGGCCGGGGATCTTCACCGCCAGCATGGCCACGAAGGAGATCAGCAGGATGGTGAGGGCCAGTCCCTGCAGGCCCCGGTAGTTGAGCTTGGAGACGACATACATCACCGCGAAGCCCAGCAGAGCGAAAACGGCCTGCCGCTTAAAGTAGTAGAAAGCGTCGCCGCCGGTCCGGTTCTGGGGGTCGTAGATGGCCGTGGGGTAAGAGGCCGACAGCAGCATCACCAGGCCGATGACCACCAGCAGGACGGTCAGCAGCATGAAGGGCATATCCACCTGACCCTGAATCTGGGTCTTGGGCTTTGCCGTGCGTTCTTTTCTTTTCAGCGGACTTTGTAGGGTCTTTGCCACGGATACGATCCCTCCCGGACGCAAGAATGAAAAACAGGGTTACATGGCGGGAAACCGTCCCGCCGCGCCAAAAAAGGCCAGCACACAGCACACCAGGGTAATGCCGGTGAACACAAACACCAGCTTTGCCTCGCTCCAGCCCCCCATCTCCAGGTGGTGATGGAGAGGGGCCATGCGGAAAATCCGCTTGCCGTGGGTGGCTTTGAAATAGGTCACCTGAATGATGTCAGACAGGGTCTCCACGATGTAAATGATGCCCACCAGCACCAGGATCAGGGGCAGGTCCAGGGCGAAGGCCATGCCGCACACGGCCCCGCCCAGAAACAGGGAGCCGGTGTCCCCCATAAACACCTTGGCCGGGTGGAAGTTATACACCAGAAAGCCCACCAGCCCCCCGAAGAGGGCGGCGGAAAACACCGTCATGGCGGCGCTGCCCGGACGGTTCCAGTTGAGATAAGCATAGGCAAAGGAGGCGGCAAAAAAGGCGCACACCGGCAGGGTCACCCCGGCGGCCAGGCCGTCGATGCCGTCGGTGATGTTCACCGCGTTGACGCAGCCGGTGATCACCAGGGCGGCGAAGATCATGTACACCACCCAGGGCAGCTTCCACTCCACCCCGAAGAAGGGCACATACAGGTTGGGGGACAGAATGCCGAACTTCCGCAGCAGCACGATAAACAGAATGGCCGCCGCCAGCTGGAGCAGGAACTTCTGGCTGGCGGTAAGGCCGGTATTCTCCTTTTTCTTCACCTTGGCGTAGTCATCCAGAAAGCCGATAAGGCCAAAGACCAGGGCGAAGAGGAGCACGAACAGACAGGTCCAGTCCCCTTCCACAAAGATGGACCTGGCGTTGAGCACCAGCACCGCTATCACCGTTGCCGCAATGAACATCAGGCCGCCCATGGTGGGGGTCCCCTGCTTTGCCATGTGCCAGGTGGGGCCGTCTTCCTTGATGGACTGGCCTGCCTTCAGCCGCCGCAGGGCCGGGATGAGTACCTTGCCCAAGGCCGCGCTGATGGCAAAGCCAAGGACGGCCGCCGCCAGCATCTTCACGAGAATGGGATCCATTGGTTTGCACCTCCGCGTGTTTCAACGTCATTTTTCCCGGCGGAGCCTGTTCTCCCAGGCTGTCTCCGCCGCCAAAAGGGTATTATACCGTATTCTGACGGAAAAAGGAAGTGATTTCTTCGCGTTCGTCCAAATGGATTCGCCGGCCGCCGACGTCCTGGTAGGTTTCATGGCCCTTTCCCGCCAGCAGGATCACATCTCCGGCCCGGCCCATGGCCAGAGCCTCCCGGATGGCTGCCCGGCGGTCCGGCTGGCGGACCCAGTTGGTAAAGCCCTTGGGAAAGCCCGCGGCCACCTGGTCCAGGATGGTCTCCGGGTCTTCGGTGCGGGGGTTGTCGGAGGTGAGGATCACGAGATCCGCCAGCTCCCCGGCAATCTCCCCCATGATGGGGCGCTTGGTCCGGTCCCGGTCCCCCCCGCAGCCGAACAGGCACAGCAGGCGGCACTGGGTCACCTCCCGGGCGGCGGTGAGGACCTTTTCCAGGGCGTCGGGGGTGTGGGCGTAGTCGATGAGGACCGTATAGGGCGCGGGAACAGGGACCACCTCCATCCGCCCCTTCACCCCTGGGAAGGTGGAAAGGGCTTCGGCGATCCGCTCCAGGGGGCAGCCCAGGTGACGGCAGCAGGCAATCACCCCTAGGGCGTTGCTCACGGAAAAGCCCCCGGGCAGCGGGAGGTTCACCTCACAGCTCTCCTCCCCCGCTTTCACCTGGAACCGGGCTCCGTCTGGCCGCAGGCGGATGCCCCTGGCCGCAACGTCCGCCTCTCCCCGGGTTTGGGAGAAGGTGACCCGCTGGCAGGGGGCGGTCCGGGCAAAGGTCCGGCCGGCCCCGTCGTCTAAGTTAAAGAACCCCGTCCGGCACTGGTGGAACAGCCGCTCCTTGGCCTGGCGGTAGGCCTCCATGGTGCCGTGGTAGTCCAGGTGGTCCCGGGTCAGGTTGGTGAAGATCCCGCCTTCAAACCGCAGGCCGGCGGTGCGCCGCTGGTCCAGGGCATGGGAGGAGGCCTCCATCACCACGTGGGTGCAGCCCGCCCGCTTCATCTGCTCCAGCAGGCACTGGAGGGTGTAAGGGTCCGGGGTGGTCCGCCGGGCGGGAAGGACCGTGTCCCCGATCAGATTCTGGTTGGTGCCGATGAGGCCTGCTTTAGCCCCCAGCACCTGCTCCAGGACATGTTTTAATAGGTATGTGGTGGTGGTCTTTCCGTTGGTGCCGGTGACCGCCAGCAACGTCATATCCGCCCCCGGATTGCCAAACCAGTTGGCGCACAGCTGGCCATAGGCCTGCCGGGGGTCGGGGGCCACCAACCAGGGGCCGGGGGCCTGGGGCGGACAGCGGCAGAGGACCGCCGCCGCGCCCTGTTCCAGGGCTTGGGGAATGAACCGATTTCCGTCCTGGGTGCTCCCCTCCAAAGCGGCGAAGAGGCCGCCGGGGGGCAGGTTCCGGGTGTCACAGGTGAGCGCGGTAATTTCAACATCCTGACCGACACGGTCCTCCAGGGCTACGCCCTGGGTCAGCCGGGATAGCTTCAAAACGTTTCCCTCCTAGAGATACCGTGGACATATACCGGGTTCGCCGCCGGACCGGGTCAGCGGTTCCAGAGATCGCTGGGGCTCAGGCCCTCGTCCTCAGCGGCGATGTCGGTAAACTTCACTTCCACTGCCGTGCCCACTTCCAGGGGCGCACCGGGGTCGACAGACTGGCTGAACACCGTCCCCTCCTGTCCGGCGCCGGTGGCCTCCAGGTAGAGGCCCACGCTTTCCATTGCCTCCCTGGCCTGGTCATAGGTCATACCCGTCAGGTCCGGCATCGGAACAGTTTCTTCGGTTTTCTCCGTGCCCAGGTAGAGGACAATGGAGCTGCCCGCCGGCACCGAGCTGCCCGCCGAGGGCGCCTGGTCAGTGACCGTGGCCCCCTCCCCGGAGGTGCGGCAGGTGAGGCCCAGCTTGGACAGGGCCGCCTGGGCGTCCGTGAGGGACATGCCCGTGAGCCGGGGAATGGTCACGCCGGAGGCGGTGGTGCTGGCGGAGCCGGACTTTTCATAGCCCAGATAGTCCAGAATGTTGGCGATGAGCTCGCCGCACATGGGGGCCGCCATATTACCGCCGCTGATGTAAACGCCGCCAGCGGTGGTGTTTGCGCCGGGAGCCGCAGGCTGGGGCCAGTCGTAGGCCAGCAGGACGATAACCTCCGGGTCGTCCGCCGGGGCGAAGCCCACGAAGGAGACAATGATGTGATCGCTGCTGTCCAGGGTCTGGGAGGAGCCCGTCTTGCCGCCGATCTGGTAGCCAGCCACCTTGGCGTTCTTGCCGGTGCCGCCGGGATCGTTGACCACGCTCTCCATGAAGGAGCGCACCAGGTCGGAGGTCTCCTGGCTGATGACCTGGCGGATTTCGCTGGGTTCATGGTAGCTGACCACGTTGCCCTCATTGTCGGTCACCGACTGGACCACATAGGGCTCCATCAGGTGGCCGCCGTTGATGCAGGCGGACAGAGCGGTAATCAGCTGGATGGGGGTGGTGGTAAAACGCTGGCCGAAGGAGCCGGTGGCCAGGGAGGTGATGCCTGCGGGGCTTACAAACTCCTCCTTATCCCAGAACACGCTCTTCTCCTCCCCCGGCAGCTCAATGCCGGTGGTGGAGGTAAAGCCGAAGTTCTCCCAGTATTCATAGAACTTCTCTGCCCCCAGCCGCTGGCCGATGTCAATGAGGGCGGGGTTGCAGGAGTTCATCACGGCCTTCCGCAGAGTCTGGGAGCCGTGGCCGCTTCGGGCGCTGCAGCGGATGTCCCAATCGCCCACATGGACCTTGCCGGAGCAGTAGAAGGTGCTGCTCTCATCAATGACCCCTTCCTCCAGGCCGGCGGCCACCACAATAGGCTTGAAGGTGGAACCAGGCTCATAGGAGGTGTTCAGGCACTTGTTGCTCCACTGCTTGAACTGAGACTGGGCCACCGCATCCTGGTACTCCTCCTCGGTGACGGTGGGGTCATTTTTCAGTTTGGCCAGCTTGGCGGATTCCGTTGCGTCCACCACGGCGTTGGGGTCGTTCAGGTCATAGTCCGGGTAGCTGACCATGGCCAGCACCGCTGCGGTGTCCGGGTCCATGACGATGCAGAAGGCGCCGTTGGTCACATCGAACTTCTCGATGCCCTCCTCCACGGTTTTCTCCGCGAACATCTGGATGGTGGCGTCGATGGTGGTGTGGACATCGTAGCCGTCCACCGCATCGGTGAAGCTGGAGTAGGCCGAGGGCATTTCTGTGCCCGAAGCATTCTTGGCGATGATGGTGCGGCCGTCCTCCCCGGACAGCTCACTGTTGTACAGCGACTCCAGGCCATAAGCTCCCTCGTTCTGGCCGTTCACAAAGCCCACCACCTGGGAGGCGGTGGTGGAGTAGGGATAGTACCGTTTGGAGTCGTCGGTGAGGTAGAGACAGCCCTCCAGTTCGTGCTCCTCGATGAAGGCCCGGACCTGGTCGGCCACGTCGTCCTCCACCTTCTTGGCCAGCACCTGCCAGGCGGAGTTGGTCTTGTTCAGCCGGGCGATCACGTCCTCCCGGTCGATGCCCAGGATCTCCGACATGCCGTCGGCGATGAGGTCATAGGTGTCCTGGACCTTCTGCTTTTTCTCCGCCTCGATGACGCTGGGAGAGCGGGGGTTTCCGAACTCGTCCTTTTCCTCCACCTCCACCCCGGCCAGCACATCCCGGGGGGAGAGGATCACGTTCTGCACCGAGCCGCTGATGGCCAGGATGGCCCCGTTGGCGTCGTAAATGGTGCCCCGGTTGGCGGTGGAGGCCACCTCCCGGGTCTGCTGGGCGATGGCCTTTTTCTCCAGGTTCTCGTGCTGGACCACCTGGAGCTGCCAGAGCTTGCCGAACAGGACCACAAAGGTCAGTACGCCGAAGATTCCGGCCAGAATCAGGATGCGCTGCATCCCCCTGCCGCCTAAGCGGCGGTTCCGACTCCGGCCGGAATGGTTTCCGTTGAGTGCCATGGTTTCGATTCCTCCTGCTTTCTTTGCCTGCGGGTTTGTTTCTTTCGTATCCGTCCAATGGTAAGATGAGGGCGTAAGAAATCGGTTTTCTCACGCCCTCATGCTCTCGTTCCTAATCTTATGTAGTCTCTGCTTAGAAATATTCCTGGATCGCGGTGACCAGGTTTTTGGCAAAGGACATCATCTGCTCTTTGAGATCCGAGCCGTGGTAATACTCCACGCTGTCCGGCTCCGAAAGCTCCAGGGTGTAGGTCTGCCAGCTCTGGATCTTCGTCATCTGTCCGCTGGCCAGCATCTGCTTTTCGATCTCCTGCAGGTCGTAGGCCAGCTCATACTGGGCCATCAGTTTGGTCTCCTCTGTCTGCAAATCGCTGAGCGTCCCCCGCAGCTCCACCACCTGGTCGTTGATCATCACCATCTGCGCGTAGCTGATGAGGATCATCACCACGAAGGCGGCCAGGAGCAGGATGGTGCCCACCGCCACGGGGGCGGTTTTCCAGTGCCGCTTGGGCTTGGGGTCCGCCTCCGACTGGGAGGCGCTGGCCGCCGAAGCGGAGGCTTTTTTCTTCTCCTGGACCCGCTCCGGCTGGGGCGGCGCTTCCGTGGCGCCCATCTTCAGGGCTGCGTTTCCGTCGTATGAAATCTGCTGAAAAGCGTTGACTGTCACAATTGATATCCCCCTTGTACCCGGTTTGGGTCACAGGTCTTTCTTGGGTTTGGGTTCCAGCTTCTCCGCCACCCGGAGCTTGGCGCTGCGGGCGCGGGGGTTTTCCGCCAGCTCCTGGGGGCTGGGCAGGATGGGCTTGCGGGGCGTCAGCTTTACCTGGGGTTGCTTGCCGCAGACGCACACCGGGAAGGAAGGCGGGCAGTCGCAGCCCTTGGCAGCGGCAGCCAGCTCACTTTTTACAATTCGATCCTCCAGAGAGTGGAAGGAAATCACCGCCAGGTATCCGCCGGGGTTCAGACGGGGAATGGCGGCCTGCATCATCCGGGAGATGGCGGTCAGCTCGTCGTTCACCGCGATGCGGATGCCCTGAAAGCTCCGCTTGGCCGGGTGCTGCTTTTCCCGCAGGGCGGCGGCGGGCATGGCGGAGCGGATCACCTCCACCAGCTCCAGGGTGGTCTCGATGGGGGCCTTCTCCCGGGCCCGCTCGATGGCGGCGGCGATGGGGCCGGCGTACCGCTCCTCCCCGTACTGGGACAGGACCCGGCGCAGCTCCTCCCGGGGCCACTGGTTCACCACCGTCCAGGCGGTGAGGGAGTCCTCCCGGTCCATGCGCATATCCAGGGGGGCGTCGTGCATATAGGAAAATCCCCGGTCCGGGTCGTCCAGCTGGGGAGAGGAAACCCCCAGGTCAAAGAGCATCCCGTCCGCGCCGGGGACCCCGGCCTGCTCCAGCAGGGCGTCCAGGTCGCCGAAGTTGCCGTGAAGGAAGGTGATGCGGTCCTTCCAGGGGGCCAGGCGCACCCCGGCCTCCTCCAGAGCCTGGCTGTCCCGGTCAATGCAGATCAGCCTGCCCCGGTCAGACAGCCGCCGGGCAATCTGCTCTGAGTGGCCGCCCCGGCCCAGGGTGCCGTCAATATAGACCCCGTCGGGCTTGATATGTAAGGCCTCGATGCACTCCTCCAGCAGGACGGGGCGGTGGGCGTAAGCTCCAGTCATGGTCGTTCCTCCATATGGCGGTTCATTTTTATATTATATGGGGATTGCCTGTAAAAAGCAACTGTTTTTTGGTCCCCGGGCGGGTTCTTCAGAGAAATGTAAGAAATTCTTGTCTTGTCTTCCAGTATTTGTTATAGTATACAATATATCGTGATCCACCCCCCGAACCGGCCACAAGCCCTCGGGCGTCCGGTCCCTGCGTTTCCCTGGAGGTGTTTCCCTTTGACACAGCTTCTTCTCATGTCCGCCATCGTCATCTTCGCCTGCGTGCTGTGCAACAAGGTGTCCAGCCGGCTGGGGGTGCCCACCCTGCTGGCCTTCATTCTGCTGGGTATGTTCTTCGGCTCGGACGGGGTGGTGAAGATCCCCTTCGACAACTACGCCATGGCCGAGGACATCTGCTCTCTGGCCCTCATCTTCATTATGTTTTACGGCGGCTTCGGCACCAACTGGCAGGAGGCCAGACCCGTGGCGGGAAAGTCCGTGCTCCTCTCCTCCCTGGGCACGGTCCTCACCGCCGGGCTGGTGGGCCTGTTTTCCTGGAAGGTCCTGGGCCTGCCCCAGCTGGAGGGCTTTCTGCTGGGGGCGGTCATCAGCTCCACCGACGCTGCCTCGGTGTTCTCCATCCTCCGCTCCAAGAACCTGGGCCTGCGGGAAAACACCGCCTCCCTGCTGGAGGTGGAGAGCGGCAGCAACGACCCCTTCTCCTACATGCTCACGGTGATCGTCCTGTCCCTGATGACCGGCCAGGCCCAGGGCAGTGCCTTTGCCTGGCAGGTCTTTGCCCAGCTTTTCTTCGGGGCGGCCTTCGGGGTGGGGATCGCCCTGGTGAGCCAGGTCTTTCTCCGGCGGTTCCGCTTTGCCTCTGAGGGCTTCGACGCCATCTTCATGGTGGCCGTGGCCCTGGCGGCCTACGCCGCCCCCACCCTGCTGGGGGGCAACGGCTATCTCAGCGTCTACCTCACCGGGATTCTCCTGGGCAACCAGCCCCTGCGCAGCAAACAGGCCCTGGTGAACTTCTTTGACGGGGCCACGGGGCTTATGCAGATGGTGCTGTTCTTCCTGCTGGGCCTGCTCTCCTTCCCCTCCCAGCTGCCCGCCGTGGCCCCCACGGCCCTGGCGGTGGCCCTGTTTCTCACCTTCCTGGCCCGGCCCATCGCCGTGACCCTCATTCTGGGGCCCTTCCGCAGCAGCCTGGGGCAGATTTTACTGGTGTCCTGGTCGGGGATGCGGGGGGCGGCCTCCATCGTCTTTTCCATTCTGGCCGTCACCAGCCCCGCCGTCACCGATCTGGACCTGTACCACATTGTGTTCTTCATCGTCCTCTTCTCCATCCTGGTTCAGGGGTCTCTCATCCCTCTGGTGGCCCGGAAGGTGAAGATGACCGACGGGGAAACCGACGTGATGAAAACCTTCAACGACTACACCGACCAGGTGCCGGTGCAGTTTCTCCAGTGTACCCTCACCCCCGGCCACCCCTGGGCGGGCAAGGCCATCCGGGATCTGGACCTGCCCCCGGCGTGCCTGCTGGTGCTGGTGACCCGGCAGGGGGAGAAGCTGGTGCCCAACGGCGCCACCGTGCTGGAGCCCGGGGACCAGCTGGTGCTCAGCGGCCGGGCCGGCGGAGAGCTGGAGGGGGTCTGCCTGTACGAAAAGACCATCAAAAAGCGGGACCCCTGGCTCCACCGGCCTCTCTCCGACCTGGACACCGGCGAGGGTCTCATCATCCTCATCCGCCGGGCTGGGGACGTGGTCATCCCCCAGGGCAGCACCGTGCTCCAGGAGGGCGACGTGCTGCTGATCAGCGGGCAGTGAGCCGCCCGCTGCCCTGCATAAAAAACCACCGCAGTCAGCGCCTTTGGGGCTTGGCTGCGGTGGTTTTCTTTTCTGGTTATGCCGGACGGAGGATCAATCCTCCTCGTCCTCGTCCTCGTCGTCATCCATCTCCGCGTCGTACATGGCGCGGCGGCGGGGCTGGGGCTGGCCGGAGGGCTCTGCCATGCCCAGGGCGCTGCGGAACTTGGCGCGGGAGTGCTTCACCTCGTCGTAGGCGTCGGCCACGGCCTCTTCCATCCGGCGCAGGGCGTCCTCGCAGTACTCGCTGGCGGCGTGCTTGAGCATCCGGGCCTTTTCCTCCGCGTCCGCGATGATCTCCGCCGCCCGGTCCTCTGCCTGGCGGACGATGGCGTCCTCGTTGATGAGCCGCTTGGCGTAGTCCTCCGCCTGGGCCCGCAGGGTGTCGGCCTCCCGCTTGGCGGAGGCCACATAGTCGTTCTTGTTTGCCATCAGGTCCTTGGCCCGCTTGATCTCCACGGGCACCTCGGCCTTCACGTCGTCGATCATGTCCAGAATCCGGTCCCGGTCGATGACGCACTTGTCGTTGTTGAGAGGCATGTTCTTGGCCTCTTCGATCTCAGTATATAAAAGATCCAGTAATTCTTCCATGCTGCCTGCCATCGTGTATCGCTCCTTACTTTCCTTGCTGTAATCTCTGCTTCACGTCCTCCAGGATCTCCCGGGGGAGAAACTCGCTCAGATCGGCGTTGTATCTGGCCAGCTCCTTGGCCACGGAAGAGCTCAGGTAGGTGTACTTCTCGCTGGAGGGGAAGAACACAGTGTCCAGATCGGGGTTGAGTTTGCTGTTGATCATGGCCATCTGAACCTCTTGCTCATAGTCAGAGACCGCCCGAAGGCCCTTGACCAAAACCCGTGCGCCCTTCTCTTTGGCATAATCTGCCACCATGCCGCGGTAGACGTCCAGCTCCACATTTTCCATTTGGATGCTTCTGCGCAGCAGCTCCAGCCGTTCCTCCGGGGTAAAAAGGCCACCGTTCTTTTCGGAATTGACCATCACGCAGACAATGACCTTGTCGAAAGCGTTGGCCGCACGCTTGATAATGTTGATGTGTCCCAGAGTCACCGGATCAAAGCTCCCGGGATAAATTGCGGTCTTCATAACCTTATCCACTCCTTGTTCGGCGCCCGCGCCGGTTCAGTCGGCCTGGCGCCGGTATAGGGCTGTTCTAATTTTCCCGTACCGGTACTCTTTCTGGAGCCGGTAGGGTTCAGAAACCACAGGCCAGGGGACACCCGACCCATTTTCGCAGACTATTATACCATTTTCCGACACAATGTCAATCGCTGTAATGGTTTCCATCGCCTTTTCCAGCATCCCGCTGCCATAGGGCGGGTCCAGGAAAATCAGGTCAAACTTTTCCCGGCACCGGGTGAGGAAGGCCAGGTAATCCCCCTGGAGCACCGCAGCCTGCCCGGCAAAGCCGGTGGCGGTCACGTTCTCCCGGATGATTCCCACCGCTTCCTTCCGCAGGTCCAGGAATGTGCAGTGGGCCGCGCCCCGGGACAGGGCCTCAATGCCCATCTGCCCGGTGCCCCCGAAGAGGTCCAGGACTTTCCGGCCCTCGATCTCAAACTGGATGCTGGAGAAGATTCCCTCCTTCACCCGGTCGGTGGTGGGACGGGTCTCCATCCCGCTGGGCTCCTTCAGTTTTCTTCCCCGGGCCAGGCCTGTGATTACGCGCATGGCTCATTCCTCCTCTGTGGTGTTGAAATAGTGGTAAACCGCCTGGGCGGCGTTTTTCGGCAGAACCTCTTCCAGCCGGGCCAGGCTGGCCTGGCGGATGGCCTTGACGCTGCCGAAGGCCTTCAGCAGCTGCTTGCGCCGGGCCGGGCCTACCCCGGGAATTTTCTCCAGGGCAGACCCCGTGCTGGTTTTCGTGTGGCGCTTGTGGTGAAAGCCCACGGCGGTGCGGTGGGTCTCCTCCTGAATCTGCCCGATGAAGGCGAAGAGGGCCGGAACCGCCTGGATGCCGATCTCCCGGCTGTCGGCGGTGATAAGGGCCCGGGTCCGGTGGCGGTCGTCCTTCACCATGCCGCAGACGGGAATGGTAAGACCAAACTCCCCCAGCACCCGCTCCGCCACCGCCGCGTGGGTGTCGCCCCCGTCGATGAGCAGCAGGTCGGGGCGGCGGCCGAAGCGCTCGTCCCCGTCCTTGTCCCGCTGGAACCGGCGGCGGAGGGTCTGCTCCATGGAGGCGTAGTCGTCGGGACCGTCCAGCCCCTTCATCACAAAGCACCGGTAGGCGCTCTTCTTGGGCTTTCCGTCCTCAAAAACGGTCATGGCCGCCACAATGTCCGACGCGCCGGTGTTGGAAATGTCGTAGGCCTCAATGCGCTTGGGGGGCTGGGGCAGCTCCAGCTTCTCCGCCAGCAGGGTGAGGATTTTTGCGGTGTGCTCCGCCCGGGTGGTCAGGCGCCTGACCTCCTCCTGGGCGTTTTCCCGGGCCATGCGGATGAGATCCATTTTGGCCCCCCGCTGGGGGGTGACCAGCTCCACCTTCCGCCCCGCCTGGTGGGAGAGCAGGCGGCTGATGTGCTCGCTGTCCTCCAAATTCTCCGGCAGGAGGATCTGCCGGGGCAGCAGGCCCCGGCTGCCGTAAAACTGGGTGAGAAAGGCGGAGAGGATTTCCTGGGCCTCCTCCCCTTCCGTGGGGAACACCTCCAGGTCCCGTCCGGTGAGGTCCCCCTCCCGGAAGTGGAGCACCGCCACGGCGGACCGGACCTCCCCGGTGAACAGGCCCAGCACGTCGGTGTCCGCCAGGTATCCGGCCACCACCTTCTGGCGCTTACCCAGCAGGGAGATGGCCTTCAGCCGGTCCCGGAGGGCGGCGGCTTTTTCAAACTCCAGGTTCTCCGCCGCCTGGGTCATCTGGGCGGTGAGGTCCTTTTCCACCTCGCTGAGCTTGCCCTCCAGCAGCCGCACCGCCTGGTCCATGGCCTGCTGGTGCTGGGCCCGGGGGACGGATTTCTGGCAGTAGCCGCTGCACAGGCCCATGTGGTGGTTCAGGCAGGGCCGTTCCTTCCCCTGGTCCCGGGGGAAGGTTTTCCCGCAGGCGGGCAGCTGAAAGGCTCCCCGGATGGCGTCGATGATGGCCTGGGTGTCCCCCCGGCCGCCGAAGGGGCCGAAGTACCGGGCCCCGTCGTCCGCCATCCGCCCGGCGATGGAGAACTTAGGGTAGGGGTCCTTCACCGACAGGCGGATGTAAGGGTACCCCTTGTCGTCCTTCAATAAGATATTATACCGCGGCTTATGGCGTTTAATGAGGGAGGCCTCCAGCACCAGGGCCTCGAACTCTGACCCGGCCACAATGGTGTCGAAGTGGTGGATCTGGGCCACCATGGCCCGGGTCTTGGCGTTGTGGCTGGCCTGGTCCTGGAAATACTGGCTGACCCGGTTTTTCAGGGCCTTGGCCTTGCCCACGTAGATCACCGTGCCGCTCTGGTCCATCATCAGGTAGACCCCCGGCTTGAGAGGCAGGCTGTGGGCCTTGTCTTTCAGTTCTTCAAAGGTCATGGCCTGCCTCCTCACCGGACAAAAGGTTTCACCGAATTTTCCCGTCCGCAGACGGGAAAAGAAATTTCCATCATGATTTCGGCGGCTCCGCCGGCGAAATCATACTGCTCGGCCTGCCAGTGTGCGGCCCTTCGGGCCGTGCACGCAGTCAGGCCGTAATCCCTCACCGAAGGGAGCCGTCAGGCGCCCTTTGGTCTTATGAAAAAAAGCGCCGCGTTCGCGGCGCTTTTTTGGCTTCTTGTTTCCAATCAGTCGGCAAAATCAGAACTGATGAGCTCCACCAGCGCATCCACCGCGTCCTTTTCATCGGTACCGTCGGCAATGAGGTCGATGGTGCTGCCCTTGATAATGCCAAGGGAGAGGACACCGAGCAGGCTCTTCGCGTTGACTCTCTGCTCGTCCTTCTCGACCCAAATGGTGCTCTTGAATTCGTTTGCCTTCTGAATGAAGAAGGTGGCAGGTCTTGCGTGGAGGCCGACCTGGTTATTGACAGTTGCCTGCTTAATATACATAGATATTCCCTCCCAAATTCTTTCCCTGAATACTACAATAAGGATAGCAAATTTCTGTGATTCCGTCAATGCTAATTTTCATGGCATTCCCCAAAATTTGCTCCGTTTTTTTGAGCAAATGGCGAAAAGCTCCCGTATGCTCACCGAAGCTCCACCACAGTCACGCCGCTCTCTCCCTCGCCGTACCGCCCCAAACGGAAGCTGGCCACCCCTTTGCACCGCTTTAAGTAGGCGTGGACCGCCTTGCGCACCGCCCCGGTGCCCTTGCCGTGAATAACGGTGACCTGGGTAAGATTTCCCACGATGGCCCGGTCGATAAACTGGCTCAGAACCAGCTCGGCCTCGTCGGTGGTCATGCCCCGCAGGTCCACCTCCGCCTTGGCTCCCAGGCTGCGGAGCTTGTGCTCGGTCTGCCGGATGTACTTCTTGGTGTCCTTCTGGGCCTGGGTCTCTCCCTGGACCACCCGGACCTCCTCCTGCTTGGCAGAGATCCGCAGGATGCCCGCCTGAAGCTGAAGGACCCCGTCCTTGTTCTCCGAAAGGACCGTGGCCTGGGTGCCGGTTTTCAGGATGGTCACCGTGTCCCCCTTCCTGGCGGGGCGGACCATGGGAGGCGGCGCGGCCTCTTCCTTGGCCCCCAGCTTTCCCTCGGCCTCGTTGAGCCGGCGGCGGAGATCCGCCCGTTGGTCGTTGGCCGACTGGAAGTCCCCTTCCTTTTTGGCCTTCTTCTTCATGTCGTTTAGCTCCGCGAAGACCTGGTCGGCGGTGCGGCGGGCGTCCTCGATGATGGCCCGGGCCTCGGCCTTGGCGGCGGCGGTGTTCTTCCCCTTCTCCTTCTGGAGGGAGTCCCGGTACTCCTGGGCTTTGGCGGCGGCCTCCTCCATCTCCTTCCGGAGCTTGGCGGCCTCCTGCTGCTCCCGCTCCATCTCCTGGCGCTGCTGCTCCAGCTTGGTGAGCACGTCCTCAAAGCGGATGTTCTCGGCGTTGATGCGCTCGTTGGCCGCCTGGATGATATGGGCGGGCAGCCCCAACCGCTGGGAGATGGCAAAGGCGTTGGACTTGCCGGGGATGCCCACCAGCAGCCGGTAGGTGGGGGCCAGGGTCTCCACGTCGAACTCGCAGGAGGCGTTCTCCACCCCCGGGGTGGTCATGGCGTAGACCTTCAGCTCGGCATAGTGGGTGGTGGCCGCCACCAAAGCCCCGCAGGAGCGGGCGTGCTCGATGATGGCCGCTGCCAGAGCCGCACCCTCCACCGGGTCGGTGCCGCCCCCCAGCTCGTCGAAGAGGATGAGGGTTTCATGGTCGGTCTCCTCCAGCATCCCCACAATGTTGCTCATGTGGGAGGAGAAGGTGGACAGGTTCTGGGCAATGGACTGCTCGTCGCCAATGTCCGCCAGCACCCGGCGGCACACTTTAATGGCGCTGCCGTCGGCGGCGGGGATGTGCAGGCCGCACTGAGCCATGAGGGTGAGCAGGCCGATGGTCTTCAGGGTCACCGTCTTGCCGCCGGTGTTGGGGCCGGTGATCACCAGGGTGTCGAAGGTCTCCCCCAGCTCCAGGTCGTTGGCCACGGCGGTCTTCTGGTCCAGAAGGGGGTGCCGGGCCCGGCGGAGGGTGATGCCCTTCCTGGATAATGCCGGCTCCATGGCCCCCATGTTCATGGACAGGCGGCCCCGGGCGAAGATGCCGTCCAGGAGAATGAGAATATCGTAGTTCATGCTGATATCCTCTTTGAAGGAGGCGGCCTCGGCGGACAGCTCCGCCAGGATGCGGTCGATCTCCTTTTCCTCCTTGGCCTGAAGCTCCCGCAGCTCGTTGTTGGCCTTCACCACCCCCATGGGCTCAATGAAGAAGGTGGAGCCGGAGCCGGACAGGTCGTGGACCAGGCCGGGGATCTCGTTTTTGTGCTCGGACTTCACCGGCACCACATACCGGCCGGAGCGCATGGTGATGATGCTCTCCTGGAGGTACTTGGCCTGGGAGGAGGAGATGAGCTTTTGGAGAATGTCCCGCACCTTGCTCTCCGTTGCCCGCATGTGGCGGCGGATGGAGGCAAGCTCCGGGCTGGCGGAGTCCGCCAGCTCCCCGTCCCCCACGATGGAGCCGGTGATTTTTTCCTCTAAGAACCGGTTGGGGTGAAGGGAACGGAACAGGTGGTCGATCACCGTCTTTTTCTCGTCGTCCCCCTCGCCGTACTCCCGGGCGGTGCGGGAGGCCGCCAGCACGGCGGCAATGTCCAGCAGCTCCCGGGTGTTCAGGCTGCCCCCCATGTCTGCCCGCTGGAGGGCCCCCGCCACAGGCTTCACCCCGGAAAAGGAGGGGCTGCCCCGGAGGACCATCATCTCCACCGCGGCGGAGGTCTCCTTCAGCCGCCGGGTCACCTGGTCCGGGTCGGTTTCCGGACGCAGCTCCCTGGCCCGGCGCTTGCCCTCCTCGGTCACCGCCTGGGCGGCCAGCAGCTCCAGGACCCGGGGAAGCTCCAGGGTTTGGATGGATTTTTCAAACAGATCAGTCATTGGTTTCTCCCTCAGGGCGGGGCTGGAACGCTCCGCCCCCGTCGTATTGCTGTAATTGTTTATAGTAATCTAATGTACGAAAGCCCCGCTCGAACTGGGTCATGAGAAAGGCCTCGGCGGCCTGGCCCAGCTGGGTCAGCCCCGCCGGGGACAGGGAAAAGGAAAAGAGCTTCTTGGGGCTGCCCAGAACGATGTGCCGGGCGGCAGCCAGGGCCGCCGGGGAAAGGGGCATGGACACGCCGCCCCCCAGCTTCCCCCGGCACCCGGCGCAGCACAGCACCCCCTGGGACAGGTGGAGCCGGGCCTGGTCCGGCTCCGGCTGGCCGCAGACGGCGCACCCTTCCAGCAGCGGCTCGTACCCGGTGAGGGTCAGCAGCCGCAGCTCAAAGGCGGCCTTTACCAGGGTCTGGGGCTTTTTCAGGGTGTCCAGGGCGTAGAGGCTGTTGAGCAGCAGGGAGAGCAGCTCCCCGCTCTCCTCCCCCTCCTGGGCGGCGGCCTCGGTGACCTCCGCAAAATAGGAGGCCAAGGCCAGCAGGTCCAGGTCCTGGCGCACCGACCAGAACTGCTGCTGGGGGTCGGCCTCGCTGAGGGTTAAATACTCCCCCCGCTGGCGGAGGGTCAGTTCCGAATAGACCAGCAGCTGGCTGCCGGCGGTGAGGCGGCTGGTTTTCCGGCGGCAGCCGGGGGCCTTTACCGTCCGCTTGCCGTAGTCCCGGGTGAGGACGGTGAGGATCTTATCCGCCTCTTTATAGTTAACTTCCCGGAGGATGATCCCCTGGGTGGTGAGCAGCATGGGCTTCCCCTCTCTCCCGTTCCTGCCGCGCCCGCCGCTGGGCGAGAACGTAGGCTTCCGGCAGACCTGTCTGGAAAAACAGGTCCCGCAGCTGTTTGGCTGTCATGGCTGTCCCTCCTGTCTGTTTTCTGTTAGCCTGCCAGGAGGGGGTCGGTTTTATGGGTGGTAAGTTTTTTCATCCCCGGGCGGCGGGAGCAAGCCCCCGCCCTACAGGCGTCTCCGGGTTAGTCCCGGTTGTCGAAGCCGAAGTTGCGGATCAGGTTCAGGTTGTCCCGCCAGTTTTCCTTGACCTTCACCCAGGTCTCCAGGTACACCTTGGTGCCCATGAAGCGCTCCACGTCCTCCCGGGCCATGGTGGAGATCTTTTTCAGCATGGCCCCCTGCTTGCCGATGATGATGCCCTTGTGGGAGGCCTTTTCGCAATAGATGGTCACGTGCAGGTCGATGATGCCGCTGTCCCGCTCGGAGAACTTGGTGACCTCCACGGCGGTGCCGTGGGGGATCTCCTTGTCCAGGCAGTAGAGCAGCTTTTCCCGGACGATTTCCGCGCAGATCTGCCGCTCGGGCTGGTCCGTCACCACGTCCCGGGGGAAGAGCTGGGGGCCCTCCGGCAGGAAGGTCTGCAAAATGTCCAGCAGCTCCTCCAGCCCCTCCTTCCGCTTGGCGGAGATGGGCAGGATGGCGGTAAAGTCGTGGACCTGGCTGTAGGCCTCCATCACCGCCAGCAGCTGGGACTTTTCCACGGTGTCGATTTTGTTGATGACCAGCACAGAGGGAACCTTCAGGCGTTTAATCTGGTCGATGAGCTCCCGCTCCGGGCCGCCCACGTTGGGGATGGGCTCCACCAACAGCAGAACCCCGTCCACGTCGGCCACGCTCTTTTTCACCACGTCTACCATGTAGTCCCCCAGGCGGTTGGCCGCCTTGTGAAGGCCGGGGGTGTCCATAAAGACAAACTGGCTGTCCCCCCGGGTGAGGATGGCGCAGATCCGGTTCCGGGTGGTCTGGGGCTTGTTGCTGACGATGGCGATCTTCTCCCCCACGAGAGCATTGGTAAGGGTAGACTTGCCCACGTTGGGCCGGCCGCAGATGGTGAGGATGCCGCAGCGCTTAATCTCCACTTCTTCCTCCTGCTCCGGCTCCAGGGGTTTGTCCAGGTCCTCGTTCCAGGACTCCCGGGTGACCCCCAGGCCCTCCAGGATGGCCTCCTCCCTGGCTCGCATCCGGGCCTTCTGGGGGCCTTCGTCCAGGTGGTCGTACCCCAGCAGGTGGAGCACCGAGTGGACCGCCAGGTAGGCCAGCTCCCGCTGGATGCTGTGGCCGAACTCCGCCGCCTGCTCTTTGGCCCGCTCCACGGAGATGACCATATCCCCCAGGCAGCACAGGCCGGTTTCCGGGTCCAGCTCGTCCTCTCCCTGGCCGGTGGGGGGCACCCCGGGCGTCAGCTCCAGCATGGGGAAGGAGAGCACGTCGGTGGCAGCGTCTATCTGCCGCTGCTCCAGGTTAATCTCCCGGATGCCCTCGTTGGTGGTGAGGAGCACATCCACCCCGCAGGGGATGGTGACCTTCTCCGCCTCCAGGGCGGCGGCAATCACCCGGGTCAGCAGAGGCTTGTAGGGGTTGGCACCCTCCAGCTCCCAGTCGATATAGATATCATGATGTTTCATGTCAGTGTTTCGCCTTTCTCTTGTTTTCGTCGTCCTCATAGGCCTTGATGATCCGCTGCACGATCACATGGCGGACCACGTCGCTGTCCGACAGGCGGCAGATGGCGATGTCCTCCACCCCTTTCAGCACCCGCATGGCCTCCTTCAAACCGGAGATCTTGTCCCCCGGCAGGTCGATCTGGGTGATGTCCCCGGTGATGACGATTTTGGACCCGAAGCCCAGACGGGTGAGGAACATTTTCATCTGCTCCCGGGAGGTGTTCTGGGCCTCGTCCAGGATGATGAAGGAGTCGTCCAGGGTGCGGCCCCGCATATAGGCCAGGGGGGCCACCTCAATGTTTCCCCGCTCCACGTACTTGGCGTAGCTCTCCGGCCCCAGCATTTCAAACAGGGCGTCGTAGAGAGGGCGGAGGTATGGGTCTACCTTGCTCTGCAAATCTCCGGGGAGAAATCCTAACCGCTCCCCTGCCTCCACCGCCGGGCGGGTGAGGATGATCCGGTTGACCTGCTTGGCCCGGAAGGCCGCCACGGCGGCGGCCACCGCCAGGTAGGTCTTGCCGGTGCCGGCGGGCCCTACCCCCAGGGTGATGGTGTTCTTCTGGATGGCCTCCACATATTTCTTCTGCCCCACGGTCTTGGCCTTGATGGGCTTGCCCTTGGCGGTGACGCAGAGCACGTCGGCAGCCAGCGTCTGGATCTTGTCTTCGTTGCCTGACTTCACCAGCTGGATCAGGTAGCGGATGTTCTGCTCGTTGATGGTTTCTCCCCGGGCGGACAGGCCGATGAGGGCCTGGATCACCTTGGTGCCCTGCATCACGGCCTCGGCCTCCCCGCTGATCTTCAGCTGGTCGTCCCGGCTCACCACGTGAATCCCCAGTTCCTTTTCGATCAGGCGGATGTTCTCATCGAAGGAACCGAAAAGGTCGATGGCATCCTCCATCCGTTCTATGCTGACTGTCTGTTCGATCATGGGCTTTGCTCCTTCGTGTTCGTCTCGTCCTGGGGATACTCCCCTTTGTCGGGGTGCCGCGGCCCCACCACCTTCTCCGTGGTGTCCATCTCCCTGAGCCGGCCGATCTGCTCGTCGCACTGGGCCAGCAGGGTCACGGAGAGAACGTCCCCCTCCTGGCTCACGGTAAAGTCCTTCTGGAGGACCTTGCCCTGGTCCAGGCTGGCCAGCAGGCTCTCCTCCAGGGCGTCCCGCAGCAGCTGCTCGGCCTGGCCGGGGTCCAGCTGGCGTTCCGTGAGGGTGTACTCCCGGTAGGTGGTGGTCTCCCAGAGGATGGGAAGGGTCTTTCCCTCCACCGGGGTCCAGGACCTTAGATGGGTTATTATATCATACTTTTCATAAGGGACGCTACTGTTTTGATAAAATTTCATCCGCTGGCCCATCACCGACAGGCACCGGCGGGTGATGGTCTCCCCCGTGTATTCCTTCCCCTGGGCGGTCAGGGAAATCTGGGCGGTCAGGGTCCGCCAGGTCCGGGCAAAGACCCGTCCCTCAGCGTGGACCAGCATGGTGCCCAGGTCGGTCTCCACCAGAGGGGGCGGGTCCAGCAGGACCTGGCCGGAGATGAGCACCTCTCCCTGGCAGACCGTGTCCCCCTCTTTAAACTGGGCGTCCCCCTTCCAGGCCTCGATCTGGGTGATGATCCCTGTGGCGGCGGAGACCACGTTGGTGGGAACCTCCTCCTCCCGCAGGTCCGGGTCGGGGTCCACCTCCCGGACAATTACCTCCGCCCGGGTGCCGTACAGGTTCACCGAGCAGAAGCTCAGCTGGTCCATGGCCAGCATCAGCTTGTTCTCCACCGCCCGGATGGGCACCGACGGGCCCCAGGTCCCCACGGACACCCCGCACAGCCGCAGCTGACTGATGATCTCCTCGTTGGTGATGGTCTGGTTGCCGGTGACGTCGATGGTCAGGATCACCCGGGAGCCGGCCAGGGCCAGAAAGACAAAGAGGACCAGGCCCGCCAGCAGGGCGTACCGCCGGCGGAAGCGCTTAAGGAAAAAGGGCAGCCCCCGCCGCCGCTGCTCCCGGACCTGGCACTGGGTCCGCTCCGCCAGGCGGCACAGCCAGGGGTACTGGCGGCCGGTGACCTGGACCTCCAGGGTGAAGGGGTCCAGCCGGACCATCCGCCACAGGAGCAGGTTTTCCCGGGCGCAGAGATTGAGGAAATCCTCCGGCTGGGCCCCGGTGACCCGGACCGTCACCAGGCCGAACAGCCAGCCCATCAGCTTTTTCACAGTTTGCCCCGTCCTTTCCCGTTACAATAATGTCTACTGAATAAACCGCTTTGCGGTTTGTTCGCGCGGCGGCCGCGCAATCCCATAAAAACGGCTTTTTTAAGCCGTTTTTATGGGATTCAGCCATTATTACAATACGTATTACAACAGCGTCAGGCTGGACACCCAGCCAAAAATTCGCAGCTCTTTTTCCCGCATGGCCTTGATCTCCAGGTCCCGGCCCAGAATCCGCAGCATCCAGGCGCCGCCGTCCACGTGGATTTCCTCCTTGCTGTAGGAGAGGATTTCCTTGTAGTTTTCCAGGTACAGCTCCCGGTCCCCGGCCAGCTCCAGCCTGGGGACCGGCCCCACGCTCTCCGGGGGCAGGTCCAGCAGGCGGGAGGTTTTCTCCCGCAGAGTGACCTTACGGGGTCCCTTGCTCTTCTCGTCCATAGCGCCCCTCCTCCCGGTTTACCGTAGTCTATGTGTATGAGTGTATGAAAAAAGACAGGCCGGGTTGCCTGTCCGAGGGAATTTGCCGGGGCGGGCATGGGGTTAATTTATGGCCCTGGCTGCGCAGAAAAGCCACGCTTTACGCGTGGCTTTTGGGGGTTCATTATTTAAATCAGGTCTTTGCCGATGCTGTCCAGGATATAGGCTGTGAGGGTTTCCGGTTCCAGGACCTTAGCCGCGTGGCCGGTGCGGTCCTGATCCCCGGCCCAGCCGGTGCTTCGGCCGCCGGTCCAGGAGCCCAGATTGACCACCCGGTAGGTGTCCTCCGTGCGGAAGTACACCTGCATCCGGGGCTGGTCCGCCATGGTCTTTCCCACGGGACAGAGGGTGTTCCGCTCCCGGCAGGTTCCCATGTAGTCCACCACCGCCCGGGCCGTCTGCTGCTCCGTCATGCTCCGGGGATGCCAAGTGACGCACTCGCCGGGGGAGAGATACACCTGCACGTACAGCAGCTCCGTCTGGACCGTGTCCTTCACCAGAGGCACGGGGATGCTCAGCCAGGCCAGAAAAAGCAGCGCCGCCGAGGCAGCCAGCATCAGCGCCACCCCCGCCGCAGCCTGCCGGTCCAGGGAATCTTTTTCTTTCTGGCGTGCGCACTGGTCCATGGTCGTTCTCCTTCCTTTCACTGTCTTGGCTGGGTCACCGCCTCAAATTCCGCCTGGCGCATCCGCCGCCGGACCCGGTCCACCACCCACCGGACTGCCAGAATCAGGGCGGTCTCCCCCAGGCCCATCCAGATCCACAGGGCTACAGGGCCGCCGCCGGCCTGCCAGTAGGTCACAAGGTCGCTGAGGCTGAGGCTTCCCCAGTTGAGCCAGTCCCAGCTGAGCATGTCCACCAGGGCGTACACGGGAAAGCACAGGACCACCGCCGCCAGCTCCACCAGAAGAATCCGGCCCAGGGCACGGCCCAGGGGCTTGGTCCAGCCGGCGGCAAAGGCCGCCGCCGGGGCCAGATACAGCGCCAAAAAAACCACGAAGGTCTCGTCCATGGGGTCCTCCTTTTCCCGTGTGCGGTTGCAGGTGATTTCAGTATACCGCAGCGTTCCGGCCGGTTTCAATTTCAAAGCTGTTAAAAACTTCTTAAGAAATTCTTATATTTTCCGGCCTTCCAAAAAAGCTCTCTGTCTATATAACGTTTCAGAACCCCAAAATCGGACACTTTTTTGAAAAAAATTTTTTCATCGCGCAAAAAAAGAGGCGCGGACTTTCGTCCGCGCCCTGGTGTCGGCATGGGTTATTCTGCAAAATCTTTCGGAAGCTTCCGCTGCTCCACGGGAATGTAAGGCACGTGCTTGACCACCGCCCGGTAGGCCGGACGCATGATCCGGTGGCAGGTGAGCACCTCCTCGATGCGGTTGGCGCACCAGCCGGCAATACGGGCGGAGGCAAAGAGGGGGGTAAACACGTCCTGGGGAATGCCCAGCATGGAGTAGACCATGCCGGAGTACATATCTACGTTTGCGCACATGGGGGTGGGGTTCTTCTTCCGCTCCTGGATCATGGGGATGCCCAGCTCCTCGATCTTCTGGAGCAGCTGGAAGTCCTCCCCGTAACCCTTCACCTCCGCCATGTGCTGGGCGTACTTCTTCAGCAGCACGGCACGGGGGTCGGAGATGGTGTAGACCGCGTGGCCCAGGCCGTAGATCTTGCCGGACTTGTCCCCAGCCTCCCCGTCCAGGATTTTGGCCAGGTAGTCCTTGATGGAGCCGTCGTCCCTGGGGTTCACATTTTCCTTGACGTAGCGGAACATCTCCATGACCTTGGCGTTGGCGCCGCCGTGGAGGGGACCCTTCAGGGAGCCCACGGCCCCGGCGATGGCGCTGTAGGTGTCCGTGCCGCTGGAGGACAGGGCCCGGCAGACAAAGGTGGAGTTGTTGCCGCCGCCGTGCTCCGCGTGGACCATCAGCATCATGTCCAGCAGGTGGGCCTCTTCCTCGGTGTAGCTCTTGTCAGCCCGGAGCATCCGCAGGAAGTTTTCTGCCGTGGACAGGTTTTCCTTGGGGTAGTGAATATGTAAGGACCGGCCGTTGAAATAGTGGCGCTTGACGGAGTAGGCGTTGGCCACGATGGAGGGGAAGGCCCCGATGAGCCGCACCGACTGGAGCAGCAGGTTTTCCACCGAGGTGTCGTCCGGATTGTCGTCGTAGGAATACAGGGACAGCACGCTCCGGGCCAGCTTGTTCATAATATCCCGGCTGGGATGCTTCATGATCATGTCCTCGGTAAAGCCGTCGGGCAGCTTCTTGGCCTGGTTCATGATCTCGTTGAAGTGGGCCATCTCTCCCTTGGCGGGCAGGTGGCCCATGAGCAGCAGGAAGGCCACCTCTTCAAAGCCGAAGGTGTTTGCCTTCCGGTGGGCCTCCACGATCTCGTTGAGCTCAATGCCCCGGTAGTACAGCTGGCCGGGCACGGGCACCCGGACGCCGTCCTCGATCATGTAGCCCTGAACGGAACCCACCTTGGTGACGCCGATGGGCACGCCGGTGCCGTCGCTGTTGCGCAGGCCCCGCTTCACATCTCCCCGGTAGTAGTTCTCGTCAATGTTGTACTCTTCCCGAATGCGCTGACTGAGGGAACCTGTGTATTCTTCAAGGATCCCGGTATCGTTTTTCATCATGCGTTGGTTCCCCTTTCCGTTGTATCTAAAAACCGGCGAGCGGTTCTTTTATCCCTTCATTGCAAGTTAATTATACTGTTCTGTCGCAAATTATGCAAGAAAAAATTCCTGGCCGCCAAATCTTTCGGTAATTCTCCACCGTTTCCGCGAATCTGCTCCGTCATTTTAGGTCACCCTGCAAGAAGTTTTTTCGTTCATGCTTTTTACTTTGCATCTTTGAAGGATTGTGCTATACTTTATGTGTATACAATATCCTAATGAAAATCCACGAATCGGGAAGTTTCCCCAGAAAGGGTGCTGATAACCATGATTACGTTACATTCCGGCGGTGTGTCCTGGCAGAAGGGCGCACCCGTTCCCGCTCCTGTGGTCTCTCCCGCTGACCGGGAAAAGACCATGGCCTACCAGATCTTCCGCCGCCACAGCATGCGGGAGGAGGCCGGCCAGCTCCACCTGAAGTTTGACAGCCTCATCTCCCACGACATCACCTACGTGGGCATCATCCAGACTGCCAAGGCCAGCGGCCTGACCGAGTTTCCCGTCCCCTATGTGATGACCAACTGCCACAACAGCCTGTGCGCCGTGGGCGGCACCATCAACGAGGACGACCACGTGTTCGGTCTGTCCGCCGCCATGAAGTACGGCGGCAACTTCGTCCCCGCCAACCAGGCGGTCATCCACCAGTACGCCCGGGAAATGATGTCCGGCTGCGGCCGGATGATCCTGGGGTCCGACAGCCACACCCGCTACGGCGCCATCGGCACCATGGGCGTGGGTGAGGGCGGCCCCGAGATCGTCAAGCAGCTGCTGAAAAATACTTACGACATCGCCGCTCCCCAGGTGGTGCTGGTCTACCTCACCGGCGAGCCTGCCCAGGGTGTGGGCCCCCACGACGTGGCCATCGCCCTGTGCGGGGAGGTGTACAAGAACGGCTTTGTGAAAAACAAGGTGCTGGAGTTTGCCGGCCCCGGCATCAGGAACCTGCCCATGGACTACCGCATCGGCATCGACGTGATGACCACCGAAACCGCCTGCCTGTCCTCCATCTGGGAGACCGACGGAGCGGTGGAGGAGTACCTGGCCATCCACGGCCGGCCCGAGGCCTACGAGTCCCTCCATCCCCAGGAGGGGGCTTATTACGACAGCATGATCACCATTGACCTGTCCACGGTGGAGCCCATGGCCGCCCTCCCCTTCCACCCCTCCGAGGCCTATCCCATCCGGGAGCTCATCGCCAACCCCGGAGATATCCTCCGGGAAGTGGAGAAGCAGGCTGCCGAGCAGTTCGGCGGCAAGGTCAATCTGCGCCTCACCGACAAGCTGGTGGACGGCAAGCTGGTGGTGGACCAGGGCGTCATCGCAGGCTGCGCCGGCGGCATGTACGACAACATCGCCGAGGCCGCCGCCATCCTGGAGGGCCACGACGTGGGCAGCGGCTACTTCTCCCTGTCCATCTATCCCCCCTCCGTCCCCGTGAACCTGGAGCTCATCCAGAACGGGGTCCAGCAGTCCTTGCTGGAGGCCGGCGCGCTGTTCAAGCCCTGCTTCTGCGGCCCCTGCTTCGGCGCCGGGGACGTGCCCGCCAACAACGGCCTGTCCATCCGCCACACCACCCGGAACTTCCCCAACCGGGAGGGCTCCAAGCCCGGGGACGGCCAGCTGTCCGGGGTGGTCCTCATGGACGCCCGTTCCATCGCCGCCACCGCCCGGAACCACGGCGTGCTCACCCCCGCAACAGAGGTCTCCTATACCCAGCCCAGGCAGGGCAAGCGCACCTTCGATTCCCGGGTGTATGACCGCCGGGTGTACTTCGGCTTCGGCAAGCCCCAGCCTGACTATCAGCTGAAGTTCGGCCCCAACATTGCCGAGTGGCCCAAGATTCCCGCCCTGTCCGACAACCTGCTCATGCAGGTGGCCTCCGTCCTCCGGGACCCTGTCACCACCACCGACGAGCTGATCCCCTCCGGGGAGACCTCCTCCTACCGGTCCAACCCCATGAAGCTGGCCTCCTTCGCCCTGTCCCGCCGGGACCCGGACTATGTCCCCCGTGCCCAGGCCACCCAGGCCCTGGAGAACGCCCGCCAGGCCGGCACCCCCGCCCCCGAGGTAAAGGACGCCCTGGGCAAGCTGGGTCTGGACGAGAGTGCTTTGGCTTCTCTCCAGATTGGCTCCGTGATCTTCGCCAACAAGCCCGGCGACGGCTCCGCCCGGGAGCAGGCCGCCTCCTGCCAGCGTGTGCTGGGTGGCTGCGCCAACATCTGCTATGAATTTGCCACCAAGCGGTACCGCTCCAACTGCGTCAACTGGGGTATGCTCCCCTTCACCCTGGCCGAGGGTGACGAGTTTGCCTGCCAGCCCGGGGACTTCATCTATGTGCCCGACGTGAAGGCCAAGGTGGAAAACGGGGACGACACCTTCCCTGCCAAGGCGGTCACTGCCGATGGCGTGAAGGATCTGACCCTGTATCTCAAGAACACCACCGGGGAGGAACGGGAGCTGCTGCTCACCGGCTGCCTGATGAATCATTACGCTGCGCAGAATTCTCTTTCTTGAAAGAAAGAGAATCAGAAAGAACTTTAATCCCGCTTCCGTTGCCGTGGAATACAACCGCAGAATTCCCGGTAACGGAAGTTGGGTTTTCTGCAAACGTCATTTGAGGTGATACCCATGGAAAAAATCAAAATGCCCAACCCCATCGTGGAGATCGACGGGGATGAGATGACCCGCATCCTCTGGGCCATGATCAAGGAAGAACTGATCCAGCCCTTTGTGGAGCTGAACACGGAATACTACGACCTGTGCCTGCCCAACCGGGACGCCACCGACGACCAGGTAACCGTCCAGGCGGCGGAGGCCATCAAGCGTCTGCATGTGGGCGTCAAGTGCGCCACCATCACCCCCAATCTCCAGCGGATGGAAGAGTACAACTTAAAGCAGATGTGGAAGTCCCCCAACGCCACCATCCGGGCGGCCCTGGACGGCACCGTGTTCCGCGCCCCCATCCTGATCTCCCGGGTGAAGCCCGTGGTCTCCTGCTGGAAGAAGCCCATCACCATCGCCCGCCACGCCTACGGCGACATTTACAAGGCCGTGGAGTACCGGGTGCCCGGCCCCGGCAAGGCGGAGCTGGTCTTTACCGACGAGAACGGAAACGAGACCTCCCGCCAGACCATTTTCGACTTCAAGGGCCCCGGGGTCATCCAGGGCATGCACAACCGGGACGCCTCCATCCTCTCCTTCGCCCGCAGCTGCTTCACCTACGCCCTGGAGGTGGGCCAGGACGTGTGGTTCTCCACCAAGGACACCATCTCCAAGGACTACGACCAGACCTTCAAGCTCCTGTTCCAGAAGGTCTTTGACGAGGAGTACAAGGAGAAGTTTGAGCAGGCCGGCCTCACCTACCGGTACGCCCTCATTGACGACGTGGCCGCCAAGGTGATCCGCTCCCAGGGCGGGATGATCTGGGCCTGCAAGAACTACGACGGGGACGTGATGAGCGACCTGATCGCCGCCGCCTCCGGCTCCCTGCCCATGATGACCAGCGTGCTGGTGAGCCCCGACGGCAACTTCGAGTACGAGGCCGCCCACGGCACCATCACCGACCACTACCGCCGCCATCAGAAGGGGGAGAAGCTCTCCTCCAACCCCCTGGCCACCATCGCCGCCTGGGCGGGTGCCTTAAAGAAGCGGGGTGAGATGGACGGCAGCCACGACCTGGTCCGCTTCGCCGACTGCCTGACCCAGGCAGGGCTGGACGTGTTCGAGGAGGGCTACTTCTCGGAGGATCTGGCCATGCTGTGCGACCCCTCTGAGTACAAGGAGATGCCCGAAAACGGCAAGCTCATGAAGCTCATCCGCGCCCGGCTGGAAACCCTGCTGGCAGCAGAAACCTGACGAAACGCAAAAAAAGAGACGCCTGCAGGCGTCTCTTTTTGTTTCCCTCCCGCTCCCCTTGCGTTTTCTACTGGCCCTTGCTATAATAGCACGAAAAAAACAGGAGGTAAGCGCCATGCAGCACACAGATATTCGCCGCCCGGTGGTGGCCGGGGCGGGGACCATGGGGGTCACTCTGGCCCGGATCTTTGCCCAGAGCGGCCGCACCGTCACTCTCTGGAACCGGCGGCAGGTCTCCCTGGGCAAGGCCAAGGACCGCATCCAGGCCGACCTTGCGGTGCTGGCGGACCAGGGCCGCCTGACCGAAAACCCGGACGCCATCGCCGGACGCATCCAATACACCACGGACTTTGCCGTATACGACACGGCGGACTTCGTGGTGGAGAACATCGCCGAGGACCTGGCGGTGAAGCAGGACTTCTTCCGCCAGGTGTGCCAGCGGGTGTCCCCGGAGACGGTGCTGACCACCAACACCTCCGGCCTGCGGGTGACGGACATTGCCCAGGCGGTGACCAGCCCCGCCCGGTTCTGCGGGATGCACTGGTGGAATCCCCCGGACCTGATCCCCCTGGTGGAGATCACCAAAGGGGACGAGACCGGCCAGAAGGCCGCCCAGCTGGTCTATGACCTGGCGGTGGAGCTAGGGAAAAAGCCGGTGATTGTGAAGAAGGACATTCTGGGCATCATCGGCAACCGGCTGCAATACGCGGTGCTCCGGGAGGCCCTGCACATCCTGGAGCTGGGAGCCGCCGGGCCGGAGGAAATTGACGCGGCCATGAAGTACGGCCCCGGCTTCCGCTACTCCATCCTGGGCCCCCTGGAAACCGTGGACCTGGGCGGGCTGGACATTTTCCGCTCGGTGAGCAACTACCTCTTCCAGGACCTGGGGGCCGAAACCGTCAGCCCCCTGCTCAACCAGCTGGCCGACCAGGGCCGCTTCGGGGTCAAGACCGGCGCGGGCTTCTACGACTACCAGCCCGGCCAGGGGGAAGCCAAGCTCCGCTGGCGCAACGACCTGTTCCAGAAGCAGTGGGACCTTCTGAAAGACGAATGAATTTCTCCTGCAAAATCCTCCCTTTTTTAAGGGAGGATTTTTTTGCTTCCCCTGGAACTCCCATGTTCTTTTAGCAATTTTCATAAACTTTTACTTTTTCACTCCAACCCCTTGCGTTTATTTGCACAAATAGTATAATAAACCCAGAAAAAGAGCCGGGAATCAAATCTTGCTGGCCGCGGGTGGGGAACAGGACCGATGGAAGGATGGTCCGGCCCCGTGTGCGCCGCCAAAAGGATGTGTTTTTATGGCAAAATACGTGTACAAATTCACCGAAGGCAACAAGGACATGCGGGAGCTGCTGGGCGGCAAGGGCGCAAACCTTGCGGAGATGACCCTGGCCGGAATGCCCGTGCCCCAGGGCTTCACCGTCACCACCGAGGCCTGCACCCGCTACTATGACGACAACCGCACCATCGCACCCGAGATCCAGGCGGAAATCCTGGATAACCTGGCCTGGCTGGAGGCGCACACCGGCAAGAAGTTCGGCGACCCCGCCAACCCCCTGCTGGTTTCCGTCCGCTCCGGCGCCCGGGCCTCCATGCCCGGCATGATGGACACCATCCTGAACCTGGGCCTCAACGACACCGTGGTGGAGGGCTTTGCCCAGTTCACCGGCAACCCCCGCTTCGCTTACGACTCCTACCGCCGCTTCATCCAGATGTTCTCCGACGTGGTCATGGGGCTGCCCAAAAAGCGCTTTGAAGAGATCATCGACGACGTGAAGGAGAAGAAGGGCGTCAAGCTGGACGTGGACCTGGACACCGAGGACATGAAGGACCTGGTGGTCCGGTTCAAGGCCTTCTACCAGCAGGAAAAGGGCGAGGCGTTCCCCCAGGACCCCAAGACCCAGCTGATGGAGGCCGTCCGGGCTGTGTTCCGCTCCTGGGACAACCCCCGGGCCAACGTCTACCGCCGGATGAACGAAATCCCCTACGACTGGGGCACCGCCGTGAACGTCCAGTCCATGGTTTTTGGCAACTCCGGCAGCAGCTCCGGCACCGGCGTTGCCTTCACCCGCAACCCCGCCACCGGCGAGAAGGCCCTCTTCGGCGAATACCTCATCAACGCCCAGGGCGAGGACGTGGTGGCCGGCGTGCGCACCCCCTCCCCCATCTCCCAGCTTCAGCAGGAGATGCCCCAGGTCTATGAGGAGTTCGTCCAGATCGCCAATCGCCTGGAAAAGCATTACAAAGATATGCAGGACATGGAGTTTACCATCGAAAACGGCAAGCTCTACATGCTCCAGACCCGCAGCGGCAAGCGCACCGCCGCCGCCGCTTTGAAGATCGCCGTGGACCTGGTGGACGAGGGCGAAATCTCCCAGGAGGAAGCCGTCCTCCGGGTGGACCCCAAGCAGCTGTACGCGCTTCTCCACCCCACCTTCGATCCCGACGCCCTGGAACAGGCCACCGTCATCGGCAGCGGCCTGGCTGCCTCCCCCGGCGCTGCCGCCGGCCGGGTGGTCTTTACCGCCGAGGAGGCCAAGGAGTGGGCCCAGCGGGGCGAAAAGGTCATTCTGGTCCGCCTGGAAACCTCTCCCGAGGACATTGAGGGCATGCAGGTGGCCCAGGGCATTCTCACCGTCCGGGGCGGCATGACCTCCCACGCAGCCGTGGTGGCCCGGGGCATGGGCACCTGCTGCGTCTCCGGCTGCGGCGAGATCGCCGTGGACTACGCGGACAAGTCCTTTACCCTGGCCGGGACCACCTACCGGGAGGGGGACTGGATCTCCCTGAACGGCTCCACCGGCGAGATCTTTGCCGGGGCCATCCCCACCATTCCCGCCAACCCCAACTCCGGGGACTTCGGCCGCCTCATGGGCTGGGCCGACCAGTCCCGCCGGATGGGGGTTTACACCAACGCCGACAACCCCAGAGACGCCGCCCAGGCCCGGGCCTTCGGCGCCGAGGGCATCGGCCTGTGCCGCACCGAGCACATGTTCTTCGAGGGCGACCGGATCAAGGCCATCCGGGAGATGATCGTCTCCGACGACACCGAGGCCCGGAAAAAGGCCCTGGCCAAGCTGCTGCCCTACCAGCAGAGCGACTTTGAGGGCATCTACGAGGCCATGGAGGGCTGTCCCGTGGTCATCCGCTTCCTGGACCCGCCTCTCCACGAGTTCCTGCCCACCCAGGAGGAGGACATTCTGGAGCTGGCCGGGAAAATGAACCTGCCCGTGGCGCGCCTGAAGGACATCATCGAGAGCCTCCACGAGTTTAACCCCATGATGGGCCACCGGGGCTGCCGCCTGTCCGTGTCCTATCCTGAGATCGCCCAGATGCAGACCACCGCGGTCATCCAGGCCGCCATCAACGTCCAGAAAAAGCATCCGGAATGGCACATGGTCCCCGAGATCATGATCCCCCTGGTGGGCGAGGCCAAGGAGCTGAAATACGTGAAGGACATCGTCACCGCCACCGCCGACGCTCTCATCGCCGCCTCCGGCCTGGAGCTGGAGTACCTGGTGGGCACCATGATTGAGATCCCCCGGGCGGCCCTCACCGCCGACGAGGTGGCCCAGGAGGCCCAGTTCTTCTCCTTCGGCACCAACGACCTGACCCAGATGACCTTCGGCTTCAGCCGGGACGACGCGGGCAAGTTCCTGAGCTACTATTACGACACGAAGATCTACGAGTCCGACCCCTTCGCCCACCTGGACCAGAAGGGCGTGGGCAAGCTGGTCTCCATGGCCGCCAAGCTGGGCCGCCAGACCCGCCCGGACCTGATCCTGGGCATCTGCGGCGAGCACGGAGGGGACCCCACCTCCATTGAGTTCTGCGAGGACGTGGGCCTGAACTACGTCTCCTGCTCCCCCTTCCGGGTTCCCATCGCCCGCCTGGCCGCCGCTCAGGCGTCTCTGAAAAAGAAGGGCTAAAACAAAAACATTCCGCACAGAAAAAACGACCGCCTTTCAGCGGTCGTTTTTTCTATCTTACTCCATTATACCGATTTTCCCATCTCATAGGCCTCGGTCATGGCCGGGGTGGCCTGGACCTCGCCTTTTTCGTACACGCCGGTGCCGCAGATAACCCCCATTTCCTTTGCGCCCTCCACACAGTCGGCATAGCCCCGGAAGCAGGCCAGGGTGGTGTCCATGGAGGCCCGCTCGCCGTCGGCGGCGGTCATGATGTAGTAAAACTCCTTGTCCTTCACCTCCTGCCAGCGGGCCACGGTGCGGTCGATCAGGGCTTTCAGCTGGGCGTCAATGGAGTAAAAGTACACGGGGCTTGCCAGAACCAGCACGTCCGCGTCGATGATCTTTTGCAGCACGCCCTCCATGTCGTCCCGGATGGCGCATTTGCCCGTGTCCCGGCAGGCGTAACAGCCGCGGCAGAAGCCGATCTTCTTCTCCGCCACCCGGATTTTCTCCACTTGGTGGCCGGCCTCCTGAGCGCCCTTCATGAACTGGTCACAGAGGGTGTCGGAGTTGCCGTTTTTCCGGGGACTTCCGGACAAAATCAATACGTTCTTGCTCATGTTTTTTCTCCTTACCAATTTTTTGTTTCCTTGGTGCTGTCCTTCTGCTGTTTGCGCCCCTCCAGCATCTGCACAAACCACTCCACCATGGCCGGGTCTGTGTGGGAGAAGAAGGCGCTCTGCTTCTTGTCCAGGGCGGCGGTGACGCAGCGCTCGCATTCCTCCCGGGTCACCTGGTACACCCCATACCCTAGCTTGGGCATCTGGACGCCGTTGTTTAAAGTAATATAGTTTATAGGCTCACCTCATTGATTTTCTTCTTTGGTTCCGGTACACTGGTTTCGTTCAGGCCTATTCTATAAGTTGAAGCTGACTTTAAGTCAAGGACTTTTTGAGAAAGCAGGGATGCAAAAAAGGACACGACCCAACGTCGTGTCCTTCTTCGTGGAGCTGGTGACGTGACTCGAACACGCGACCTTCTCATTACGAGTGAGATGCTCTACCAACTGAGCTACACCAGCTTATCGTATTACGTCTATCCAACGGTAAGATGCTCTGCAAAGGGCTAAGTGCCGCTTGCGCGGTTGCCCTTTGCACACCCTCTGCGGAGGGCGTACCAACTGAGCTACACCAGCAAACCAGCCAAGTTATTTTACCATGAAACGGCGAGTCCGTCAACTGGATTTTGCTATACATCGGGTATATCGGGGAGAAAGCATCTTGTTTCAATGCTTTCTCCCCGAAAACCTTTGGGATTCCCCGAAAATTCTACAAAGAGTTATTCACATTTTCCACCGACTTTTCCACACGCTGTCCCCAACATGTGCACAACTGTGCGTTCAGTAGGGCAGAGAAATGTCCCGGTTGGCGTAGGCGTTCAGGTCGGTGCCTGCCCGGGTGCCCGCCAGGTACTCGTAGTAGCCCTGGCTGCCGATCATGGCTCCGTTGTCCCCGCACAGCTTCAGGGGAGGCAGGTAGAGGGTGCAACCGGCTTTCCGGCAGGCGGTCTCCAGGTCCCGGCGGATGCGGGAGTTGGCAGCCACGCCCCCCACCACCGCCACCTTGCCGTAGCCCAGGGTCCGGGCGGCGGTCATGGTCCGGGGCACCAGCTCGTCGCTGACGGCGGCGGAGAAGGAGGCGGCCAGGTCCGCCAGGGGCAGCTCCTCCCCCTTCTGCTGGGCGTTGTGGATCAGGTTCAGCATGGCGGTTTTCAGCCCCGAGAAGGACATGTCCAGGGGGGCGTCCTGGATGTGGACCCTGGGGAGGACGAAGGCTTTGTCGTCTCCCCCCTGGGCGGCCCGGTCCAGGGGACCGCCGCCGGGGTAGCCCAGGCCCATGACCCGGGCGATCTTGTCAAAGCACTCCCCTGCCGCGTCGTCCCGGGTGGCTCCCAGAATTTCCATCTCCGTGTACCCCTTCACGTCCACGATCAGGGAGGTGCCCCCGGAGACGCACAGGCAGACGAAGGGGGGCTCCAGGTCCGGGTGAGCGATGTAGTTGGCGGCGATGTGACCCCGGACGTGGTGAACGGGGATCAGGGGTACCCCCAGGGCGTAGGCCACAGACTTGGCAAAATTCACCCCCACCAGCACCGCGCCGATGAGGCCGGGGGCGTAGGTCACCGCCACGGCGTCAATGTCCTTCCGGGTGAGGTTTGCCTGGGCCAGGGCCTCGTCGGCCAGACCGGCGATGACCTCAATGTGCTTCCGGGAGGCGATCTCCGGCACCACGCCGCCGTAAATTTTGTGCATCTCCACCGAGGAGGCGATACAGTCGGCCAGCACCTCCCGTCCGTCCCGGACCAGGGCCACCGCCGTCTCGTCGCAGGAGGACTCTACCGCGAGAATCATCATTTCGCATTCATCCTTTCTTCTTCCAGCCCGGGAAGGTTCTTCTGCTCCGCCCAGGACTCCGGCGGCTGGAGGGGACAGTCCGGGTCCCGGGGGATCTGGACATACCGGTCATAGGCCCAGGAGGAGAACTGCTTCCGGTACAGGGCCTTGTGGGCCTCCATGACCGCCGCCTCCGTCCCTTTTCCGTTGGGGGAGCACAGGCACACAGCGTAATGCACCCCAAAGAGGATGCAGTCGTAGTCCAGAAACGTAAAGCCGCTGCGGCGGTAAAAGTCCATCCGCCGCCGGCGCAGGGCGTCCTGCTCCCCGCCGTCGGGGGCTTCCGACTCCACGATAATGCCGTCCCAGTCCCGGAAGGTCTCCCGGAGCAGGCCCAGGATTTTTCCGCCCAGACCCCTGTTCCGGCGGCTGGCGGTGACCCCCAGGTAGTCGATGAGCACATAGCGGCTGCCGGGGCTCTCCCACAGGATGGCATAGCCCACCAGGGTCTCCCCCTCCCAGGCGCCCATGGGGTGGTAGACCCCCGCCTTGACCAGGGTTTCCATGGCGGCGCAGGGCTTTAATTCCTCCGGGGGAAAGGCCTCATGCAGCTCGGTTTCATGGAGCCGCCGCAGCTCCGTTAAATCCAGTTCCCGCAGCTTCATGGGCGAAACTCCCGGGTGAGGAGGAGGGCGTCCTCCCTGGGGTCCTCGTAGTAATCCTTCCGCCGGCCGGCCTCCTGGAAGCCGTGCTTTTCATAGAGGGCCACGGCGGCGGTGTTGGAGGGGCGCACCTCCAGGGTGAGAAAGGCCAGGTTAGCCTGGCCGAACCGGCAGAACACGTCCAGCAGCCGGTCGGCAATGCCCTGGCGGCGGCAGGTGGGGCGCACGGCCACGTTGTCGATATAGCCCTCGTCCAGGATCACGTGCAGGCCGGCGTAGCCCAGCACCTGGCCGTCCTCCCCCTCCGCCACGATGAAGGAGGCAGTGTCGTTGTACAGCTCCTCCTCCAGCATGGCCTCGTTCCAGGGGGCAGAGAAGCACATGCGCTCCAGCTCCGCCACCCCGGCCAGGTGGGAGCGGTCCATGGGGACCAGTTTATAGTTCATATTGGTTCTCCTTTCCGGTTTGGGCCTTCGCCCTCTCCGTCACGGCTATCACTCTTTGGCCTCGGCCCAACTGCGGCCGGCGCCGGCATCCGCTATCAGGGGGACGGAGAACTGACCGGCGGCCTCCATCTCCTGGGTGAGCAGGGTCTTGACCTGCTCCTGCTCCTCCTGAGGGCACTCTACAATCAGTTCGTCGTGGACTTGCAGAATGAGCCGGGCCTTCAGGCCCTCGGCCTTCAGCCGCTTGTCCACCCGGATCATGGCCAGCTTCATCACGTCCGCGGCGGTTCCCTGGATGGGCATGTTCAGCGCCACCCGCTCCCCGAAGGAGCGCAGGTTGAAGTTGGAGGATTTCAGCTCCGGCAGCCAGCGGCGGCGGCCCATGAGGGTTGACACGTAGCCGTCCTGCTTGGCCTGCTCCTTGATGTTGTACATATAGGCCCGCACCCCGGAGAAGGTCTCCAGGTACTTGTCCATGTACTCCCCCGCCTCCTTCCGGGTGACCCCGATGTCCTGGGCCAGGGAGAAACCGGAGATGCCGTAGACAATGCCGAAGTTCACCGCCTTGGCCCGGCGGCGCAGCTCGTGGCTCACCTGGTCCACGGGCACCCCGAACACCTGGGAGGCGGTGCGGGCATGGATATCCTCCCCGGACAGGAAGCTGTCAATCATCCGCTGGTCCCCGGCCATGTGGGCCAGCAGGCGCAACTCAATCTGGGAGTAGTCCGCGTCCACCAGCACCCAGCCGGGAGGGGCCACGAACATGGTGCGGATCTGGGCTCCCAGCTCCGTGCGCACAGGGATATTCTGCAGGTTGGGCTCCGTGGAGGACAGGCGGCCGGTGGCGGTGACCGTATTCTGGAAACAGGTGTGGATGCGCCCGTCGGGGCCGATGACCTTGGAGAGGCCCTCCACATAGGTGGAGTTCAGCTTGGTCAGCTGGCGGTAGTCCAGAATCTTGTCGATGATGGGATGGGCGGGCCGCAGCTTTTCCAGCACCTCAGCGCTGGTGGAATAGCCCGTCTTGGTCTTTTTCACCGGGGGCAGGCCCATCTTCTCAAAGAGAATGTTCCCCAGCTGCTGGGTGGAGTTTAAGTTAAACGTCTCTCCGGCCAACTGGAAAATCTCCGTTTGCAGCTGGGCGATGCCGGTTTTTAACACCTGGCCGAATTGCTCCAGGGCCTGGTCGTCCACCAGCATTCCCGCCTGCTCCATCTCCGCCAGCACCGGGCAGAGGGGCAGCTCAATTTCCTTGTACACCCGGTCCAGGCCCAGCTCCTCCAGCTTGGGGGGGAGCACGTCGTACAGGGCCAGGATGAGACCGGCGTGGCTGGCCATGGCCCTTTGGGCCTGGGCGGTGCTCTCCTGGTCCTTCCAGGCCTTGGTGCCCAGGTAGTCCTTCACCGGGGGAAATTCCCCGTCAAAATATTTGGCTCCCACCTTGTCCAGGTCGTAGCTGCCGTCGGTGGGTGAGAGGAGGTAGGCCGCGATGGCCGCGTCGAAGACCAACCCCTCCGCCTGGATGCCCCGGCCCAGGGCCTGGCTCATCACGTCCTTGATGTTATAGCCCAGCTTCTGGATGCCGGGGGACAGCAGATCCCCCAGGAAAGAGTCGTAGTCCGGCAGGTCCTGTTCAAACGCCAGGGCGGCGTTTTCTCCCTTCTCCCCCCAGCAGACTGCCAGGCCGGACAGGTCGGGCAGGGCCAGCAGGGCCACCGTCTGCCCCTGCCACAGGTCCAGCAGTTCCTTGGCCCGGACGGTGTCGGTAACCACCTCGGAGGCGCAGGTCCCCTCATAATGGGCGCTGCCGGTCTGGGGGCTCTCCGCCCCGTCCAGGCCCATCTGGGCGATGAGTTTCTGGAAGTCCAGCTGCTGAAAAATCTCCCGGAGCAGGACGGCGTTCACCGGCTTTTTCAGGGTTTCCTCGGGGGTAAAGTCCATAGGGGCGTTGCAGCGGATGGTGCACAGGTCGAAGGACTGGAAGGCGCTCTCCCGGCCCTCAGTGAGCTTTTTCTTCACCCCGGGCTTGGCGTTCAGGGTGCCGTCGTCCAGGCGGGCGTAGATCGTCTCCAGGGTGCCATTTTCGTGGAGGAGGGTCATGGCGGTTTTCTCCCCCACCCCAGGTACCCCGGGGATGTTGTCGGAGGAATCCCCCATGAGAGCCTTTAAATCCACCATCTGGGGCGGCTCGAAGCCGTAGACCTCCCGGAAGGCCCCGGGGTCCATCTCCTTGGTGGTGGTTTTGCCCATGCGGCTGGTGACCAGCTCCACATAGGTGCGGTCGGTGACCAGCTGGAGGGAGTCCTTGTCCCCGGTGGCCACCCGGCAGTCCCACCCGGCGGCCTCGCAGGCCCGGGAAATGGTGCCGATCAGGTCATCGGCCTCCCACCCGGCCAGCTCATACCGGGGGATGTTCATGGCGTCCAGCACCTGCTTGAGCACCGGCAGCTGCACCGCCAGCTCCTCGGGCATCCCCTTCCGCTGGGCCTTGTAGCCCTCGTAGGCCAGGTGGCGGAAGGTGGGCTCCTTCCGGTCAAAGGTCACGCACAGGCCGTCGGGGTCCACCTCCTCCTCCATCCGCCGGAGGATGTTGAGAAAGCCAAAAATGGCATGGGTGGGAAAGCCCTCCTTGTTGGTGAGGGGATGCATCCCAAAAAAGGCCCGGTTGACGATGGAGTTGCCGTCGATCACCAGCAGCTTCATTGCTTCACTTCCTTTTCCGCGCGGGGCGGTCATGTGATAATAGGATATTGTACCAAGATTCCGATAGAAAATCAATGCAGGGAGGCGGACCGGGGAGGATTTTGTCCGCCGCGGTTCCTTGTCAGCGCCCCCGAAGAGACCTTCCCAGGGGATCACCTCTCAGTCAGCTTCGCTGACAGCTCCCCTCTCCAGGGGAGCCTTTGGCTGCGGCACCAGACCACTGGATAGCGCGCCCAGCCGGTGGGCGCGCTTTCTGCCGACGTTCCGGCAAAGGGCCGCAGGCCAAGCAAAAAAAGAACGCACCCCCGGAAGGGTTCCACCCACCGTTCCACCCACCAGAGAGAGGGAATCCAAAGGGGGAGAACCTCTCCCCCTTTGGTCTTCTTTCCCCCATTTCTTCGAAAGAAATGGGGCCCCTGCCGGGCAGGCGCCGCCCCGCTCTTGCAATCCCCCGGCCGGTCCAGTATAATATACTATATGTTTTGTCCAGACAGAGAAAGGATTTGACGCTATGTATTCCCGTCGTTCCATCCCGCCCATTCCTTTGATTACGGCCCTTCTCATGGTGCTGGCCGGTCTGGTGCAGCTGGTAACCCTGTGCCGGGGGATGCGGTATTTTTCCGTTCCTGTGAGCTTCCTGTACCTGCTGGCCTTCGGGATCTATGTGTATTTCGCAGTGGTCCTTCTCCTGCGGCGGCGGGACCTGCTGCTGGTGGTGGGAGCGGCCGGGCTGTGCCTGCTGAACCTGTTCTCCCTCTTTGCCAGCTTCTACAGCCTGTGGAGCGTGCTGGGCAGCCTGCTCCTGCTGCTGGCCTCCCTGGGTCTTCTGGCCTGGGCCGCCTGCGCGGTGCTGCCCGCCCTGGCCCCTCACCAGCCGGTCACCGAAACCCTGTGGTTTCTGCCCGGGGCTGTGGCCGCCCTGGGGGTTTTTCTCACCGTGGCCGCCAGCGGCCGGGCAGGCAGCCTCTTCTCCGGCCTGCTGACCATCGCTATCTACTTTTTTCTGGGGATCACCCTGGTGTTTCCCAGCGGCCGGCTGACGCCTACCTACAGCGGCCCCGGAGACTTTGACTCCGCCCAGCCGGAGCCGGCTCCCCCGGAATGGGACGGTACCTGCGACCTGATTAAGCATGTGCTGCTGCTCCTGTTTACCTTCGGGGTGTGGTATTTCATCTGGATCTACCGGACCACCGCCTACTTAAATCGGGTGGAGGACGAGCCCTGGCGCACCCCGGTCAACCAGCTGCTCCTGTGCCTCTTCGTCCCCTTCTACACCGTCTTCTGGGCCTACAAAAGCGCCCAGCGGCTGGAGAAGCTCTCGGGCACCCGGGCCGACGACGAGGACCTGACGGTGCTCTGCCTGCTGCTGGCCCTCTTTATCCCCTTCTGCCCGCCCATCCTCATGCAGGACCGGATGAACAGCCTGGTTTTGGGGAACGCCCCCCGGGAACCGGAGGATCTGGCCGAACAGCTGCGGGTCTATCAGAAGCTGGCGGAGGACGGCCTCATCACCCAGGAGGACTACGGCGCCAAAAAGCGCCAGCTTCTGGGCCTGTGAGTCCCTTGTTTTTCTTGACAAACCCCCGGCCCATATGCTACAGTAACGAAAGAGTGAGAGCGGAGCTGTCACGAAGGGGCACACCACCTCGGGTGTGATTCTTCGGGACAGCTCTGCTCATTTTTGGAAAGGAGGCCCCCCTATGGTTACCATCAACGGCGAATCGGTGCAGGCCAGCGGCCAGATCCTGCTGGACTACCTGAAAACGGCCGGGTACGATCCGGCCCGGGTAGCGGTGGAGCGCAACTGGGAGATTATCCCCAAAACCGACTACGACAAGACCGTCCTCCAGCCCGGGGATTCCCTGGAAATCGTCCACTTCGTGGGAGGCGGCTGATATGATCCCCAAGGAAGAACTGGACCGGGCCTTCGACGCCCGGTTTCCCCGGGAGGTTAAGGACAAGCTGGCTGATGCCCGGGTGGCGGTGGCGGGGCTGGGAGGCTTAGGCTCCCACATTGCCATCGGCCTTGCCCGCAGCGGGGTGGGGCACCTGTTCCTGGTGGACTTCGACACCGTAGAGGTCACCAACCTAAACCGCCAGGCTTACCGCATCCCCCACCTGGGAAAACCAAAGACGGAGGCCATCACCGAAATTCTCCGGGAGATTAACCCCTACCTGGACATCCGGACCACCCAGGTGAAGGTCACCCAGGACAACGCCGCTTCCCTCTTCGGGGACTACCCCATCCTCTGCGAGGCCTTCGACCAGGCGGAGGGAAAGGCCATGCTCATCTCTGCGCTGCTCTCTCAGTGCCCCAACATGACCATCGTCTCCGGCAGCGGCATGGCCGGGTACGGGGACTGCAACGCCATCCGCACCCGCCGGGCCATGCGCCGGCTCTACCTCTGCGGGGACGAAACCACGGACATTGACGAGGGCATGGGCCTCATGGCCCCCCGGGTGGCGGTGTGCGCCGGCCACCAGGCCAACCAGGTCCTGCAACTGATTCTGGACACAGAAAGGAACTAACACAACATGGAAGACAAGCTCGTTTTAGGTGGTCACACCTTTTCCAGCCGGTTCATTCTCGGCTCCGGCAAGTACAACCTGAAGCTCATCCAGGCCGCTGTGGAGCAGGGCGGGGCGGAGATCATCACCCTGGCCCTCCGCCGGGCCAACACCCAGCCCAGCGAGAACATCCTGGACTATATCCCCAAGGGGGTCACCCTCCTGCCCAACACCTCCGGGGCCCGGAACGCCCAGGAGGCCGTCCGCATCGCCCGCCTGGGCCGGGAGCTGGGCTGCGGGGACTTTGTGAAAATCGAGATCATGCGGGACGCCAAGTACCTGCTCCCCGACAACTACGAAACCATCAAGGCCACCGAGCAGCTGGCCAAGGAGGGCTTCGTGGTGCTGCCCTATATGTATCCCGACCTGAACGTGGCCCGGGACCTGCAGAACGCCGGGGCCGCCGCGGTGATGCCTCTGGCCTCCCCCATCGGCAGCAACAAGGGGCTGGCCACCAAGGAGTTTTTGCAGATTCTCATTGACGAGATTGACCTGCCCATCATCGTGGACGCGGGCATCGGCAAGCCCTCCCAGGCCTGCGAGGCCATGGAGATGGGGGCCGCCGCCATCATGGCCAACACCGCCATCGCCACCGCCGGGGACATCCCCGCCATGGCAGGGGCCTTCCGCCAGGCCATCGAGGCCGGCCGGGCCGCCTACCGGGCCGGGCTGGGCCGGGTGCTGGCCCGGGGGGGCAGCGCCTCCGATCCCCTCACCGGCTTCCTGCGGTAAAGGGGGAAGGCAGCCATGAACCAGGACAATCAGGTTTATTTTGTTGACAGCGGCGACCTCTCCCCCCAGGCCCTGGAAAAGAAGCACCGCATTGAGCAGGACCCCGCCGCCCGCTCGGACCACATGGCCTACCTCCCCGGCATGGAGGTGATCCAGTCCGACGTGAAGGACAAGGTCATCGCCCAGATGCAGGCCTACGACTACGACGCCTACACCGCCGACGACGTGGAGCGGGCCCTGGCCCATGAGACCTGCTCCATTGAGGACTTCAAAGCCCTCCTCTCCCCTGCCGCCGCTCCCTACCTGGAGCAGATGGCCCGCCGGGCGGAGTTGGAGACCCAGCGGCACTTCGGCAACACGGTCTACCTGTTCACCCCCCTGTATATCGCCAACTACTGCCAGAACTACTGCGTCTACTGCGGCTTTAACTGCTACAACCAAATCCAGCGGAAGAAGCTCTCCATGGAGGAGATTGAGCACGAGATGCAGGTGATCGCCCAGTCGGGGATGGAGGAAATTCTGATTCTCACCGGAGAGAGCCGGGCCCACTCTGACGTGCCCTATATCGGCGAGGCGGTGAAGATCGCCAAGAAGTACTTCCGGAACATCGGCGTGGAGATCTACCCGGTGAACACCGACGAGTACCGCTACCTCCACGAGTGCGGGGTGGACTACGTCACCGTGTTCCAGGAAACCTACAACAGCGACAAGTACGAGACCCTCCACCTGCTGGGCCACAAGCGGATCTGGCCCTACCGGTTCGACGCCCAGGAGCGCGCCCTGATGGCGGGGATGCGGGGGGCCGGGTTCTCCGCCCTGCTGGGCCTGGACGACTTCCGGAAGGACGCCCTGGCCAGCGCCCTGCATGTGTACTACCTGAACAGGAAGTACCCCCATGCGGAGCTGAGCCTCAGCTGCCCCCGGCTGCGGCCCATTGTGAACAACGAGAAGATCAACCCCCGGGACGTGGGGGAGGCCCAGCTGTGCCAGGTGCTGTGCGCCTACCGGATCTTCCTGCCCTTTGTGGGTATCACCGTTTCCAGCCGGGAGAGCGCCTCCTTCCGGGACGGCATCGCCAAAATCTGCGCCACGAAAGTCTCCGCCGGTGTCTCCACCGGCATCGGGGATCACGAGGCCAAGTACACCGGCAAGGAGGAAACCGACGCCGGGGACGAGCAGTTTGAAATCAACGATGGCCGCTCCATCCGCCGGATGTACCAGGACATGGAGGAAGGTGGTCTCCAACCTGTGCTGAACGATTATATCTATGTATGAGCATAAAAAAGCCTCCCTTCGTGGGGTGTTCGTAAGACAATAAAACAGGTAAAAGGCGTGACGAAAGCGGTCACGCCTTTTTTATGAGAGGATAGCAGCGCACACATACGGGGATTACCCCGTATAGAAGTGCGCTTTTGTGCCTGTTCGACAGTCTGGAAGTTGTTGCTCAACGACTAAGAATCTGTATACTCGAACAGTTCTTCAACAGGAACCCCAAAAACTTTGGCAATATCCATTGCAAGTTTAAGAGATGGATTGTACTTTCCATTTTCCAAATGTACGATCGTTTCTCTCCTGACATTCACCCGTTCCGCTAATCCTGCCTGTTTCATCCCAGCATTTTCACGATATTCCTTAATTTTCGTTATGAGCGCCACATTAACCTCCCTTTGCGTCCATGTAGCAGAACAGGATTGCTCTTATAACAGACATCAGCACCAGTACACCCATCAGCAGATACCCGATTACTTCCGAAGATACTGCAAACCTTAAAATGGCGGACAGGAATCCGATACAAATGATCAGCACCATGCTGATCTTATAGCAGATGGAATCACATCTTTGCAAGTTTGCAGCAGCCATTTCGTCCACAACCTCTTTCTTGTATTTCCGTTCCCGCACAGCCAGAAACCAGAAGAAACAAAAAGCAAAGATTGCAGTAAAATTCTGAATCGATGTGAAATAACCCTCCCAGCCGTTTCTGGCCCAGCACCAGTAATATACTGCAATGCAAATTGCTGCTACGATACGCGCTCCAACCAGTTCTCTTAATGACACTTTTTTATTCATACCGTCCTCCAAATTTAATGTGATATATTTATAACATCATCGTGTTACAAATATATCACATGCATTTCAGATTGTCAACGAAAAAGTTATAAATATTTCACTTCTTGCGACAGAGTAACGAAATACAATTTGTAGGTCTGTTCGCTTCTGTGTTATCCTATATCAGGAAAACGCAGAAACAGCCACAGCAGTGCATTTTGTCTTGCTGTGGCTGTTCGCTGTCTTATGCCCCCCCCCACTTTTCGGGAGGCGTTTTTTACTCAGAATAGTCCTGGTCGGTAAGGATGCTCACGGTGCGGGTGGCGTCGTCCCAGGTGACGTTGAAGCCCAGGGCCTGGCCCAGGTCGCGGAGCTTAAAGTAGTTGTTGCCGCCGATGTTGTAGGCGGTGAAGTCCGTCAGGACCCCGTCCACATAGACGGGAGAGTTGGTGGGATTGCCGAAGCGGTTCAGTCCGTCGCTTTTGGCCAGTTCCCCGCCCACGGCGGTGTAGCTCTGGCCGGTGGTGAGGGTGATGGTCCAGGTGTCGGCATTCCAGCCCACCTGGAACTGGGCCTGGGTGCCGCTCAGCAGGGCGGCCAGGTCACGGAGCTTGAAGTAGTTGTTGCCGTTGATGCCGTAGGCGGCGATGGACACGGGCTTGCCGTCCACCTGAATATTGTGGGTGCTGGATTGGGCCAGGGCAGGACCTGCGGGGTAGCTGTCCAGGAATTCTTGCACCTGGCTGGAGGTGGGCTTCTTCCAGTAGACGTCCAGCTCCTTGCACACGAAGGTGCTCACCTTGGTCCAGCCGCTGTTGCGGCCGTTGTAAGCGCTGGTGTACTTGCTGGCGGTGGTCTTGCTGCCGTTTACATAGTAGGTTGTGGTGGTGCCGGACACGCTCGTCACATAGGGCTCGGTGTTGGTGAGGCAGTTGTTGCTCAGGCTGTAGCAGGCCGTGATGGAGCTGTAGTAGCCCATCCCGGCCCGAAGGGTGTAAGAGCCCTCAATGCGGTAAGCTCCGGTGGTGTTGTTCCGGTACAGGTCATAGCAGCTGGTATAGTTGGTGCTGAGCATCATATACTCCTGGACGTTCAGCTTCTGTAAGGAGCCGTTCTTCCAGGTGTAAGCCGCCTGGATCTCAGAAAACAGGCCGCTGCCGGGAACGCCGCCGATGATCAGCTCCGGGGTGCCGTCCACGTCCAGGTCGGCCAGCTGGAAGATGTTGCCCCAGCTGTCTGCCTCCTTCTGGATGGCGGTGGCGTAGGCGCTTTTCCAGTCGCTGTCCGCAGCCAGGGCCGGAACCGCCAGGGACACTGCCAGCACCAAGGCCAGCAGCGCAGGAAGGATTCTCTTTTTCATACGCTTTCCTCATTTCCTTGGATTTGCGGGGTTATGTGTTACCATGATATATACTATCACAAACCAAGCCTTTTCTCAACGGCCCAGGGGTGATAAAATGGGGGTATCCTGTGTTTCCGGATCAATTGAGGAGAGACGCCATGTTTACGATCAAAAACTATAAAATGGGCTTCGACCTGTGGGAACTGCTTCTTTTTCTCTTCATCATGCTCCCAAACTTCCTCTGGTTTGCCCTCCCCGCTCCCAACGATGTGCTGCGGGTTTCTTCCGTCACCCCAGCGGCAGATCAGATCGGGCAGGTTTTTCAGGTTCTCATGGCAGCTGCGCTCTGTGTGCTGCGCAACACAAGCCGGAAACAGCCTATGAAAGCCTCATATAAAGCTGCGGTGGTTCTGCTGGTTCTCCTTTATTTTGGGGGATGGCTTTTGTATTACGCGGGGATCACAAACGCAGCCGTGATTCTGATTTTGTGCCTTGCGCCGTGCATGGCCTTTCTTCTGTTCTCCCTGGCCAGGAAAAACGCCGTTGCCCTGCTGGCAGCCGGCGGCTTCCTGCTCTGTCATCTGACCTATGGCGTGATAAATTTCATCCGATAGAAGGGCAAACCATCCATGGCGTATAAAGCAACAGGACAGGATTTCTCCTGTCCTGTTTTTATCCGGAAATAGCTGTATTCAGTCGTCAAACCAGGAATCTTTCTCCCGGACCCACGGAGGCTTGTTCCCACTTTGTGTCCGTTTTTGTCGTAGTGGTCCGAGACAAAGGAGCCGTTGCAGCTCTTCCCCGCATAATGGTCCTTGGCGCAGTAGTGGCTGCAGAGGCTGGGGGTCTTGTACTTTTCCGCCATAACAAGCACTTCTTCGGGATAGGGCTTTGTCCCCTCTGGTTGACCCTCGTCCCATGGCTCTCTTCTCCTGCTCTCATATGTGATTTGTAAAACCATCGCAGCACCGCCCCGCGGGCTTGTCAACGGCCACAGGCTCCCTCCCATCAAAAGGGGCGGAAATATCCGCGGGGAGGCTTGTAAAAACCAGTCAATCCGATACAATGGGAACAGAAACCTGACCCGCCGGTCAAAGATCGAAAGGGGGAAACGCCATGGCGGAGCCGTACCGGCAGCTCCCGGCGGAGAAGCGGCGGCGCATCCTGGACGCCGCCCTGGAGGAGTTTGCCAAAAAGGACTACAAGAGCGCCAGCACCGACGACATCGCCGCCCGGGCGGGCATCTCCAAGGGGCTGCTGTTCTACTACTTCAAAAACAAGCAGTCCCTGTACCTGGCCCTGGCGGAGGAGACCAAGGAGCGGATCGAAGGCCACCTGAAGCTCCAGAAAATGCGGCAGATCACAGACTTTTTCGATATTCTGGAGTTCGGCGTTCAGAAAAAGCTGCACTACCTGAAAAACATCCCCTGGATGCTGGAGTTTTCCCTGCGGATGTACTACGCCAGCGGAAACGACTTCGGCGTCCGGCTTCAGCGCTACACCACCGGCCTCATCGACCTGATGTGCAGGCAGTATTTCGCCCAGGTGGACCTGGAGAAATTCAAGCCCGGCCGCACCCCCCGACAGGCCCTGGACCTGCTCATGTACCTCGCCGACGGCTACTGCCACATGCAGCGCATGGCGGGGAACAAGCTGGACCTGGATGCGATGATGGCGGAATACTGCCAGTGGCGGGACATGGTGAAGCAATACGTCTACAAGGAGGAGTACCAATGAGCGACAGGGTGATTGCCGCCCGGGGCCTGACCAAGGACTACGGCGGCGGAAAGGGCATTTTCGGCCTGGACCTGGCCGTTAATAAAGGCGAGGTCTTTGGCTTCCTGGGCCCCAACGGCGCGGGCAAAACCACCACCATCCGCCTGCTGATGGGCTTCACCCGCCCGGACAAGGGAAGCGCGGAGCTGCTGGGCCTGCCCTGCTTCCAGCAGGCCCCTGCCATCCACCGCCGCGTTGGCTATCTCCCCGGGGAGCTGGCCCTGATGGACGACATGACCGGGCGGGAGTTCATCCGCCTGATGGCGGACATGCGGGGCCTGAAGGACCTGGGCCGGGCCAGGGAGCTGACCGAACGCTTCCAGCTGGACGACAGGGGGAAGATCCGGAAGATGAGCAAGGGCACCAAGCAGAAGGTGGGGCTGGTGTGCGCCTTCATGGCCGCGCCGGAGCTGCTGATCCTGGACGAGCCCACCAGCGGCCTGGACCCGCTGATGCAGAACGTGTTCATCGACCTGCTTCTGGAGGAGAAGGCCCGGGGGGCCACGGTGCTCCTCTCCAGCCACCTTTTTGAGGAGGTGGAGCGCACCTGCGACCGCATCGCCATCCTCCGCGCCGGGAAGCTGGCAGCGGTGGAGACCGCCGGAACGCTGCGGCGGGGCAAGGTGCTGCGCTTCTCCTTCGCCTCCGTCGACGACGCCGGGGCATTCGCCGCCCGGGTCCCCGGCGCACGCCGGGACAGGGAGCGGGTGGACGTGACCTTAACAGAGCCCGGCGAGCTCTCCGCCCTGCTGGGTCTGGCCGCCGCCTACCCCGTGGCGGATCTGGAGGCGCGAAACCAGTCTCTGGAGGAGCTGTTCCTCCACTTTTATGGAGGTGACAAGTGATGCTGTGTTGGCCCCTTTTTCAGCGCGAGATGCGCGCCAACTGCAAGGTCATGCTGATCTTCTGCGGGGTGTTCACCCTGTACGGCGCGGTGATCATCAGCATGTTCGACCCCAAGCTGGGGGACGCCCTCAACGCCATGGCGGCCAGCATGCCGGAGCTCTTCGCCGCCTTCGGCATGTCCAACCCCGGCGCCACCATGCTGGAGTTTCTGGTGAACTATCTCTACGGCTTTCTTTTCCTGGTCTTCCCGGTGGTGATGATCCTGATTCTGGTCAACCGGCTTATCGTGCGGTATGTGGACCGGGGCGCCATGGCCTGGCTGCTGGCCTCCCCCCACTCCCGGCGGACCCTGGCCCTGACCCAGGGGAAGACCCTGGGCCTGCTGGTGCTGATGCTGACGGTGTACGCCACCGTGATGTGCCTTGCCCTAAGCCAGCTCATGTTCCCCGGGGCGCTGGAAACCGGCCCCTTCCTCCAGGTCAACGTGGGGCTTCTGGGGATGCTGCTGTTTTTCGAGGGGCTGTGCTTTGCCAGCGCCTGCGTCTTTACCGAGAGCCGGTTTTCCCTGGGGGTGGGCGGGGGGCTGTGCGCGGCCTTCCTTCTCATCCGGATGCTGGGCCAGGTCAGCGAGAAGCTGGACTTTCTCCGCTGGCTGACCCCCACCAGCCTCTTTGACGCCTATGGTATCGCCGCCGGGGACCCCGGCGCGCTGGCGCAGACGGGGCTGCTGTACCTGGGCGCGGCGGCCCTGTTTCTGGCGGGCATCTGGCGGTTCAGCAGGAAGGACCTGTGCCTGTAACGGAACCTGTGCGCAAAAAAAGCGGGAGCGCCACAAGGCGCTCCCGCTTGTGTTTTGCTTACAGGGCGGCTTACTTGAAGTACCGCTCCAGAAGGCCCTTGAAGGCACGGCCGTGGCGGGCTTCGTCCCGGGCCATCTCATGAACCGTATCATGGATGGCGTCCAGGTTCAGGGCCTTGGCCCGCTTGGCCAGGTCGGTCTTGCCGGCGGTGGCGCCGTTCTCAGCCTCCACCCGCATCTCCAGGTTCTTCTTGGTGGAGTCGGTGACCACCTCGCCCAGCAGCTCGGCAAACTTGGCAGCGTGCTCGGCCTCTTCCCTGGCGGCCTTCTCCCAGTACCGGCCGATCTCGGGATAGCCCTCCCGGTGAGCCACCCGGGCCATGGCCAGGTACATGCCCACCTCGGTGCACTCGCCGGTGAAGTTGGCCCGCAGGTCCTCCATAATGTCCTCGGGGGCGCCCTGGGCTACGCCCACAACATGCTCAGCGGCCCAGGACATATCAGGGCCCTGCTCCACAAACTTGCTGGCGGGAGCCTTGCACTGGGGGCACTCTGCCGGGGGCTCGTCCCCTTCGTGGACGTAGCCGCAGACCGAGCAGACCCACTTCTTCCCGCCGGTTCCTGCCGCGGGCGCGGGCTTGTCCTCCTTGGGGGCTTCCCCGCCGGTGAGGACGAAGTCCTCCTTGCCGTGGTGGCAGAGGGGGCAGGTGAAGTCGTCAGGGACGGTATCCCCTTCGTAGACATAGCCGCAGACGGAGCACACCCACTGCTTCTTCTCCGTCCGCTGGGGCTGGGGCTTCACGTTGGTCTGGTAATAGCTGTAGCTGCAGGAGGCCGCGTCGGTCAGGCGCACCGCGTCGGTCAGCTCGCCGATGAACAGGATGTGGCTGCCCAGGTCGTGCTGCTCCGTCACCTTGGCGGAAAGGTACATGTTGGCCTGCTTGGTCAGGTAGTACAGGCCGTTCTCGCTCCGGGCCACGTCAGCAAAGCCGCTGAACTTGTCCACATCCCAGCCGGACTGCATGCCAAACCGCTGGAACAGGGAAAACTCCGCGTCCACAGAGATGGCGGAGACGTTGAACACGCCGGTGTTCAGAATCATGTCGCAGGTCTTGTTCTTGCGGATCACCGCCACGGAAACCCGGGTGGGGTCGTTGGCCACCTGAATGGCGGTGTTGATGATGCAGCCGTTGTCCTTCCCGTTTTCCTGAGCGGTGAGCAGGAACAGGCCGTATGTCATGTTATAAAGCGCTTTTGTATCCATACAAACACCTCATGAAAGCAGACTGGGCGAGAGATCTCTCTCGCCCAGTGCCTGTATCTCAAATGATCTTACTTGAAATAACGCTCCAGCAGGCCCTTGAAGGCACGGCCGTGGCGGGCTTCGTCGCGAGCCATCTCGTGGACGGTGTCGTGGATGGCGTCCAGGTTCAGAGCCTTGGCGCGCTTGGCCAGGTCGGTCTTGCCGGCGGTAGCGCCGTTCTCGGCCTCCACGCGCATCTCCAGGTTCTTCTTGGTGGAGTCGGTGACGACTTCGCCCAGCAGCTCTGCAAACTTAGCAGCGTGCTCAGCCTCTTCCCAAGCGGCCTTTTCCCAGTACAGGCCGATCTCGGGATAGCCCTCGCGATGGGCCACACGGGCCATAGCCAGGTACATACCGACCTCGGTGCACTCGCCGGTGAAGTTGGCGCGCAGGTCAGCCATGATGTCCTCGGGAGAACCCTGGGCCACGCCCACCACGTGCTCAGCGGCCCAGCTCATATCGGGGCCCTGCTCCACGAACTTGCTGCCGGGAGCCTTGCACTGGGGACATTCCTTGGGGGGCTCGTCGCCTTCATGAACATAACCGCAAACGCTGCAAACATACTTGCTCATAGTATTTATCCTCCGTAATCCGCCTTTCAAAAAAATGGGAAAGGCTTAGTATAGATGGTTTTATCGGCCGCTAGGCCGGTAAGTTTATTTTACCCGATATCTAGGGGATTGTAAAGGGCTAACGCCCACATATTTTGTATCTTTTTGTCTTTTTTATGTGATGACAGTCACAGCTTTTTCATTTCCTCCAGCAGACTCTCCCGGTCGTAGAGGGCGGAGAGCACCGGCAGCATGGCGTTGGGGGAGAGATGGGCCGGCAGCCCCAGCTTTTTCAGCAGGGCCTGCCGCTTTTCCCGGCTGCCCTCCCCGCCGGACAGGCCGCAGGCGAACAGGTCCGCCTTGGTGAGGGGGGGAGATTCTTCCCTTTCCTCCTCTTCGTCCAGGATGGTGGCGCCCGCCCGGCGCAGAGCCTGGAGGAGAACCGAAGGCTCCATGCCCTCCACCCCCAGCTTGCCCTCCTTGCCGGGCTTGCGTTTGCGGCGCTCCTTGCCGAAGCAGTCGGGGATGTAGGCGTGCTTCACCTGGTCCGGGGGCAGCGCGCCTTTCAGGTGGTTGCGGATGACGAAGCCCGCCCCGTCACTGTCAGTCAGCAGGATCAGCCCCCGTTTCTCCCCGATCCTCCGCAGCAGGGCCAGCTGCTCCTTGTCCTTGAAGATGCCAAAGCCGGAGGTCTCCAGAATCACCGTGTCCACCAGCTGGGCCAGCTTGTTTTTGTCGTACCGGCCCTCCACCACGATGGCCTCTTTGATTTTCAGCATGAAACCCCTCCCGCGGACAGCTCCAGCATGAGGGAGAGCAGCAGCTCCTTGGCGTCCGCCCCGGCCACAGACTTCATGGCCAGGTCCGTCTCCGCGCACCGGCCCATGGCCCGCTTGCACCAGGCCAGGTTGTGGCGGCGGGCCCCCTCCATGAGCTTGTCCGCCGGGTAGGTGGAGCGCATCCCCCACAGCTCCATGAGCCACCGGCTGCTCCTGCCGGTTTCCAAGGCGATGCGGGCGGTATAGAGCTGGCGCAGGTGCTTGCCCAGCACCGCCAGGATCATGATGGGGGCCTGCTGGAGCCGCAGCAGGTCGTTCAGCACGGAAAAGGCCTTGTCGAAATTCTTCCGGGAGAGGGCGTCGGTCATCTGAAACACCACCGCGTCGATGACAGGGATGGCCACCGCGTCAATGTCCTGCCGGGTGACCCGGCGGTTTTTGGCATAGGCCCCGATCTTTTCAATTTCCGAGATCAGCCCGTTCATCAGGTCCCCGCACAGGAAGATGAGATACTGAGCGTCGGCGGTGTCGATGTCGTGGCCCTGGGCCCGGAACCGGCGGCCGATCCAGTCCACCAGGTCGTTCTGGGCCTGGCGGGCGAACTGGACCACCTGGCCGTGCTCCTTGATGGCCCCCGCCAGCTTTTTCATCCGGGCGTCGCTCTTGTAGGGCACTGTGTCGTAGACGAACACCAGGCAGCAGTAGTCGGGCAGGTCGGAGAGCAGCTGGGCCATCAGGTTCCGCTCGGACTCGGAGGCCTTGAAGAGGTCATAGTCCTCCGCCACCAGCAGGGTGCGGGGGCTCATCATGGGCAGGGCGTCCACGGTCTCCGCCAGCTTCTGGGCGGTTAGGGTCTTTCCCGGCAGCAGGTGGTAGTTGAAGCTCTCCATGCCGGCGGGGATGAGCTTGGCCTTCATCTGGTCCAGGTAGTAGTCCCGGAGGTAGGCCTCCTCCCCGTGGAAGATGTACAGGGACCCCAGCTCTCCTGCGGACAGGTCCTTTTTCAGCTTGCGGTAGGCCTCGTCGGTCTTTTTTTCCGGTCGTTTCGCCATGGGCGTACCCCCTATTCAATGGAGATGGTCACCGTACCCATCTGGTCGGTGCGGTAAACGGAAGCACCCGCCGCCGCCAGCCGGTCCAGCACGGCCTGGGCAGGGTGCCCGTAGCTATTGTTTTTTCCCACGGAGATCACGGCGGTCTCCGGGGTGAAGGTCTCCAGCAGGGCCTGGCTGGTGGCGTACTGGGAGCCGTGGTGGCCCGCCACCAGCAGCTCCCCGTCGGGCAAAAGCCCCCGGGCGGCCAGCCGCTGCTCCTCCGGGGTGGGCAGGTCCCCGGTGAAGAGGGCCTCCCACCCGTTCCGGGCGCACAGGAGAACCAGGCACTGCTCGTTGGTCTCCTTGCTCCCCTCCAGGGGCGGGATGAGGGTCAGCTCCGCCCCGCCCAGAGTGACCTGGCTGGTCTGGCGGATGTAGCAGAGTTCGATGCCCTTCTCCTGAGCCAGGGTCTCAATTTCCTGGCGCAGGGCGCTGTCCGGGTCCACGTCAGGCAGGGCGATGGTCCCCACCTCCACCCGCGCCAGCAGCTCCGGCACCCCGCCGGCGTGGTCCTCGTGAAAGTGGGTGAGCACCAGCAGGTCCAGCCGGGACCGGCCCAGGCTTTGCAGGTAGGTGGCCGCTGTGTCCCCCGGGTCTGCGCTGCCCCCGCAGTCCACCAGGGCGGTGGCTCCCTGGGAGAGCAGGGCTACGCTCTGCCCCTGGCCCACGTCCAGCACCGTGACGGTCAGGCCCGTCCGCTGAACCCCCTGGGCGGTGAGCAGCACCGACAGGCACAGGGTCACCACGCAGGCGCACACCGGGAGCACCGGGCGCTTCTCCTTGACCGGCACGAAGAGGTACAGGCACAAAATCACATACACAAAAACCGCCCACAGGGCGTAATAGCCCCCGTCGGTGGTGAGGGCGGCCAGGGGAATCCGGCTGGCTGCCGCCGCGTACCCCAGGAAAACTTTCAGGGGAAGCCCCACCGCCGCCGCCAGCACCCGGCCCAGGGGGAGCCAGATGGCCCCGGCCAGCACCGACAGCATCCCGCCCGCGAAGGTCAGGGACACCGCCCAGCCGGTGAGCAGGTTGGACAGGGGCGCCAAGAGGGAGAACCGCCCGAAATACCAGGCGGACAGAGGCAGGGTAAAGACCATGGCTCCCAGGCTCACCGCCGTCACATTCAGAAGGGGCGCTGCCCACCGGCGGTGTCTTCTGGGAACCTTTTGCATCCAGCGGCGGCCCCAGGACCGGCCCAGCAGGAAGATGCCCGCCGTTGCCAGGAAGGAAAATTGCAGCCCCGCGTTGGCGATGGCGTAGGGATTGACCGCCAGCAGGACCAGCAGTCCCAGGCTGAGGGAGGCCATGGGGTGGCTGTCCCGGCCTAAGTACCGGCCCGCCAACACCACGCCGCCCAGAATGGACGCCCGGACGGTGCCGGGAGCGCTGCCGGTCATGAGGCAGAAGAGGACCAGGGACAAGAGCAGCACCGCCAGGGACCCCTTCCGCCGGGGCTTCAGCACCAGGGACAGCAGGCCCAGCAGGTAGCTTACATGCAGGCCAGAGATCACCGCCACATGGCCTAACCCCACCCGGTTGAGCTGGTTTTGGGTGGTCCCGTCCAGGTGGGAGCGGTCCCCGGTGAGCAGGGCATAGAGGAAGCTGGCCTGGTCCTGGGGATAGAGCCGGTCAATGACCCCGCGGATGGCCCCGGCCAGGCGGATGGGGGCGTACCGAAGGGAGAACCCCTCCAAGGGGGTGACGGTGATCTCCCCGTAGCCCTGGAGCTTCAGCAGGATGCCCCGGGAGGCGTAATAGAGGCTTTCCTCTCCCCTCACCTGGTCTGCCGGGGTGCAGTAGGCCACGCAGGAGAGGGTGTCCCCGGGGCGCAGGCCGGACAGATCCTCGCCCCCGTAGAAGAGGGCCTTAACCTTCCGCCCGTCCTCCTCTCCCGCCCGGACGGGGACGCTGACGCCGTAGCTTGTCTCCTCCGGCCAGCCGGTGACCACCGCCTGAAGGCGGATGGTGCGGTTTTCCATGGCCTGGGCGGGGGCGTGGAAGACGGCCCCAAAGGCGGTGAGCCACAGCAGGGCCAGAGCCGCCCCCAGAATCACCCGGCGGGGCCGGGTCAGCCGCTTGGCGAGGCGAAGGACCAGCCAAAGCCCCAGCAGGACCAGACCCCCGGGCAGGCTCCACCCCGCCCAGGGCAGATACACCCCCAGCAGCAGCGCGGCGGCAAAGCCGCCGGTGAAGAGCGTGAGGGTCATCGCCGGTCGCTCAGGCCCAGGATGTAATCCGTGGTGGTGTGGTAGTATTCGGCCAGCTTGATGACCGCCCACACGGGGATTTCCCGCTCGCCTTTTTCGTATCTCCGGTATACCTCACGGTTGAGGTGGAGATAGTTTGCAATTTGTTTCTGTGTTTTATCGCTGTCTGTTCGCAGTTCCTCGATTCTGGGAAAATACATCAGGCAACACCTCAGAAAAATGCTACTATTTTGTAGCATTCCACCGACAGTTTTGCCACCATACGGATGTATTTAATTGGAATCTGGGCCAAAAGGGAGCTCCCCGGGCGGGGAGCTCTCAAATTATGCGGATTCGGTCTTGAATTGCTTGGTGGATCATCTAGCAGACTGCGTCAAACTCCCCGTTGACCTCCCGGTTGGAGAGACGGAGGACCTGAATGCCGTATCGAGCCAACGCCTCACTGCGGCGCTGGTCATGCTCCTGCCCCTCCTGGCTATAATGCTGGGAGCCGTCGATTTCAATCACCAACTTAGCCTTGGCGCAGTAGAAATCCACGATATAGGAGTCGATGATCCGCTGTTTGTAGATTTTGAGGGGGTAGGTGCGGAGGAACTGGTACCACAGCTTGTTCTCCTGGGGCGTCATGTTCTTGCGCAGCGCTTTGGCACGGCTTGAAAGGCGGTAGTCTTTATATACTGCCACAAAACTCCCTCCCCGGTGGTTCTTAATAACCTCCCCCTCTGGGGGAGGTGGATTCGGGCCGCAGGTCCGAAGACGGAGAGGGCGGTACAGCTTGACGGGTTACTTCGCCCTGGCTGGCCGTGCTGACCTGCTCCGCCGCATCGCCCTCTCAGTCAGCTTCGCTGACAGCTCTCCCAGAGGGAGAGCTTTTTGTTCTCGTATCCCGGCGGCGTGTACGCCGGGATACATACTGCTCAGCCTGCAAACGTGCGGGCCAAAGGCCCGTGCGCTGCAGCAGGCTGCAATCACTTTGCGGAGCCCAGCGCAGCGGGTCCGCAAAGTCTTTTCATCCCGGAGGCCAGGTCATGTCCCGGCCGCCCAGGACGTGGAAGTGCAGGTGGAAGACGCTCTGGCCCGCCTGGGGGCCGCAGTTGGAGACCACCCGGAAGTCGGTCATCCCCATCTCCTGGGTCACCTTGGAGATCACCTCAAAGCAGTGGGCCACCACGGCAGAATTCTCCGGGGTGATGGTGCCGCAGGAGGTGATGTGCTCCTTGGGGATCACCAGGAAGTGGGTGGGGGCCTGGGGGTCAATGTCGTAGAAGGCATAGACCTGGTCGTCCTCATAGACCTTCTTGGAGGGAATCTCCCCCGCCACGATCTTGCAGAATAAGCAGTCGCTCATGGTTTTGCTCCTTTCCGTTTCCATTATTGTTCCGGAACGATGGCCAAAAATTCCAAGTCGCCATCGCTGTCGTTAATCAGGCTGTGAGCCGTGCCCTTGGGGCAGTAGTGGCAGGCGCCAGGCGCCAGAGGCTCATACACCCCTTCGCACAGGACCTTACCCACACCAGACAGGATATAGATCACCTCGCTGCTGGTCTCGTGGGTGTGCATCCCGATGGTGGCCCCGGGAATGAGCTTGCCCTTCATGATCTTGCCCAGGTTGTCCACATACATATGGGCCCGGACTTCCTTCTCCCCGCCCCGCATTTTGGGGATCACTGTCTCGGGAATGGCGTTAAAATCAATCAGCATACCTTGTTCTCCTTACAGTCCCAGCTTCACGGCCACGAAATCGTCCACGGAGGCCAGGGCATCGTCCAGCTTCAGCAGATCGCTGCCGCCGCCCATGGCGCTGTCGGGCTTGCCGCCGCCCTTGCCGCCACAGATGGCGGTGACGGTCTTGATGATCTCGCCGGCCTTGATGCCGGCCTTGACGGCCTCCTTGCCGCAGGCGGCCAGGAAGGTGATCTTGCCGTCGTTTACCGTGGAGATCACTGCCACGCCGTTGGGCTGCTTGTCCCGGAGCATATCGCCCATCTGGCGCAGCTTGTTGGCGTCAGCGTTGGGAATGGTAGCGGTGAGCACCTTCAGGCCGCCCACCTCGTGGCCGCCCATCAGGAACCGCTCGGTCTCCCCGGCAGCCTCCTTGGCCTTGAACTTTTCGATGTCCTGGTGGAGCGTCTTGATCTCCGCCATGGTGCTCTTGGCCTTCTCCCGCAGCTCGGCGGGCTTGGTCTTCAGGGCGGCGGCCACCTCGAAGAGCATGGCCTGGTTCTGGTTCATCACGTCCAGGGAGACCTTGCCGGTGGTAGCCTCAATCCGGCGGACGCCGGAGGCCACGGAGAACTCACTGGTGATGTGGAACACGCCCACCTTGGCGGTGTTGGACAGGTGGGTGCCGCCGCAGAACTCCACGGAGTAGCCCTCGCCCATGTCCACGACGCGGACCACCTCGCCGTACTTCTCGCCGAAGAGGGCGATGGCGCCCTTCTTCTTGGCCTCCTCAATGGGCAGCTCCTGGGTGTCCACGTCGTAACCCTCCAGGATGGCCTCGTTGACCATGGCGCTGACCTGAGCCAGCTCCTCAGCAGTCATGGCGGAGAAGTGGGTGAAGTCGAAGCGCAGCCGGTCAGGCTCCACCAGGGAGCCGGCCTGGTGGACGTGGTCGCCCAGGACAGTGCGCAGGGCCTTGTCCAGCAGGTGGGTGGCGGTGTGGGCGCGCATGACGGCCTTCCGGCGGTCTGCGTCAATGGAGGCGGTGACGGTGTCCCCCACCTTCAGGCTGCCGGAGGACAGCTTGCCGTAGTGCATGAACTTGCCGCCCTTGTTCTTCTGCACGTCGGAGACCTTGTAGGTGAAGCCCTCCCCGGTGAGCACGCCGTGGTCGGCCACCTGGCCGCCCATCTCTGCGTAGAAGGGGGTGCGGTCCAGAACCACGATGGCATCGGTCCCGGGGACGATCTCGTCCACCAGCTGGTCCTCGGCCACGATGGCCACGACTTTCAGGCCGGACAGTTCGGTGTGTTCATAGCCGTCAAAGACGGTGGAGGGGATCTCCTTGCCGAACTCCACGCCGGACCAGCCCAGGTCGCCCAGAGCCTCCCGGGCCTTCCGGGCACGAACCCGCTGGGCCTCCATCTCCTTGTCGAAGCCGACCCGGTCCAGGGTCATGCCCTCGTCCTGGACCATCTCCTCGGTCAGGTCCACGGGGAAGCCGTAGGTGTCGTAGAGCTTGAAGGCATCGCTGCCGGAGAAGACGGTCTCGCCCTTCTTCTTGTGCTCGGCCAGGATCTCGGAGAAAATCTTCATGCCGCCGTCGATGGTCTTGGCAAAGTTCTCCTCCTCGGTGCGGATGACCTTGGTGATATAGTCCTGCTTCTGGCGCAGGTCCTTGTACTCGCACTCGTTCTCGTGGATGACGGTGTCGATGATCTCATAGAGGAAGGGCTCGTTGACCCCCAGGAGCTTGCCGTGGCGGGCGGCCCGGCGGAGCAGGCGGCGGAGCACATAGCCCCGGCCCTCGTTGGAGGGAAGCACGCCGTCGCAGATCATGAAGGTGGCGGAGCGGATGTGGTCGGTGATGATCCGCAGGGACACGTCGCTGGCCTGGCTGTCCCCGTAGTGAGCGCCGGTGATCTCAGAAACCTTGTTGGTGATGTTCATAACGGTGTCCACGTCGAAGAGGGAGTTCACGTTCTGGCAGACCACGGCCAGGCGCTCCAGGCCCATTCCGGTGTCGATGTTCTTCTGGGACAGCTCGGTGTAGTTGCCCTCCCCGTCGTTGTCGAACTGGGTGAAGACGTTGTTCCACACCTCCATATACCGGTCGCAGTCGCAGCCGGGCTTGCAGTCGGGGCTGCCGCAGCCGTACTCCTCGCCCCGGTCATAGTAGACCTCAGAGCAGGGGCCGCAGGGGCCGGAGCCGTGCTCCCAGAAGTTGTCCTCCTTGCCCATGCGGTAGATGCGGTCCTCGGGGATGCCAACGACATCCCGCCAGATGTTGAAGGCCTCGTCGTCGTCCTGGTAGACGGAGGGGTACAGCCGGTCCTTCTCCAGGCCCACCCACTTTTCGTCGGTGAGGAACTCCCAGGTCCACTGGATGGCGTCGTGCTTGAAGTAGTCGCCGAAGGAGAAGTTGCCCAGCATCTCGAAATAGGTGCCGTGACGGGCGGTGTGGCCGATGTTTTCAATGTCGCCGGTGCGGATGCACTTCTGGCAGGTGCACACCCGCTTCCGGGGGGGCTCTTCCTCGCCCTTGAACCAGGGCTTCATGGGGGCCATACCGGCGTTGATGAGCAGCAGAGAGGGGTCGTTTTCCGGCACCAGGGGGAAGCTGGGCAGGCGGAGATGGCCCTTGGACTCAAAGAAAGTCAGGAACATCTCCCGCAGTTCGTTCAGACCATAGTACTTATGCATGGAAGATACCTCCAATATGATGATTTTCAGGGGAAAACAAAAACTCCGCCCCTGAACGGTTCAGGGGCGGAGTAAACAGCAGATTACTACGCGGTACCACCCTGATTATAAGCATGCCCGGCATGCTTACATCTCAAGCCATCCGGTAACGGGGATGGGGCGGCCCGGTCCTCCCGGGCGGCTCGGAAGTGGCTGCGGGACCGACGCTGCCGAGGGGCTTGCACCCTCCCCCTCTCGCTTGGGCTTGCCTGGTTCCGCTCGTTTCCTCATCGCCATGGTTTCTGGATTCCTCTGTATTCTACCACAAATCCGTGCCTTGTCAAGCCTTCCTCTGCCTCACGTTCCCGCCATGAGCCCCTGCAGCACCTTCCGGATGCCGCCGTAGGCGATCTCATTGGCGGTCTCCGCCACCTCTTTCAAATCATACTCCGGGTGCTTGAGCCAGTCCACATAGACCGCCATCAGCCCTGAGGTGGCATACTCTGCGTACAGCTCCAGCTTCACCGGAGAGACCGTGGCCTTTAGGGCGGCCTCCCGGTACTTTTTCCTCAGCCCCGCCTTCATAGCTTCCTTCAGCTTCACATAGAAAAAGCTGTACCGGTCCGCCACCAGCATCCGCCGGTAAAAGTCCGAGTTCTCCTCGATAAGCCCATTGAGCCCCCGCAGGAACCCCAGCGCATCAAAGGAGGGATGGAACAGGTCGAATTCCGACATGAGGCCGTCCACCTGCTCCAGAATCTCGCCCTGGATCTCCTCCAGCACGTCCCACACGCTGGAATAGTGAAGGTAAAAGGTCTTGCGGTCAATGTCTGCCCGCTCCGCCAGCTCCTTAATGGTGATCTTGTCCACGTTCTTTTCCATGGCCAGTTCGGTAAAGGCCTCCCGGATGCGCCGCTCCGTGCGGGCGTGACGGCGGTCCGGCCGTTTTTTCCCCTTGGCTTCCATGCGTTATCCTTTCTTCCCCGCTTCTCTCTTATTCGGGTATTATTCCACAAACAGATGAAATCTGGGCATTGAAACTACTCTACACGTGAACTATAATACCCGCGTGTTGAAAAGTCAACACAAACCCCATAAATTTTCTCCAAAGGATGGTTGGTTATGATCAACAAACTGGCCAGGTTCGTCACCCGAAAACCCAAGCTGGTGGTGATGATCGCTTTGATCCTTCTGATCCCCTCTCTCATCGGCTGTGCGGCCACCCGGGTCAACTACGACGTGCTGAACTACATCCCTCAGGATCTGGACTCCGCCAAGGGCGAGGCCCTGCTGGAGGACCCCTTCCAGATGGCCGCCACCGCCATGCTGATTGTGGAGGATATGCCCACGGACTATGTGGCCCAGCTCCAGGATGCCATTGAAGAGGTGGAGGGCGTCAGCCAGGTTCTCTCTGTGGCCGGTTCCGTGGGCTCCCAGCTGCCCCCGAGCATGCTGCCGGAGGATCTGCGCAGCCTGTTCTATGCAGACAGCGGCAGCTCCACCCAGATGCTCATCTTCTTCGACTCCCCCGCCGCCTCCCTGGACACCATGCACGCCATCCAGACCATCCGGCAGGTGGCCAACGAAAAGTGCTTCGTGGCCGGCTTCTCCGCCCTCATTAACGACGTGCAGGAGATGCTCCAGGACGAGATGCCCCTGTACATCACCGTAGCCGCCCTGCTGGCTCTTGCCGCCATGAGCGTCATGATGACCTCCTGGGTTCTGCCGGTGGCCATTCTGCTGAACATCGGCCTGGCCATCCTCTATAACATGGGCACCAATGTGATCTTCGGTGAAATCTCCTTCGTCACCCAGGCTCTGGCCGCCATCCTGCAGCTGGGCGTCACCATGGATTACTCGGTCTTTCTGTACAACCGTTACCGGGAGGAGCTGCGGTTCCACGAGGACCCGCGCAACGCCATGGCGGCGGCCATTCGGGCGGCCTTTACCTCTCTGTCCGGCAGCTCTCTCACCACCATCGCCGGGTTCGCCGCCCTGTGCTTCATGCGCTTGGGGCTGGGCAGGGACGTGGGTCTTGTGATGATGAAGGGCGTGCTGCTGGGCATTCTCTGCGTAGCGCTGGTGCTCCCCGCCATCCTGCTGGTGCTGGATGGGCCCATCCACAAGCGCACCCACCGGTGCCTGAACCCGGATCTGTCCGCCATGAACCGCTTTCTGGTGAAGCACCGCCGGGTCTTTGTGGTCATCGCCCTGGCGGCCTATCTGCCCGCTGTCTATTCCCAAACCCACACGGAGGTCTACCACGACCTCATCGGCAACATGCTGCCGGACACCGCCTCCAGCGTCATCGCCACCGAAAAGCTGGAGGATGACTTCAGCGTGGTGAACCAGCACTTCATGCTGGTCCACCAGGACGCCCTCACCGACGGAGAGACCGCCAGCCTGGTGGATGAACTGAAGGAGGTGCCGGGGATCGACTCGGTGCTCACCTTCCGGTCCTGGGTCTCCCGGGCGGTGCCCGATTTCTTCATCCCCTCGGATGTGATGGAGATGTTCCAGCGGGACAGCTGGACCTACATCATGCTGGACTCTGCCTACGAGACCGGCACAGAGGAGATGACCGGGCAGATCAACACCCTGGAGAGCATCATGAAACGCTATGACCCGGACAGCTACCTCACCGGCTCTGCCGTGATGGCCGAGGACCTGTTCGACACCGCGGACCAGGACCAGCTTCTGACCAACACCCTGTCCATCCTGGCCATTCTGGCGATCGTGGCCGTCCTCTTCCGGTCGGCCTCCATGCCGGTAATCCTGGTGGCCTGCATTGAGCTGGCCATCTACATCAACGAGGGGGTTCCCTACTGGATGGGCACGCAGATTCCCTTTATTGCCAACACCTTCATCGGGTGCATCCAGCTGGGAGCCACGGTGGACTACTCCATTCTGCTGGGCACCCGGTATCAGGAGGAGCTGCGCCGGGGCGGAGACCGGAAGGAGGCCATGGTCCGGGCGGCCACCTCTTCGGACAACTCCATCATCACCGGCGGCCTGGTGCTCTTCTCCGCCTGCCTGTCGGTGGCCCTCATCTCCCACATTGACCTGGTGGCCGCCCTGTGCGTGATGCTGGCCCGGGGCACCCTGATCTCCGTGGCCGTCTGCCTGTTCCTTGTGCCCCCCATTCTGGTGGTGTGCGAGCCCCTCATCGCCCGCACCAGCAAAAACTGGAAGACCGCTCCCCAGCCCAAGGCGGAGACGCCGGTCCTGACTGCCTCAACCGAAAAGGAGTGACTGTGATGAACAAGACCCATTGGAAACAGCCGGCCCTTCGCCTGGGCGCGGCCTCTTTGGCGGTGACCCTCGCCGCCGGCCTGCTGGTCTCCCCGGCCAGCGCAGCCGTCAGCCCTGTGCTGGACGAATCCTACTACGGCACCCTGGACTACTACGGCAGCCTCACCGAGGGCAGCGTGGTGAAAAGCTACCGCACCAACGGCAACCAGACCATCATCGACCACGGCTCCTACGACCAGGTGGTGAACCTCACCGACCGCAGCGAGCCCGCCATTGGAAACGGTACCGTCACCTTCCAGCTGGGGGAGGACGCCCCGGAAAACTTCTACTTTGAGGGCAAGACCAGCCAGCCCTTTGAGGAGATGCCCTTCCACATCAGCGTGTCCTACCGGATGAACGGCGTGGACACGGAACCCCAGGACATGGCCGGCCAGACCGGCGTGGGGGAGGTCAACCTGGATATCCTCCCCAACGCCAACGCCTCGGAATACGCCCAAAATAATTACGTCCTCATGGCCATGACCGTGGTCCGGGACCGGGACATCCTCTCCCTGGAGGCCCCCGGCGCCCAGGTCCAGAAGGTGGGCGACATGGACGCGGTGGTCTATATGGTCCTGCCCGGGGAGGAGCGGCACTTCACCCTGCGCATCGGCACCGAGGACTTCTCCTTCGGCGGCTTCACCTTCCTGGTGGAGCCCGCCACCCTGGCCCAGCTGGATCAGATCGCCGACCTGCGGGAGGCCAAGGAGGAGGTGGAGGACTCCTATGACTCCATCACCGCCAGCATCAACACCATTCTGGACAGCCTGGACGGCCTGGACCACAAGCTGGTGGGCACCGCCGACGGCCTGGACCAGCTCAACAACGGCCGGGCCACCCTCTCCGCCGGGAAGAACCGGGTCTACGACGAGGCCGACAAGACCCTGGCCTCCATGACCGACCTGAGCCAGTCCCTGACCCCGGTGGTGGAGCACCTGAAAACCGGCAAGGACGCCCTGGCCGAGACCACGGAACAGCTGAATTCCCTTTCCGCCACAGCGGACGATCTGCGGCCCGACATCAAGGACCTGAAAAAGAGTCTCAGCGCCGTCCAAGCGGACCTGGAGGGCCTGAACGACGTGATCCAGAGCAGCAAGGACGACACCAAGAAGCTGAGCAAGCTGCTGAGCAAGCTGCTGGGCCAGCTGGACGACGATCTGGACGACCTCCAGGACGATCTGCGGGAGGTGGAAAAGAACACCGGCAGTTTGAGCAGCGCCCTGAAGGAGCTGAAAGGGCTGAGCAGCATTGAGGATATGACGGCAGACAACCTGACGGCAGATCAGCTTCGGGACTATCACGCCAAGTCCGAGGGGATCTATCAGGCCTGTGCAGGGGTTGCGGCTGCATCCGGAGGCGCTCTGACCGCCCCCACAAACCAGGCTGAGTTTGCGGCATTTGCAGCAGGAAACCTGGATCAGGTCGCTTACGCTGCCGCCCAGGGAGACCCAGCGGCAGCAGCCCAGTACAAGGCAATGCTCAGCGATCAAAACACGGTAGAAAAGCTGGCCTACCTCTACTATAACTGGGACCAGGGAGACAAGGTTGCCGGCCAGGTGGACCAGATGGATACCTTCAACGACATGATCGGCCAGGCCAACGGCAGCATCGGCCAGGTCAACCAGATGGTTTCGGCCATCTCCAAGCCCACCGCCGCCCTGCTGGACGCCCTGAAAACCCTCACCGGAAACGCCAACGACAACCTGCTCTCCGACAGCCGGGACGTGCTCGCCACCATGAAGTCCCTGCTGGACGCCGCCAACGGCTATGACAGCGACGCCCTTCACAGCAACCTGGACGCCATCCTCCGGACCGCCGACAGCCTGCTGGGCCGGACGGACGTTCTGCTGGAACAGAGCAAGGCTCTGTCGGACACCGTGACCAAGTACGAGCCCAATGCCCAGGCCGCCCTGGACGACGCTGTGAAGCAGGTCAACGCCTCGGTGAAGTTTCTGGACGACCTGAATTCCTTTACCAGGACCTTCGAGGACCTGATGAAGGCTGCCGACCCGGACCTGGACCAGGGAGCGGAGAAATCCCTCACCGGCCTGTCCGGCTCCCTGCGGCAGATGGCCTCTGGCCTGGGCGCTACGGACACCATCCGGGACGCCAACGCAGACATTCAGAACCTCGTTGAGGACAAATGGGAGGCGTACACTGGGGAAAAGAACAACATGCTGAACATGGACTCCCAGGCGGAAATGGTCTCCCTGACCTCTGAGAAGAACCAGACCCCCAACAGCGTCCAGCTGGTCCTGCGCACCCAGGAGATCAAGGTGGACGAGGACGATGAGGCCGCCGCTGCTGCCCAGCAGCAAAAGACCACCTTCTGGCAGCGGGTGGCCCGGATGTTCAAGGACTTCGCCGCCATCTTCACAGGCGATTAAACCCAACTGGCTGACAAAATGCGCCCCCAGGAGCTTGTCCTGGGGGCGTTTTTTCCGTGTGTTAAAAATCCTTCGCGTGTTCCTGGAAGAAGTCGTGCCAGAGCCGCACGTTCTCCAGCTCCGTCCACTTCCGGGCCTGGATCGGCCGCCGGTCCAGGTCATAGACCACGGCCCCCTTCATGGCCAGCAGGAAGGGGGAATGGGTGGACAGGATGAGCTGACAGCCGAAAAACCGGGCAGAGTCCTCCAGAAAGGCTGCCAGCTCCCGCTGGCGGCCGGCGGACAGGCTGTTCTCCGGCTCGTCCAGCAGGTACAGGGCATCCTCCCTGATCTGATTGGTAAAGTACCGGAATGCGGTCTCCCCGTTGGACTTGCCCCGGACGTTTCCGCCCAGCCGCTGACGGACAAAGGCTGAGCCGCTGCTGGTCTTTTTCTTGGCGCAGACCACCTGCTTGAGATGCTCGTAGTCCTTCAGGGAGCGAAGCTGAAAGTCCTCGCCCCGCAGCTGCTTGTACTCCCGCAGCAGGGCTTCCCGGTCCCGGTCCACCCCCTGGTTTAAGCTGCGCAGGTCCAGAAGATCGTCGAACACGTCGTCGCTGGTGAGAACTCTGCTGCCCGGAGGGGCGCCCTGTCCCTCCCACTGGCACAGGTCCACAAAATCCCGAAAAAAGGAGGAACGGTTGTACACGCTCCTCCTTTCCAGGCCCAGTTTTTCTCCCATCAGGTTCAGCAGGGTGGTCTTGCCGGAGCCGTTGCCCCCATACAGAACCGTGATGGGGGCAAGGGTCAGGGTGACCGGGTCCCAGTTGTCAAACACCGGAAAGGGATAGTAATTGTTGTAGCAGGTGCGGTGGTTCACCGCTTTTTCCAGGGCTGTCTCCCGGCTGTCCTGATCCGGCAGGGTGAACCGGGACAGAAACCGCGCGCCCATCAGGAGTTCTCCCGACAGGCCCGCAGGAAGGACAGGGGCGGGGCACAGCAGGGCAGCTGGATTTTAAACTTCATCTGGGGGTGCCGGGGCTCCTGGAGGGAAAAGCCTTCCAGGTCCTCCATCACCGGGGCGGCGAAGGACACCGGGCGCACGTCGGGGCCCACCAGCTGGATTTCGTCCCCGGCGGCGAACTTGTTCCGCAGAGAGGCAACCGCCAGGCCGGTTTCGTCGCAGGACTCCACCACCGCCACCACCTGCCAGTCCCGGATGTACCGGGCGTCGGAGGTGAACTGGCCGGGCTGGCCGTAGAAAAAGCCGGTGGAGTAGTGCCGGTGGCTGACCTTGTCCACCTCATCCCGCCAGGTGGGGTCCAGGGGACGGCCCGCCAGCACGTCGTCGATGCAGTGGCGGTAAGCGCCAGTAACGATGGCGGCGTAATAGGCGGACTTGGCCCGACCCTCGATCTTGATGGAATCCACCCCGGCGGCCATCAGGTCGGGGATATGGTCGATCATACACATGTCCCGGGAGTTCATGATATAGGTGCCCTTCTCATCCTCGTACACGTCAAAGTACTCCCCGGGGCGCTTTTCCTCCACCAGGGAATACTGGTACCGGCAGGGCTGGGCGCAGGCGCCCCGGTTGGAGTCCCGGCCGGTCATGTAGTTGGATAGCAGGCACCGGCCGGAGTAGGACACGCACATGGCCCCGTGGGCGAAGGTCTCAATCTCCAGCTCCCTGGGGGTTTTGGCCCGGATCTCCGCGATCTCGGGCAGGCTCAGCTCCCGGGCCAGGATCACCCGGTCCGCCCCCAGGTCGTGCCAGGCGGAGGCGGCCTGATAGTTTACAATGCTGGCCTGGGTGCTGATGTGGATTTTCACTGATGGGGCGTACTTCTTGGCCAGGGCCAGCACCCCCACGTCCGCCAGGATCACGGCGGTGATCCCCGCCTCCTCCAGCAGCTCCAGCCACTGGGGCAGGCGGGCTACCTCGTCGTTCCGGGGCATGGTGTTGCAGGTGACGTGGCAGTCCACCCCGTGGGCTTTGCAGTAGGCCGCCGCTTTCTTCAGCTCCTCCGGGGAGAAATTTCCCGCAAAGGAGCGCATGCCGAAGGTAGTTCCCGCAAGGTACACGGCGTCGGCCCCGTAGGCCACGGCCATCTCCAGCCGCTCCCAGTCTCCGGCAGGGGCCAGCAGTTCCAGTTTTTTCTTCATGGCGCGCTCCCTCAGCTGTTCAGGAAGGCCTGGAACTCGCTGTAGGACGAGAAGAAGTGGTGATGCTTGTCATCGCCCAGGGCATAGTAGAAGTAGTTGGTCTTCTCCGGGTTGATGGCGGCCATGATGGACTCCATACCGGGGTTGGAGATGGGGCCCGGGGGCAGGCCCTTGTTCAGGTAGGTGTTATAAGGGCTGTCCACGGTGTTGTAGTCCTCCTCGGAGACGATCTCTCCCTCCGGCAGCACATACTGGATGGTGGCGTCGATCTGCAGGTAGCCCTGGGTGCCGCCGTTGGGGTTGTTGAGACGGTTATAGATAACCGAGGCGATGGTGGCCCGGTCGGTGCCGTCGGTTTCCTTTTCGATCATGGAGGCCACAGTGAGAAGCTCCCCGATGGACTTGCCCTGGTCCCAGATCTGCTGGCGGATGCTGTCGGTCACCTTGGCGTCAAAGTTCACCAGCATCTTGTTGATAACATACTTGGGGTCCTCGCCTCTGTAGAACTCGTAGGTATCCGGGAACAGATACCCCTCCAGCCGGGCGGGGTCGCCCAGGGGGATGTCCTGGAGGAAGGAGAAGGCATAGTCGTGGTTGGCGGCCATGTCCTCCAGCTTCTCCACCGTGGAGACCCCATTCTCCTCCAGCAGCTGGAAGATCTGCCGGATGGTGTAGCCCTCCGGGATGGTGACGGTGGTGCTGGTCCGTTTGGCGGAACCGGAGCTCAGGTTATTGAGGATGGCATTGTAGTCCATGTTGGTGTCCAGGGTGTACTGCCCGGCGGACACCTTGTCCGCCCCGCCGGTGAAGGTGGCAAAGAGGCGGAAGGCGGCCTTGTATTTGATGATGCCGTTGTCCTTCAGCTGGTCCACCACGCTGCCGAAGTCGGACTCGTCCTTGATGGTGATGACGGCCTCCTTCTCCTCCTTGTTCAGGGCCAGCATATCGTTGGCGATGGTCCAGCCCACGGTAGCCAGGATGAAGGAGACGCCGCAGACCAGCAGGATATAGGTCATGGAGCTGGAAAAGACCGAGCGCTTCTTTTTCTTCTTCCGGGCAGGCTGGCTGGACCGGCGGCGCTCCTGCCCCCGGTCGCGGTCACGCTCCCGATCTCTGTCCCGGCTGCGCGCCCGGTCACGGTCCCAGTCCCGGTCACGGTCCCAGTCGTCGTAATATCGTTTTCCCATAGGTTACCTCCTATCGGAAAGCCCCCGGCGGGGCCTCCCGTCTCTGTTATTCCTCCGGCAGATAGGGCCAGACCTGGCCCTCTTCGGTGAGCACATACCGCACCCAGACGTCCAGGGGCTCCCGGGGAAGGGTGATCTGGAAGAAGTCCTCCCGGCACAGGCCCAGGGTGACCCCCTCGTAGTCCTCCAGGTACCGGTCATAGTACCCGGCCCCCTGGCCCAGGCGGCTGCCCCGGCTGTCAAAGCACAGGCCGGGCACCAGGATCAGGTCCATCTCCTCCCGGTCCACCGCACGGCAGGAGGTCTTGGGGGCGGGGATGCCGTACTTGTCCGGCTCCAGGTCCTCCAGGCTGGTGATGGCGTAGGCCTGCATCTGAAACTCCGGCAGGCACCGGGGCAGGCAGACGGTTTTGCCCTGCTCCAGCAGGGCGGTGATGAGGCCCTCGGTGCGGATTTCGGTTCCCACGCCGTAGTAGACCATCACGGTGTTGGCGTCCTTCAGGACGGGATGCTGCAAAAACTGCTGGGTGAGCTCCCGGTCCGACCAGTCCCGTTCCTGGTCGGTGAGCTCTGCCAGCGCTTCCCGGATCTGCTGGCGCAGAACTTTTTTTACTGCAGAAATATCGCTTCCCATGGTCATAGTCTCCTTTTTCAAAGCAGGGGGCGGACCGCCTGCCAGATCTCGTGGTGGATTTCGTCAATGGACCGGAGCTCGCCGTCCCCGTCCAGGCAGGGGATGACCCGCCAGCCGTACACCGCCGCCGCCTCCAGGGCAGCGGACCGGCAGGCGGCCAGGTAGGCGGTGTCGGTCTCGTGGATGTCCCCTTTGGTGTGGGTGGCCGCCTCCCGGCGGCGGAGCATCTCCACCGCCTTGTCCGTGGGCAGGTCCAGGCAGAGGACCAGGTCCGGCTCCGGCAGGCCCAGGCGGCGGTATTCAAAGTCCGCCAGCCAGTCCAGAAAAGGCCGCCGCTCCCCCTGGGGGAGCTTGCTGGTCTGGTGGACTGCGTTAGAGGTGGTGTACCGGTCGGCCAGCACCAGGCCCCCGGCCTCATAGTGGTTCTGCCACACCTTTTTCCAGGAGGCGTACCGGTCCACCGCATAGAAAGCGGAGGCGGCGTAGGGGTTCACGTCTCCCGGCTTTTGGCCGAACTCCCCGTCCAGGTACATGCGGATGAGGGCGGAGGAGGGCTCGGAATACTGGGGGAAAACCAGCCGCTGAAAGGGGATGTTCTCCCCCTGGGCCCGCTGGCAGAGCCGGGCAAACTGGGTGGATTTTCCCGACCCGTCGGTGCCCTCAATGACGATCAGGGTTCCCTTTTTCATGGCTTTCCCTCTCTTCTGCTCTCCTTCATGGCGTCCACCAGGAACAGGGGCAGCTTGGCCATGCGGCCCAGGCGGCTGGGCTGGTGGACCAGCCGGTAGAGCCACTCCAGCCCCAGCTTCTGCCAGGCGGCTGGAGCCCGCTTCACGTTCCCGGCGTACACGTCCAGCACGCCCCCCAGACCCACCATCAGGTGGGCGCCGGTGGCAGGGCCGTACTGAGCCATCCACCGCTCCTGCTTGGGGGCTCCCAGGCAGACAAAGACCACGTCGGCGTTGGACGCCTTGATTTTCTCCACCACCGGGGCGGAGTCCTGGAAATAGCCGTCGTTGGTGCCGCAGAGGATGAGCTTGGGATGAATCTTTTTCAGGTTCTCCGCCGCCTGCTCCGCCACCCCGGGCTTGGCCCCCAGGAGGAACAGGCGGCCGCCGCTCTCCTCCAGCTTGGCCAGAAGGCCCGCGGCAAAGTCAATGCCCGGCACCCGGCCCTGGAGCGGCCGGCCCAGGAGCTTGGCCGCGTAGACCACGCCGATGCCGTCCGGCAGGACCAGACCTGCGCCGTTTAAGATTTCCTCATAGTCCGGGGCCTGGCGGGCCAGGTTCACGATCTCCGGGTTGGGGGTCACCACATAGGAAAACCCCGGCCCGGCGGCCAGCTCCGCCCCCCGCCGGATCGCTTCCTCCAGCGTCAGATCGTCAAAGGACACACCCATAATTTCTTTTCGCAAGGCTTGCATCTCCATTGTCGTCAGCGCCTGCCAAATGGGCAGAATCCCTGACTATAAAATATAATCTGTAGTATTGTATCACAAACCAGAGAATTTGTCCATTCCCTGGCCAGTTTGATCTCCGGACGGGCCCACGCTTTTTATTGACTTTTCCCCGCCCTCTCCTGTATGATGAAGCTAGCCCCCGCGAAACAAAGAGAGAGGACTGATCCCCATGAAGCGCAATCGCCTGACCAGCCGTCTGAGCGCTCTGCTGGTGTGTCTGGTCCTGCTGGCGGCCCTTCTGCCCACCACCGCCCAGGCCAGCTATTCCGTCTACGTCAACGCCAAGGATGGTCTTGGCCTGAACCTGCGGGCGGGACCCGGCACCGAATATGCCACTGTCCGCTCCTCCCCTGTTCCCATGTACACCCGGCTGACCATCTCCCGGACGGAGACCTCCGCCGCCGGCAACCCCTGGGGCTACACCAGCTACGACGGGGTCTCCGGCTGGGTCTGCCTGGTGGAAACCACCACCTATGACCCCACCCCCGTCCAAACGCAGTCGTCCCCCAGCCAGGCAGACTTTTTCATCTACGTCAACGCCAAGGACGGCCTGGGGCTGAACATCCGGGGCGGCCCGGGCACGGAGTATCACACCGTCCGGTCCCAGCCCATTCCCATGTACACCCGCCTGCACATCACCCTGACTGACACCTCCTCCACGGGAGCCACCTGGGGCTACACCAGCTACGACGGGGTCTCCGGCTGGGTCTGCCTGGTGGAAACCACCACCTATGACCCCACCCCCGTCCCGGAGCAGGAGTTGGAACCCCAGCCCCTGGGGCCCACTGTGCCCGATGTCCAGGACACCCAGGACACGCAGGAAACCCAGCAAAACCAGGAGCCTGCGGCCCCTGCGACCGTTCAGGCAGACAGCGACAGCGCCGTCGCCGCCCCTGTGATGACCATGGCCATCGGCATTCTCATCGGCCTGCTGGCCGCCATTCTGGTGGTACTCATCGTCATTGCCGCCCGGAAGAAAAAGTAACCGCCGTTCCATTCTGAATACCAAAAATCGCCCCGCTGACTGCGTCAGCGGGGCGATTTCAATGTTCTTCTGTTTTTGGTTTTTCCTGGGGCTGGGCGGGGGAAAGCCCTTTTCTCACGTCCTCCCGCAGGAGCCGGTAAAGGGCTGCCGCGATGGGGACGCTGAGCATCATCCCCGCGATTCCGAGGACGCCGCCGCGCACAGAGCGCCCAGAATCACCGCCTCGGTGCACTGGCTCTGGAGTTTTTCCTTCCCCGCCAGCAGGTAGATGGCAAACACCAGGTCCACCACGCCGCTCACCACCGCCGACGCCACGGAGGAGAGCACCTGGGCTGCCGTGGTCACCGCACCGGTAACGCCGTGGAAGAAGACGCTGGTAAGCTTGGCCAAGACGCTCTCCCAATCTATTCCATTGAGGGCCTGGGAGGTTCTCTCCGAGAACAGGCCGGAACTGGTCAGCAGCGCCGCCAGACGCTCCAGGGCAGCCGGGACCTCCGCCAGCAGCGTCTGAACGCAGGCGGCAAGCTCGGGCACCACCAGGCGAGAAGCAGAAGCGCGATGACCACCAGAGTGAGAAAGGACAGCAGCAGGCACACCGACCGCCGTTAAGATTGTGCAGAGCACCTGGGCGGTCTCCCCCCGGGCGGCGGGGGGCCTGGGGGCAGTCTCCACCAGGTCATCCCAGAGCATGTTCAGGGTCTGGGCGGCAGGGGCCAGGCAAAGGGCAGCCGCCAGGCACAAAGCTGCTGCTTTTTTCACGGATGTTGCAGGGTTTCCTCCTTGGGGCGCGCAAACGGGGACATTGGGGCAGATGCCCAATGTCCCCGCAGGGGTGCATGGTGTTGAGCAAGCGGAAGGGGCTGATCAGGCCTTCCACTTTTCGGCGATGGTCCGCAGCTGGGCGGCCATCTTCTTGAGATCCTTGTTGCTGCCGCCCTTGCTGGCCCGGATGAGGGTCATAAGGTCCATGGCGGCGCTCTCCAGCTCGTGGTAAGCGGAGGAGACATGACCGTTGGACTCGTAGCTGGTCTTCTTGGGGGCGATCTCCACGCCGGCGGCCAGCATCTTGTTGTTGGCCAGGTCAAAGACCTCTTCGTAGAGAGGCGCGTGGGCGGACATGCCCTTTTCCCGGAGGGTGTTGGCGAAGATTTCCGTCACCTGGGCGTCGCCGTGGACCACAAAGACCTGCTTGGGGGCGGGGTCGTTCACATGGTCGATCCAGTCCAGCAGGTGGTCCCGGTCCGCGTGGGAGGACAGGCCCTTGAAGTTATGGATGCTGGCGTTTACCGCGATGTCCTCGCCGAAGAGGCGGACCTGCTTGGCGCCGTTGAGCAGGTGGCGGCCCAGGGTGCCCTCACCCTGGTAGCCCACGAAGACGATGGCGCACTCCTCCCGCCACAGGTTGTGCTTTAAGTGGTGGCGAATCCGGCCGGCGTCGCACATGCCGGAGGCGGAGATGATGACCTTGGAGGACTTGTCCATGTTCAGCATCTTGGACTCCTCGCCGCTCTCGGTCATGGTGAGGCCCGGGAAGGTGAAGAGCTTTTCCCCGTCCTTCACCACCTCCAGGGCTTCCTCGTCCAGGTAGCCCCGCAGGTCACCGGCGAAGATCTTGGTGGCCTCGTTGGCCAGGGGGGAGTCCACCACAACCGTAAAGTTGGGGTTGGACTTCACCATGCCGTCCCGCTTCATCTCCCGCATGAAGTACAGCAGCTCCTGGGTGCGGCCCACGGCGAAGGAGGGGATGATCACGTTGCCGCCCTTGGAGAAGGTGTCGTCGATGATCTTGGCCAGGGCTTCGGTGTAGGACACCATGGGCTCGTGGTTCCGGTCGCCGTAGGTGCTCTCCATGACCACATAGTCAGCCCCCTTCACGAAGGAGGGGTCCCGGATGACCGGCTGGTTGATGTTGCCCAGGTCCCCGGAGAAGAGGATTTTCCGCTCCACCCCGTCCTCGGTGAGCCACATCTCCACGCAGGCGGAGCCCAGCAGGTGGCCGGCGTCCACAAAGCGGATCTTGACCCCCTCACACAGCTCCACGATCTGGCCGTACTCAAAGGTCACCAGCTTTTCGATGGCCTGCTCCGCGTCGGCCACGGTGTACAGCGGCTCCACCGGCTCCCGGCCGGCACGCTTGCCCTTCTGGTTTTTCCACTGGGCGTCCATTTCCTGGATGTGGGCGGAGTCCCGCAGCATAATGGACATGAGCTGGGCGGTGAGGCGGGTGGTAAAGATCTGACCCTGGAAGCCCTGCTTGACCAGCAGAGGGATTCGGCCGGAGTGGTCGATGTGTGCATGGGTCACGATCACATAATCAATGTAGTTGGGGGCAAAGTCCAGCACGGTATTGTCCCGCTCGTCTTTCCCCTGCTGCAGGCCGCAGTCGATGAGGATCTTCTTGCCGCCCACTTCCACGCAGTGGCAGCTGCCGGTGACCGCCTTGGCGGCCCCGAAAAAGGTTAGTTTCATGACACACCCCTCCCTGGATGCATGCCCCCGGCGCCGAAATCAAGCAGCGCCGGGGCGTTGGTTTTTTCGATGAACACTTTGTTATCATACCCTATTTTCCCCTCTTTGCATAGAGGGGTTTTCTCATTTTTCGAAATTTTCACCCATTGCTCTCCCCATTTTCCCGTGTTAAAATGGAGAAAATGACAATTGCAGGGAGGACTTTCCAATGATTACCATGAAACACGTCTGCGTCCATGTGCTGGACCTGGACCGGAGCATTGCCTTTTACCGGGATGCCCTGGGGCTGACCCCCCAGCGGACCGTGGACATGCCCGACCGGGGCTGGCAGCTGGTCTTTCTGGGGGACGGCGTGACCGGCTTCCAGCTGGAGCTGTGCCAGGAGACCGGCCGCACCCAGCCCTATGTTCTGGGGGACGACACCCCCCACGTGGCCCTGGTGGCCCAGGACTTTGAGGAAACCAAGGCCAAACACCAGACCATGGGGCTTGTGTTTGACGAGCTGGCCAGCGGGATCTACTTCATCAAGGACCCCGACGGACATATTCTGGAGATTTTGCCGGAGAAGCGGTAAAAGGAAACGCGCGCCCACTGGTGGGGCGCGCATAACGTGGGTTGGTCCCCTTTGGGAGCGGGCGGTCACAGACCGCCCCAGCAAGGGTGGGTAACACAGTCAGAGGCCTGCTTTTTACGGCAGGCCTCTTATTTTACCCTGTCCGCAGCTTCAGAAGGCCCAGGCGGGAGGAGACACCGCACTTGCGGTACAGGTTCTGCAAATGCTTATGGAGGGTGTTCTGGCTGATGGTGATTTTCTCCAGGATTTCCTCGTTGTTCAGCTCCCGGAACACCAGGCCCAGGATCTCCTCCTCCCGGCGGGTGAGCTGGTACTCTGCTGTCAGCTCCTCCATGCTGCGCCCGGCAGCGGCGCTCTCTTTTCGGCCCCTCAGGCACCGGCCCCAGGCCAGGTTGATGTGGTTGGCCAGGGCCCGCAGGCAGAAGGTGTCCTGCTCCGTGAAGAGCCCCTCCTCCCGGGTGCGGTAAAGGGCCAGGCGGCTCAGGGTCTGGCCGCCCCAGGCGATGTTCATCTGCACGCAGTCCACAATGCCGTGGCGCAGATACACCTCCCGGTAGGACCGGGCGGAAAAGCAGTTGTCCCCCGCCAGCACCTCGCTGTCCCGCACCACCATGGTCTCCGCCGCGTGGCTCATCCACAGGGTGTAGGCCTGATCCGCCTGCTCCAGCCAGGCCTTTTCCACCGGCTGAAAGCCACGGGGAACGCACACCGGCTCCCCGTGGACCGCCGCCAGAGTTTCCGGGTCCCGGGTGATGGGGATGAGGCTGGCGTAGGTGCAGGGGACCAGCAGGCGCACCTGGGTCAGCAGCGCCGGCTTCAGCTCCGCCAGGGTCTGGCAGTCGTGCAGGCGGTAGACCGCCTCGTTATAAATCAGAAAATCGTTCTTTTCCACCGGGTACCCCTCCTTACGTTCGCAGCTTCATCAGTTCCAGGCGGGAGGACACCCCGCACTTCCGGTACAAATTCTGCAGATGCTTGTGCAGCGTGTGCCGGCTGATGGCCAGCTGGTCCAGAATCTCGTCGTTGCTCTGCTCCCGGAAAACCATCCCCAGGATTTCCTCTTCCCGGCGGGTGAGCCGGTACGCCGCCGTCAGCTCCTCCAGGGTCCGGCTGGCAGAAGCGCGCCGGTTCTCCCGGCGGGACATCATGAAGTAGGCGTAGTTAACGTGCAGGGACAGGGCCCGGAGGAAAAAGGCCTCCTGGTCGGTGAACACGCCGTCCGCCCGGGTGCGGTAGAGGGTCATGAGAGCCATGACCTGGTGGTTATAGGCCAGGTTCATGGTGAGGGAGTCGTAGATGTTATACCTTACATACAAATCCCGGTAAATGGGAGAGGTCAGCCGGTTCTCCTCCCCCATGATCTCGCTGTTCCGGACCACAATGGACTCGGGGGCGTGGCTCACCCACAGGCTCTCGTCCTGGTAGTCCCGGGCAATCCATTCGTGCTCCAGGGCGGTGAAGCTGTCCGGCAGGCAGAAGGGGTCGCTGTGGTGGATGGCCTTGGTCTCCGGGTCGATCTCCACGGCGATGATGCTGGCATAGGTATAGGGAATGAGCAGCTTCACCTGGGCCAGGATGGTGCGCTTGAGCTCGTCCAGGTCCCCGCAGGTGTGGATATGGTAGATCACCTCGTTGCACAGCAGAAAATCGTTCTTTTCCATGGGCGCCTCCTTTCCGGAACGGGTGGCTTTGTTTCAGTTTAGCCTCTCCCCCGCCAGAAAGCAAGTGGGTCCTCTCCCCCATTTCTGCTTAAATACAAGCAATTCCTACTTCATGTGCGGTAGTCTTACGCAAAAGAAATTAGAATTTTCCGTAGGGCGGGTAATTGAAACAGGGCACGGCGGCCGGTACAATACAAGCAGAACGAGATCCGGTTTTTCCTTTCTGTGCTACTCGCTTACCTCATATAAATTCGTGCAGGCCGCCCGCTGAAAACCAGCGGGCGGCCTGCTGTCTTGATCTTATTTTCTCCGGTAGGTGACATAGAAGTAGGTCAGGCCCTCGTGCTCATAGGGGCCCTCGGTCTCTGCGATGATCCAGGCGGGGTCGGCGTCCAGATCGGGGAAGTACCGGTCGGCGGGGAAGGCCTTCTGGATTTTGGTCACATAGGTGGTGTCGCACCGGTCCAGGGCCTGGCGGTACACTGACTCACCGCCGATGACGAAGGTGTCCGCCGGGGCGGCTGCCAGAGCGGCCTCCAGGGTATGGAACACCTCGCCCCCTTCCGGGGCAAAGTCCTGCTGGGAGGACAGGATCAGGTTCCGCCGGTTCTTCAAAGGACGGCCCCCGGGGAAGGTAGCCAGGGTCTTGCGGCCTAAGAGGACCGGGTGGCCGGTGGTCAGCTTCTGAAACCGCTTCAGATCCGCGGGGATGTAGCACAGCTGGTCCCCGTCTTTGCCGATGGCCCAGTTTTCGTCCACGGCTACGATGACGTTCATGGCTGCTCCCTCCTTACACTGCCACCGGGATGGGCTGGTCCAGGGGGTGGCACTGGTACCCCTCCAGGCTCACGCTGTCGGGGGTGAAGGAGTAGAAATCCGTCACGGCGGGGTCCAGCCGGAACACGGGAGCGTCGAAGGGCTTCCGGCTGATGAGCTCCTCCACGATGGGCACATGGCGGTCGTAGATGTGGGCGTCGGCGATCACATGGACCAGCTCCCCTGCCTCCAGGCCGGAGACCTGGGCCAGCATGTGGACCAGGGCGGCGTACTGCATCACGTTCCACCCGTTGGCAGTGAGCATGTCCTGGGAGCGCTGGTTGAGAATGGCGTTCAGGGTTTTGCCGCTCACATTGAAGGTCATGGAGTAGGCGCAGGGGTACAGGGCCATTTCGCTTAAGTCGTGGTGGTTATAGAGATTGGTCAGAATGCGCCGGGAGGCGGGGTTGTGCTTTAAGTCAAACAGCACCCGGTCCACCTGGTCCATGTCCCCCTCGGGGTAGTGGTGCTTCACCCCCAGCTGGTAGCCGTAGGCCTTGCCGATGGAGCCGGTTTCGTCCGCCCAGGCGTCCCAGATGTGGCTGTTTAAATCGTTTACGTTGCTGGACTTCTTCTGCCAGATCCACAGCAGCTCGTCCACGGCGCTTTTCAGGTACATCCGGCGGATGGTCTGGATGGGAAACTCCTCCCGCAGGTTGTAGCGGTTCACAATCCCGAAGGCCTTCACCGTGTGGGCGGGGGTGCCGTCCTCCCACCGGGGGCGGACGGCCTGGTCGGTGTCCCACACCCCGCGGGTCAAAATTTCCTTGCAGTTTTGGATAAACAGGTCGTCTGCTCTGCTCATGGTCTTTCCTCCTCAACCAGGGTTCCAAAGATCTTGTCCTCTCCGGCGGCGGTGAGCCTGACCCGGCGGAGGGTGTTGTGCAGATTTTCCTCGCCGGAAACCGTAACCTCCACATACTGGGGGGTGTAGCCCCGCCAGAAGCCCTCCTTTTCCTCCTCAAAAAGGACCTCTACCGTTTTCCCGATCCAGCCGGTGAGCCAGCTGCGGCGAAGGGCGCCGGCCACCTCCGCTGCCCGCTGGGCCCGCTGGGCTTTCTCCGCGTTGGACAGCTGCCCCGGCATGGCCGCTGCCGGGGTCCCTTGGCGGCGGGAGTAGGGGAAAATGTGCATCTGGGAAAAGGCACATTTTTTGATAAAGTCCAGGGTCTGGGAAAATTCCTCCTCGGTCTCCCCGGGAAAGCCTACGATCAGGTCGGTGGTGATGCCGGGATTGTCAAAGTGCGCCCGCAGAAGGGCGGCGGATTCATAAAACCGGGCGGTGTCGTACTTCCGCTTCATCCGGGACAGCGTCGCGTCGCAGCCGCTCTGCAAAGACAGGTGGAAGTGGGGGCACAGGTTGGGAAGGGCTTTCAGCCGCTGACAGAACTCCTCCGTGACGGTTCTGGGCTCCAGGGAGCCCAGGCGCACCCGCAGCTGGGGAGCCGCCTGGCACACCCGCTGGATCAGCTCTGCCGGGCTGGGCCGGCCGGGAAGATCCCGGCCGTAGGAGGACAGCTCAATGCCGGTGAGCACCAGCTCCCGGTAGCCTGCCGCCGCCAGCCGTCTGGCCTCTTCCTCCGCCTGGTCCAGGGGCAGGGAGCGCACCGGTCCCCGGGCGTAGGGGATGATGCAGTAGGCGCAGAAATTGGTGCAGCCGTCCTCGGCCTTCAGCATGGCCCGGGTGCGGCCCTCCAGCCCCCCGGCAGGGAGAGCTTCAAAGGCCCGGCGGTGAAGGGCGTTGTCCACCGTCACGGTCTTTTCCTTCCGGCTGGCCATAGACTCCAGCAGCTCCAGAAAGCCCTGCCGGTCCCCGCTGCCGCCGATGAGGTCGGCGTCCAGCTTGGCCGCCTCCTCCGGGGACACCTGAGGGTAACACCCGCACAGGGCCACCACCGCCTCCGGTGCTCTCCGCCGGGCCTGGCGCACCGCCTGGCGGGACTTCTTGTCGCTGACGGCGGTGACGGTGCAGCTATTGATAATGTAGATGTCGGCTTTTTCCTCAAAGGGGACCAGGGTGTGGCCCTTGGCCAGCAGCAGCTCCTCCATGGCCTGGGTCTCGTATTGGTTCACTTTGCAGCCTAGGGTATGGAAGGCAAAAACCATGACCGTCCTCCTTATAAATTCTCTTCCCTTTTTTCCCGGGTTCTGGTATAATGATTTTCTATTCTTTTGCTATCTTACCCAAGACGGGCGGAATACGCAAGATTTTTCTTAGAAAAGCAGGTTTTTTCATGGGTCATTCTTTTTTTGCATACATTGCCCGAATGAAATACATCGGCCGCTGGGGCCTCATGCGGAGCACCGTTCCGGAGAACATCCAGGAACACTCCCACATGGTGGCGGTGCTGGCCCACGCCCTGGCGGTGATCCGCCGGGACAAGTTCGGGGGCACCATCGACCCCGGCCATGTGGCCGCCGTGGCCCTCTACCACGACGCCCCGGAGATCTTCACTGGGGACCTGCCCACCCCGGTGAAATACGCCAATCCCGCCATCCGGGACGCCTACAAGGCGGTGGAGCAGAGCGCGGCGGACCGGCTGGTTGCCATGCTCCCCGACGAGATGCGCCCGGCTTTCGGCCAGCTTCTCTCCGAGACCGACCCGGAGGTGCTGGCGCTGGTGAAGGCGGCGGACAAGCTCTCGGCCCATCTCAAGTGTCTGGAGGAACTAAAGGCAGGCAACCGGGAGTTTCAGCAGGCGGCAGAACAGACCCTCCGGGCGCTGGAATCCTACCGCCTGCCGGAGCTGGACTATTTCATAGAGACCTTCCTCCCCGCCTTCCAGCTGACGCTGGATGAGCTGGAGGGGTGAGCGGGGCAATCCCATTGGATTGTTTCATGATATAAACCTATATTTTTTCACAGCGAGGTATCAGTTTTATGCGCGCAGTTATCACCGTAGCCGGCAAGGATCAGGTGGGCATCATCGCCGCCGTCACCAAGGAGCTGGCAGAACAGAACGTCAACGTCCTGGACATCACCCAAACCATCCTCCCCCCCGACTTCTTCACCATGGTCATGCTGGTGGACGCCGGTGCCTGCAAGGTTCCCTTCGGCGACCTGGCCGACGTCATGTCCGACCTGGGCCGCCGCCTGGGCCTGAACATCCACGCCCAGCGGGAGGACACCTTCAACGCCATGCACCGCATCTGAGCAGGGAGGGTTCTTTCCATGATCAATTCCTCGGAAGTCTTACAGACCATTGAAATGTTCGACCGCCAGCACCTGGACATCCGCACCATCACCATGGGCATCTCCCTGCTGGACTGCGCCGACCCCAGCCAGGAGGCTGCCTGCCGGAAAATTTACGACAAGATCTGCCGCCGGGCGGAAAAGTTAGTCTCCACCGGCCAGGCCATCGAGAAGGAGTTCGGCATCCCCATTGTCAACAAGCGGGTGTCCGTCACCCCCATCTCCCTGGTGGCCGCCGCCAGCGACTGCACCGACTACGTCCCCTTCGCCGCCGCCCTGGACAAGGCCGCCAAGACCGTGGGCGTGAACTTCATCGGCGGCTTTTCCGCCCTGGTCCAGAAGGGCTTTACCCAGTCGGACCGGAAGCTGATTACCTCCATCCCCGAGGCCCTGGCCACCACCGAGCTGGTGTGCTCCTCGGTGAACGTGGGCTCCACCAAGGCGGGCATCAACATGGACGCGGTGGCGGAGATGGGCCGGGTCATCAAGAAAACCGCCGACCTCACCGCCGCCTCCGGCGGGTTCGGCTGCGCCAAGCTGGTGATCTTCGCCAACGCCGTGGAGGACAACCCCTTCATGGCCGGGGCCTTCCACGGCGCGGGTGAACCGGAATGCGTCATCAACGTGGGCATCTCCGGCCCCGGGGTGGTCCACCACGCCCTCCAGCAGGTAAAGGGCCAGCCCTTTGACGTGGTGGCTGAGACCATCAAAAAGACCGCCTTCCGCATCACCCGCATGGGCCAGCTGGTGGCCCGGGAGGCCTCCTCCCGGCTGGACGTGCCCTTCGGCATTGTGGACCTTTCCCTGGCTCCCACCCCCGCGGTGGGGGACTCCGTGGCCCGGATTCTGGAGGAGATGGGCCTGGAGGTCTGCGGCACCCACGGCACCACCGCCGCCCTGGCCCTGCTCAACGACGCGGTGAAAAAGGGCGGCGTCATGGCCTCCAACCATGTGGGCGGCCTGTCCGGCGCCTTCATTCCCGTGAGTGAGGACGAGGGCATGATCGCCGCTGCCCAGCAGGGGGCCCTCCAGCTGGACAAGCTGGAGGCCATGACCTGCGTGTGCTCCGTGGGGCTGGACATGATCGCCGTGCCCGGGGACACCTCTGCGGAAACCCTCTCCGCCATCATCGCTGACGAGGCCGCCATCGGCATGGTCAACTCCAAGACCACCGCTGTCCGCCTGATTCCCGCCCCCGGCAAGAAGGTGGGCGACATGGTGGAGTTCGGCGGCCTGCTGGGCTCCGCCCCGGTGATGCCGGTGCATCCCTTCTCCAGCGCCGCTTTCATTCAGCGGGGCGGCCGTATCCCAGCTCCCATGCAGAGTTTAAAGAATTAAGTCGCTGCCCTCTCAGTCACGGCTTCGCCGTGCCAGCTCCCCCAGAGGGGGAGCCAGGGAGGGGGCAAACCCTTCCATCAGGAGGTGTTTTTCATGCTTCAATTTGATGTGTCCAACGCCCTGCCCTTCCTGCCGAAAAACTGGCTTTCCTCCCGGCTGGACGGGCTCATCAACGCCTGGAACCTGCTGGAGCGGGGCAACGGCCAGGGGGGCGAGTTCACCGGCTGGGTCCATCTGCCGGAAAACTATGACCCCGAAGAGCTGAGCCGCCTGCTCCAGACCGCCAGAATTATCCGGGACCAGTCCCAGGTTCTGGTGGTCATCGGCATCGGCGGGTCCTACCTGGGCGCCCGGGCGGTTTTGGAGCTGCTCACCTCCCCCAACTACAACCTGTTCTGCAAGGACACCCCCCAGATCTTTTTCACTGGCAACACCCTGTCCTCCGATGCCCTCAACGAGCTGCTGGACTATGTGCGGGACAAGGATTTTTCCGTGAACATGATCTCCAAGTCCGGCTCCACCACTGAGTCGTCCATCGCCTTCCTCCTCTTCCGCCAGCTGCTGGAGGAGAAGTATGGCCGCGCCGGGGCCCGGGACCGGATCTTCGTCACCACCGACCGCCATGAGGGCCACCTGCGGGCCCTGGCCAACCAGGAGGGCTACGCCACCTTCTCCGTGCCCGCCTCCATCGGCGGACGGTACTCTGTGCTCACCGCTGCGGGGCTGCTGCCCCTGGCGGTGGCGGGACTTCCGGTGCAGGAGCTGCTGGACGGAGCCGCCGAAGCCATGGGCTACCTTCGCACCCCCGGCCAGGACAACCCCGCCTGGCAGTATGCCGCCGCCCGCCACGCCCTGTATGAAAGCGGCAAGAACATCGAGCTGCTGGCCTGCTATGAGCCCTCCTTCCGGTTTTTCGGGGAGTGGTGGAAGCAGCTTTTCGGCGAGAGCGAGGGCAAGGACGGCCAGGGGATCTTCCCCGCCAGCGTGGAGTTTACCGCCGACCTGCACTCCATGGGCCAGTACATCCAGGAGGGCGAGCGGGACCTGTTTGAAACGGTGGTGCGCTTTGCCATCCCCTCCTCCTCCTGCCTGCTGAACCCCAAGCCCGGGGACCGGTCAGGTCTGGAGTACCTCCGGGGGAAGGACCTGCGTTTTGTCAACGAGCAGGCCCGCCGGGGCACCGCCCTGGCCCACGCCGACGGCGGAGTCCCCAACCTGCTGCTGACCGCCCAGGAGCGCACCGCCCACTGGGTGGGACAGCTGATCTACTTTTTTGAATATTCCTGCGGCCTGTCCGGCTACCTGCTGGGGGTCAACCCCTTCAACCAGCCCGGGGTGGAGGCCTACAAGAAGAACATGTTCGCCCTGCTGGGCAAGCCCGGCTATGAGGAGAGAAGAAAAATTTTGGATTCCCGCCGTTAATTTTTCGTGAAATTCTCGCAATCCCATTGCTTTTTTTCCGGCGGGATGGTAACATGAGTCCATCAGAAAAACAACCTTTTCTGGATCAAGAAGGAGTGATTAACTATGGTTAGAGTGATTATGGGCGCAAAAGGTACCGGTAAGACCAAGCAGCTCATTGATATGATCAATTATGCCGCAGAAAACGAGAGCGGCAACGTGGTGTGCGTGGAGATCGGCAAGAAGCTGGTCTATGACGTCAGCCCCGCCGTCCGTCTGGTGGAGTCCAGCGACTTCGCCGCCGATAACTTTACCTTCTTCAAGGGCTTTATCAGCGGTATGTACGCCTCCAACTACGATCTGACCCACGTGTTCATCGACAGCCTGTGCAAGATCATCCCCTCCGAGCCCGACTCCGCCGAGGTGGAAGAGTTCCTGGGCTGGCTGGACCGCTTCTCCGAACAGAACCAGGTGAAGTTCACCATCACCATCAGCGCCGACATCGCCCTGGCTACCGAGGCTCTGAAGGCCTACTTCTGAGCCGCCCCTTCCAACCTGAACACTGCCGCTAAAGGAGGAATGACCTACGGCACTGCTCGATAAGCTCAACACCCTGGCCGCCACCGCCACCAGCAAGGCAAACAACGCCATCGAGAACGGAAAACTGAACCTGAAGATCAACAGCGAGGAGCGAAAGATCGCAGAGTTCACCCTGAACATCGGCGAGCTGCTGGTGGATAAGCTGGACGCCGGCGAAACCTTCGACGACGAGATCATGGCCCTGTATGCTTCCATCCAGGCCGCCAGAGAGGTCATCCTCCGGGCGCAGGCCGATCTGGAAGCCAACCGCCAGGCGGAAGAGGCCAGCCCCGCCGCCCCCGCCTGCGCCAGCTGCGGCGCACCTCTGGCTGAGGACGCCAAGTTCTGCGCCAGCTGCGGCGCCAAGGTAGAAGAGCCCTCCCCCGAAGTGGTGGAGGCCGAAGTGGTCCCCCCCACCTGCGCCAGCTGCGGCGCGCCCCTGGAGGACGAGGCCAACTTCTGCACCCAGTGCGGCACCAAGGTGGAACCCGAACCCACCCCGGAGGCTCCCACAGAAGAGCCTGCGGAATAACCCGGAAAAGAAAAACCGGTTCCCATATGGGAACCGGTTTTTTTGTTGGCTTTTACTTGTAGGATTCGGTATAGATTTTCACCAGATCGTCGTCGCTGAGCTGGATGCGGTCCATCTTGAAGAGGATGCCCATGGTGCTCCGGGCGTTGGCGGCGAAGGCGGGGAACTCCTCGGGGGTGATGCCGTAGTCGGACATCTTCAGCTCGTCCACCCCGCAGGCCTTCTGCAGGTCCGTCAGCGCGGTGATGAAGTCGGAAGCCTCCTTGGCGTCCTCCCTGCCCATGGCCTTGGCCATGTCCACAAAGCGGGGGGCCAGCTCGGGGCAGTTCTCCATCATGTGGGTGTAGTAGGCCCGGCTGATCATGATGAGGCCCGCGCCGTGGGCGATCTGGGGGTGATAGGCGGACAGGGGGTGCTCCATGGCGTGCTCGGAGCACAGGTTGTCCACGCTCATCACCAGGCCGCCCAGGCTGCTGCCGAAGGCCACCTGCTCCCGGGCCTTCACGTTCTGCCCGTCGGCGTAGGCGGCGGCCAGGTTCCGGCCCACAGCCTCAATGGCCTTCAGGGCAAACATATCCGCCATCAGGTTGTTGGTCTTGTTGATATAGCACTCCACGGAGTGGAAGAGGGCGTCGAAGCCCTGGTAGGCGGTGAACTTGGGGGGCACGGACAGCATCAGATCCGGGTCCACGATGGCCAGCACCGGGAAGGTGTTCTTGTTGCCGCCGCTCATCTTTTCGTTGGTCTCGTCGTTGGTGATGATGGTCCAGGCATCCAGCTCGGTGCCGGTGCCGGCGGTGGTGGGAATGGCCACGATGGGCAGGGGCTTGTTTTTCATCCGCTGGCCGCCGCCGGTGCCGCCGTAGACATAGTCCCAGTAATTACCCTCATTGGGGGCCATCATGGCGATGGCCTTGGCCGCGTCAATGCTGCTGCCGCCGCCCAGGCCCAGGACAAAATCACAGCCGTTCTCCCGGGCGCAGGCCGCGCCGTCCATCACGTTGGCAATGACGGGGTTTGCCAGGATCTTGTCAAAAACGGCGTACTCCACGCCGGCCTGGGTCAGCTGGTCCTGGACGGTGTCCAGGTAGCCGTTGGCCCGGGTGGACTTGCCGCTGGAAATGACGATGAGGGCCTTCTTGCCGGGCAGGCGCTGCTTGTGCAGCTTCTGGACAGCCCCCTGGCCAAAGACAAAGTTAGTGGGAACATGGAAGGAAAAGCTCACGATAATAGTCTCCTTTCGGGATTTGATCGCAGGTCAAAAAATGCAATTCTTGGGGTGTATTGTAGCACAGATTGCCTCCAAAGGCAATCACAACCTCCACCCTTCCCCCCCCAGCTCCGGCCCAGTCCCCAATGGATACCTGCTCCGGACAGGTGACCCGGCAGCGGCGCTGGAAGAAATAGAACATACGTTCTATAACGGAGGTAGGACTGCGATTTGGGGGAAGGGGGGACAAAGGACGGAAACCATTTTTGCGGCGCTGATCTCCGCCGGGGCGGCCACTCTGGTCTGCCTGGTGAACAACATCTTTCAGCAGCGGAAAACTGAGGCTCTGCTGACCTACAAGCTGGACGAGCTCACCAAGCGGGTGGACAAGCACAACAGCCTGGTGGAGCGCACCTACCGGCTGGAGGAGAAAACCAGCGTATTTGACGAAAAGATGCGGGTGGCCAACCACCGCATCGCAGACCTGGAAGAGCACACGGGGTGTGCCTGTAAGAATCTCTGAGGGAAACGAAAAGGAGGGGATCTATGGAGATTCACACTGTAAGCCCGGGCATAAACATTAATGTTGGCAAGGCTGCGAAATTTAAGCTTGCAGCACCTGTATCGACATATCAAGCTGTATCCGGCATCATCCAGATTTACGGGAGGTAAATTGCTATAAACAAATGGCTTAATGGCAACATTGTGGAAATGACCGCCGAAAAAATCACCGCAATGCAGGCAGAGCAGGCCGCCTATGAAGCCTATGAGCGCACCCGCCCCCTGACAGAATCCGAAGTCGCCCGCCTGCTGATCGCAAAGGAGCTCAACAGTCTGACCGTGGACGATAACACAGCCCTGCGGATGGCAGAATTTTACCCGGAATGGGCATCTGACACGGACTATGCCGTGGGCTTCAAGGTGCAGCACCACAGCAGGCTGTTCCGTTGTCTCCAGGCCCACACATCCCAGGAGGGGTGGGAGCCGGAGAATGTTCCGGCTCTGTGGGAGGAAATCTGCGAGACCCACGACGGAACCAAGTATGACCCTATCCCCTATGAGGGCAGCATGGCGCTGGCGAGCGGGTTGTATTACAGCCAGGATGGGGTTGTGTATCTGTGCAGCAGGGATACGGTGAATCCTGTCTATAACCCGCTGAGCGAGCTGGTGGGGATTTATGTGGAACAGAAAGGAGAATGAGGATGAGCGAAAAAACAAAAACTTGGTGGAAGGCCGCAGGCGTGCGGGCGGTTAAGACCATGGCCCAGACGGCCATTGCCACCATTGGCGCGGCGGCTGTGCTGTCCGCAGTGGAGTGGCCCGTCGTGGTGTCCGCCACGGTGCTGGCCGGTATCCTGTCCCTGCTGACCAGCGTGGCAGGGCTGCCGGAGGTGGAAGCATGACCCAGCCGGTTTCCTATTTGCAGACGGACCCCAAATGGGGCAGTCTGGATTACTCCGCTCCCGGGGAAAAGACCACCATCGCCGCTTCCGGCTGCGGGCCCACGGCCATGGCTATGGTGCTGGCAACCTGGGCGGACCCCTCCGTCACCCCCAAAACCGAGTGCGCCTGGGCGCTGGCTCACGGGTACAAGGCACCTCACCAGGGGACCTACTACGGCTACTTTGAACCGGCCGGGGCGCGGTATGGCCTGCGGATGACCCGGCTGAACTACGCCAGTCTGTACGGCAACGCCACCAGCGCCTACCACGCCCAGGTGAAGGACGCTCTGGACCGGGGCGAGCTGGTGATCGCCTGCATGGGGCCCGGCAACTGGACAAGCTCCGGCCATTATGTGCTGGCGTGGAAGATCGACGGCGACACCATTTACATCAACGATCCGGCCTCCACCAAGGCGGCGCGGACCAAAGGAAGCTACAGCCTGTTCAGACAGCAGGTGAAGTATTATTGGGTCATTGAGCGGCCCGAACAGCCAAAGGAGGAGGACGACATGGACATCAACAAGCTGCTGAAGGAAATGACCAACGAGCAGGCCTATCAGCTGGTGCAGAAGGCAGAGCTCCACGCCAAATCCCTGCCCGAGCCGGAGTGGAGCGTGCAGGAAGGCGCCTGGACCAAAGCGGTGCAGACTGGCCTTACCGACGGCACCTCCCCCGAGCGCCCGGCCAAGCGGGACGAAGTGATCGCCTGGCTGGCAAGGCTTCGTCTGCTGGCCTGAGTTCCAATCAAATCGACACAAAGAAAAAGCCTGGAAATCAGATGATTTCCAGGCTTTTTTACTTGGCACGCCAGAAGGGACTCGAACCCCCAACCCTCAGAACCGGAATCTGATGCGCTATCCATTACGCTACTGGCGCGTATCGCTCAAGTACCAAGTTATTATAACAGCCGCCGGACGAAAAGTAAAGGAGTTTTTTCTGGTTTTCCAGAATTTTTTCCACGGCCCGCCCTTCGATTGACCCAAATCCGGGAGTATGATACACTACCTATTATATTAGGAGGGATGCTCCATGGAACACGATATTCTGCTCCCCATTCTTCTTCAGCTAATCCTCATCTCTCTCAATGCGGTCTTCGCCTGCGCGGAGATCGCCGTGATCTCCATGAACGACAACAAGCTGGCCCAGCTGGTGTCCCAGGGGGATAAACGGGCCCTGCGCCTGGCCCGGCTCACCAGCCGGCCTGCCCAGTTTTTGGCGACCATTCAGATCGCCATCACCCTTTCGGGCTTTCTGGGCAGCGCCTTTGCCGCGGACAATTTCTCTGACCGGCTCACCGGTCTGCTTCTGGCCGCCGGAGTCCCCCTCCCCGCCGCCACCCTGGACACCCTGTCCGTGGTGCTCATCACCCTCCTGCTGTCCTACTTCACCCTGGTGTTCGGGGAGCTGGTCCCCAAGCGCCTGGGCATGAAAAAGGCGGAGACTCTGGCCCTGGCCCTCTCTGCCCTCATCTCCGCCATCGCCAAGGTCTTTGCCCCGGTGGTGGCCATTCTCACCGCCTCCACCAACCTGGTCCTCCGTCTGCTGGGCATCGACCCCAACGCCGACGAGGAGGAGGTCAGCGAGGAAGAGATCAAGATGATGCTCGACCGGGGCAGCGAGAAAGGGGTCTTTGACAGCGAGACCAAAGAATTTATCACCAACGTTTTCGCGTTTGACGACATCACCGTGGGGGAATTCGCCACCCACCGCACGGAACTGGACCTGCTCTGGACCGACCAGACCACCCAGGAGTGGACCCAGGTCATCCTGTCCACCCGCCACACCCGGTACCCCGTCTGCCGGGAGACCGTGGACCAGGTGGTGGGCGTGCTGGACGCCCGGGACTTCTTCCGGATGCAGGACGCCACCGTCCCGGAGATTCTGGAGGCCCTGGTAAAGCCCCCCTTCTTCGTCCCCGAGACCGTCAAGGCCGACATGCTCTTCAAGCAGATGAAGGCCCGCCGCCGCTACTACGCGGTGGTCCTGGACGAACACGGCGGGATGCTGGGGGTGGTCACCATCCGGGACCTGCTGGAGCAGCTGGTGGGCGAGATTGAGATGGAGGGCGAGCTGCCGGAGATCCAGCAGCTGGACAGCCAGACCTGGCAGATCCGCGGCTCCGCCAGCATGGACGACGTGGCCCAGGAGCTGGGGCTGGACCTGCCAGTGGAGGAGTATGACACCTTCGCCGGGTATGTGTTCGGCTTGTACGGCTCCGTGCCCCAGGACGGGCGGACCATCTCGGTCCGCACCGATCAGCTCCAGATCCATGTAGAACGCATCAAAGACCACAAGCTGGAGGAGGCAACGGTTCGTCGGATTTCACAAATCGAATCTGCCAGCCCTTGATTTTCAAAACTTTTTATGGTATCTTAACTGTGTTAGCAGCCAAAAGTGCGTAGAATTTCTAACAATTCTGCGCACTTTTTTTGCGTTTTTTGAAAAGGAGGATATTTCCTATGCAGTCCGATCAAAACCAGTATTTGGGCCAGGCGCCTTTGGGGAAGCTCCTGCGCACCTTCTCCATCCCCTGTATCTTCTCCCTGCTGGTCACCGCCCTGTACAACATCGTGGACCAGATCTTCATCGGCAACAGTGAGCTGGGATACCTGGGCAACGCCGCCACCGGCATCGTCTTCCCCATCCTCATCATCTCCCTGGCCTTAGCCTGGTGCGTAGGGGACGGGTCCGCCGCCTACCTGAGCCTCTGCCAGGGCAAGGGGGACACCCAGAACGCCCACAAGTGCATCGGCAGCGGCCTGACCATCACCTTTCTCATCAGCTTGGTGCTCATCCTGGTGGCCACCTTATGCAAGGAACCCCTTCTCCGCCTGTTCGGCGCGTCGGACACCACCATCGGCATGTCCATGGAGTACTTTACCATTCTGCTGGCCGCCCTGCCCATCTATATGCTGGCCAACGCCATGAACGGGGTCATCCGCGCCGACGGCAGCCCCAAGTTTTCCATGGCCGCCACCACCGGCGGTGCGGTGCTGAACATCATCCTGGACCCCATCTTCATCTTCGGTCTGCACTGGGGGATCAAGGGAGCGGCCTACGCAACAGTCCTGGGCCAGATTCTCTCCTTCGTCCTCAGCGTGATCTATTACACCACCCGCACCAAGACCTTCCATCTGACCAAAAAGAGCTTTCTGCCAGATCTGCGGGTTTTCCGGGGTGTGGTGCAGCTGGGGGCCTCCACCTTCATCACCCAGATGTCCATCGTCATCATCTCTCTGGTGTGCAACATCATGCTGTTTCAGTATGGCTCCCTGTCCATTTACGGCCCGGACATCCCCATTTCCGTCATCAGCATTGAGACCAAGGTCTTTACCATCGTCATCAACATCGTGGTGGGCATCATCCTGGGGGGCCAGCCCATTCTGGGTTACAACTACGGCGCCCGGAAGTATGACCGGGTCCGGGGGACCTACAAGCTGATCTTCCTGTCCACCCTGGCGGTGGGTCTGGTCTCCACGCTGATCTTCGAGCTGTGCCCCCAGGTAGTCATCGGCATCTTCGGGGCGGGTGACCCCCTCTACTGGGAGTTTGCCCTGCTCACCTTCCGCATCTTCCTGTCTCTGGTGACCTTCACCTGCCTCATTAAGATGACCTCCATCTTCTTCCAGGCGGTGGGCCACCCCGGCAAGGCAGCAGCCTCCTCCCTCATCCGGGACCTGGTGTGCTTTGTGCCCCTGTGCATTCTTCTCCCCCGGTTCTTCGGGGTCAAGGGCATCCTCTTTGCCGCCCCCGCTGCGGACCTGATCGCCATGATCGTGGCCGCCACGCTGACCCTTCGCTTCTTCCGGAAGCTGCGCGCCGACGAGGCCGCCGCCCCCGCCCAGGCACCCGAAGCTGCCTCCACCGTGATCCGGCCCTCTCACCCCGGGGTCATCGTCACCATCGCCCGGGAGCACGGCTCCGCCGGCAAGCGGGTGGGTCAGCTGCTGGCAGACCAGCTGGGGGTTGCCTGCTACTATAAGGAGATGACCGCCCTGGCCGCCCAGGAGAGCGGTCTGGCCCAGGAGTTTATCTCCGACTTAAACGCCAACTCCCCTGCCCTGCTCCACGACCTGTACCTGAGCACCAACGTGGTCCAGCAGGCCATCACCGCCCAGGACCGGATCATCCGGAAGATTGCCGATGCCGGTTCCTGCGTTATCGTGGGCCGGGCGGCAGACTATGTCCTCCGGAACTACGACAACGTGGTGCGGGTCTTTATCCACGCCCCCAAGGACTACCGCACCCGGAAGGTGATGGAGATGTACGGCGACACCCAGGAGGAGGCCGCCGCCAGCATCCGCCATTCCGACGCTGCCCGGGGGGCTTATTACAAGAATATCGCCGGGACCGCCTGGGGAGACGCCCGGAACTACTCCCTGTGCATCGACAGCTCCATCGGCCCGGAGCAGACCGCCCAGGCCATCCTGGACTACCTGGCCCTGCGGGGGCAGGCCAGCGTGGCCAAAGGCTGATCTGTCTGCGGTTCCGGCCGGTATAAGCGAAAAATCGCCATCTGAGAACGCACCGTCTCGGATGGTGATTTTTATTGCCGGGGACGCCGGGGGACTTGTGACGATACTTGCTCCTCTTTGGCACTCTTTGGAGGCGAAAACCACTTGCAGAGCGTCCCATGGCATGGTAAAATATTATGTTAAGTTTTATCCAAATCAACAGAGGAGGAATATCCTTTGCCGAAATACGAGTCCGAAATCAAGCGAAGAAGAACCTTCGCCATCATCTCCCACCCCGACGCCGGTAAGACAACCCTGACGGAAAAGTTCCTGCTTTACGGCGGGGCCATCGCCCAGGCCGGTCAGGTCAAGGGCAAGAAAAACACCCGGGCCGCCGTCTCCGACTGGATGGAGATCGAAAAGCAGCGCGGCATCTCCGTCACCTCGTCCGTCCTCCAGTTCCAGTATGAGGGCTTCTGCATCAACATTCTGGACACCCCCGGCCACCAGGACTTCTCCGAGGACACCTACCGCACCCTGATGGCCGCCGACTCCGCCGTGATGGTCATCGACGCTGCCAAGGGCGTGGAGGCCCAGACCCGGAAGCTCTTCAAGGTCTGCGTCATGCGGGACATCCCCATCTTCACCTTCATCAACAAGATGGACCGGGAGGCCCGGGACCCCTTT
>SFPN01000058.1 GCA_004551945.1 Clostridiales bacterium | reverse complement strand
GAAGGGTGCCCTGCGCCATTCAAATCAATAGATTTCAGAACTTTTTGAAAGTTCTGAAATCTTAAGCAGCTTGTCGAAAAGACTTTTTCGACAAGCTGAGAACAGGCTTCGGCCTGTTCTTTTTTTGCGTAAATTTGTCTTTCCACGCATGAAACGTGAAAAACCAGAAACCCTATCCAGGAACCCATTTTACCCTGAAAAGGAGTGAGCTTCATTGGAGACGGCGATCCATAATACCTCCGAGATCGGGCGCTTGCGGCGGGTGCTGCTGCACCGCCCCGGCGGAGAGCTGGAAAACCTGATGCCGGAGTACCTGGAACGGCTGCTGTTCGACGACATCCCCTATTTGCAGGAGGCCCAGAAGGAACACGACGCCTTTGCCGACTGCCTGCGCCAGCAGGGCGTGGAGGTGGTGTACCTCACCGACCTGGTGGCGGAGTCCCTGACCGGCCCCGAGGTGCGGCAGGACTTCCTGCATCAGTTCCTGGACGAATCCGGCGTGGAGGACCCCCGGACACGGGGAATGCTGGAAGAATACCTGGGGGCCATGAGCGACCGGGCGATGGTGTCCGCCATGATGGCGGGCGTCCGCAAAGATGAGCTGCGGGCGGCGGGCGGCCGCCTGGGGGACTACCTCTCCGCTGTGGAGGACGGCTATCCCTTCGCGGTGGACCCCCTGCCCAACCTGTATTTCACCCGGGACCCCTTCGCCACCATCGGCACCGGCGTGTCCCTCCACAAGATGCACACCGCCACCCGGAACCGGGAGACGCTGTTCGGCAAATTCATTTTCGAGCATCATCCGAAGTACAAAAACGTGCCCCGGTGGTATGACCGGGGGGAGAGTACCTCCCTGGAGGGCGGCGACATTCTGGTGCTGTCTCCCAGGGTACTGGCGGTTGGCATCTCCCAGCGCACCCGGGAGGACTCTGTCGACACCCTGGCGGAGACCGTCCTCTCCTACGGCGGTACGTTCCGGAAGGTGCTGGCCTTCAACATCCCCAAGACCCGGTCCTTCATGCACCTGGACACCGTGTTCACCATGGTGGACCGGGACAAGTTCACCGTCCACCCCAATATTCTCTCCAGCATCACCGTGTTTGTCATGGAGCTGGACGAGAGCGGGAAGATGAACATTCACCAGGAGGATGGGCGGCTGGAGGACATTTTGAAAAAACACCTGGAGCTGGACAAAGTGACCCTCATCCCCTGTGGCCGGGGCAGCGAGATCGATGCCGCCCGGGAGCAGTGGAGCGACGGCAGCAACACCCTGGCCATCGCCCCCGGCGAGGTGGTGGTGTACTCCCGGAACTACGTCACCAACCGCGCGCTGGAGGAGGCGGGAATCCGCATCCACACCATCCCCAGCGCGGAGCTGTCCCGTGGCCGGGGTGGGCCCCGGTGTATGAGTATGCCCCTCTGGAGGGATGATCCCTGATGACCCGGCGGCCCCGCCGGGGACGGGGGGAGGGGGAGAGGTCTTTGGCGCAAAGACCCCTCCCCCTTGCACCCCCTCCAGAAACGTGGGGGCGTTTCGACTCGCCCCCACACCCCCCAAACGACTCAAAGGGAAGGGGCTGCGGCCCCTCCCCTTTGCCGACGCCCAAAGGAAATGGCGTCGGCAGACCCCGCGTAAACATGCGGGGCCTGGATTCCCCTCCCGGGGTTTAGGGACGGTAGCGCATAGCGAAGCGGCTGCGCCCGCAGGCGCGTATCGGAGCCAACCGCCCGTCAGGGCGGCTCTTAGGCGGAGATAAGCGCGGGGCCAATGGTAAAGCCCCTTGATGACCACCCCAAAAGCCGCTCCCACGCCCCCGAATGCGGGACAGCACCCTCTCTGTTCCCCAAGGGGATAGCGCACCCGGTAGGGGACCCTCGGTTTACGGGGGCACCGACTCGCACGCCCCCCGTACTTGTCCAAACCTGCCCGCATGGGCAGGATTTGGACACGAAAGCGCCTTTTCTTTTGACCGTGAACGGCCGTTTTCTTTTCGGCGCAACCGAAAAGAAAATGGGGGTTCATTCCCACGCCGCAAAGCGGCGCAATCCCCCGTCCCTGCCCCGTGGGCAGGCCACCCCGTCCCCGCCCGCAGGCGGACCCTTTCAGCCTCTCTGAAAGAGAAGCAAGGGCCTTGTCCTTGTGCCGCCCAGCGGCACATCGTCCCGCGCCTGACGGCGCGTCGGCCCTGGCGTCCCCTGTCCGCATGGGACACCCATTTACTTCATTTTTGAAAAGGAGAACGACTATGGCAGTCAATTTGAAAGGCCGGAGCTTTCTGACTCTGGAAGACTTCACCCCCGCGGAAATTCGTTACCTGCTGGACCTGGCCCACGACCTGAAGGCCAAGCGCCGCTCGGGCATCTGCGAGCCCACCATGAAGGGCAAGCACATCGTGCTGCTGTTTGAAAAGACCTCCACCCGGACCCGCTGCTCCTTCGAGGTGGCGGCCACCCAGGAGGGCGCCCACGTCACCTATCTGGACGCGAACAGTTCCCAGATGGGCAAAAAGGAGTCCCTGGAGGACTCCGCCAAAGTCCTGGGCCGCTTCTTCGACGGCATCGAGTACCGCGGCTATGAGCAGTCCGTGGTGGAGGAGCTGGCGAAATGGGCGGGCGTCCCGGTGTGGAACGGCCTGACCGATGCCGACCATCCCACCCAGATTTTGGCGGACATGCTGACCATCGAGGAGCACTGCCACAAGCCCCTGAACCAGGTAAAGGTGGTGTTCCCCGGCGACGTGCGGAACAACATGTGCTACGCCTGGATGATCGGCGCCGCCAAGATGGGTATGCACTTTGTCGCCATGGGCCCTGAAAAGCTGGCGAAGGAGATGGACCAGGACCTTATCAAGCGGACCTTCGCCACTGCCCGGGAGAACGGCGGCCTGATTGAAATTACCGACCACATGGAAGATGTGAAGGATGCCGACGTGATCTACGGCGACATCTGGGCCTCCATGGGCGAGGAAGCCCTGATTCCGGAGCGGGCCAAGCTGCTGTCCCCCTTCCGGGTGACGGAGGAGACCCTGAAAGCCACCGGCAACCCCAACGTGCTGTATATGCACTGCCTGCCC
>SFPN01000012.1 GCA_004551945.1 Clostridiales bacterium | reverse complement strand
CACCCTGTCCCGGTCCTTCAAAGAAAAATACGGTATATCCCTTTTCATAAAAGTAGAACAGGAACTCCATAAATTCCTGGACAAAGCTGTCATAACCACCGTGAATCACAATCACACCCTTGCTGTTTTGCGGTGTCATGTGATAAACAGGCAAATACCCGGTCTGGTACGGAACCCTGTCATATTGCAGGTCTTCTTTTTCACTAAAAACCTTGTCATAATTCTCACGACATTTCTCGTACAGAACCTTTTTCATCGGCATTCCATTGGCAGCTTTCGTTTCCCCCAGGGTATAAAACTGCGCTGCTCTGTAGCTTTGTGCAGCCTTTCGGTATTCCCCGTTCTTTTCCGCAGTTCTGCCGAGTTCCGTAAAGCAGGCAATCCATTCTCCAAAGCTCTTTACCTTGCTGCCAATTTCCATCAGTTCTTCGTAACTGAGAGATCTGTTGGAATAGAAACGGTTCAGTTGAAAGTTAAGGGCTTCATCTTTGCTGAAATTGTAATATCCGATGGGAAATGATTTCATAATCTCTACCTTCTCAAGATACGCATCAAATGTAACTTATACTTGGTTGTCCGTATGCTTTTTTACATAAACTCTGATATTTCGTGGTATTCTATTGCTCATCGCTTCTCCAGCATAGCCGTACCCGCACAGGCCAGGCCGATGCCCAGCAGGATGACGGAGGTTTGCGCATCCAGACTTCCCATACAGGACAGCACCACAACGGCGACGCCCATGGCCAGGGTCACGGCCTTGAAAATGACAGAAATGATCTCACGAATTGACTTGTTTTCCATATCTTTTTTCTCCTTACATCATTCAGTGTTTAGATTTTTTCCCAGTTTGTACCCTATATTTTACAAGCGTATTCCGGCTGCATATAGGCGCTTTTTGTATGCGTATGTGTCCGTTTTACAGTAGCTTTCCTTGTTTCCTTGCGTGTATGTACAAGATTGCCGCCAATGCCCAGGCACAGAGGATCGTCAGCACGCCGGTCTCGCTGACAAAGTACATCCTGTTAGCGTCGGCGGTGATGACCTGGAACACCGACTGGTCGTAATTGTTGTGGGCGGCATGGAGGAAGGCCGCAGGCCACACGCTGCCGCTCTCCAACGTCAGCAGCCCTGCCATAACGCCCACCGGGAAGATGCACAGGACAAAGGCGGGCAGCTGATACCACAGGGGCGTGCCGGCCATATAGCCGCCGCCAATCAGCAGAGGCAGATGCCAGCAGCACCAGAACAGGCTGGAGATCAGCAGGGTTTTGTTCAGTCCCAGCTTTTCGTACAGCGCAGGCACCATGAAGCCCCGCCACCCGATTTCTTCCCCCAGGGCGGACTGTAGGGAAATAAATGTGCCGATCACCATAATGGGGGTGATGTCTCTGAGTATCACCCACACGGAAACACCATGGTAGAAGAAATTTTCCGGGTAAAGCCACCAGTACACCATGTAGGGAATCAGCAGATAAATCAGCGGCAGCAGGCAGCCCAGCAGTACATAGCGCAGCTTGCATTTCCGGAAGCCGCCCATGGCGAACAGCTTTTTCACAGAGAATGTTTCGCCCTTTTCCCGAAAGGAAAGGCAGTTTGCAGCGGTTGCCGCCAAAGCGGGGATCCACATTAAAACAAGATAAAGCCACTGCGAACCTCCAAGACAAATCAGCGTTTCTGTCACCGCAGATAGGAGGATTACGATTGTGAAAAATAGGATCAATGCCCCTTTTCCATACTTTCTGTCCATTAGAATTCCTCCTTCGCTTCCGGAAACACCCATGTTGTACCAACCTGAGCCAAGCCCGATGTGGATTGCGTCACTTCAAAAACCGCGTGGTCGGAATCGTACCGGATGGTGCCCATCATATCTGTCAAATCGTCTGTGTAAACAAGCATACCATCGGATTCCACTGCGGTTCCGCTGAAATATCCCAAACGATAAATCTCCATTTCAACCACATAGCCCCTATCGCTCTGGGCAATGGATAATCTGCTGAAAACTTCATCCGTTCCCTGACGGTCCACATACACCGATGAGGGCAGGCCCATGGCCGGAATATCCTCCCGGTCTCCGTAAGCCCAGTAGATCGTCATGTCCTGATAGTCCATCTCCAGTATGGCCGCTTCCTCTTCTGCGGTGATGCGGAATTCCCAATTCCGTGTCGCCTGCTCCAGATCAGAGGTCAACTGCGCGTGGATCACCCCATCCTCTGCGGTATATGTCCCATGCCAGCTCTCCGCGCCGATGTACCAGCTCATCTGTCCGTTGCTTCGGATCTCCATACTTGCGCCCCACTCTCCATATCCGGGGAACAGGTCCAGGGAATCCGCAAACACGGCGAGATCATTCTTTTCACTGTCCAGATGCCACGGCCCAACCAGTTCGACGCTCTGCTGCACAGGCGCTTCCGGCTTTTCCGCCTCGTTCCCGCTGGGGGAGGAGCTGCCGCTCTGCGGTTTCTCCTCAGTTCCTTCTGTGTCGTTTGCTTCCGTATGGGGTTCCTGCGGACTCTGTTCGGGTTCCGGTGCTTTGCCGCAGGCTGCCAAGCACAGGCAGAGGATTGCCGCCAGCAGCAGCGCGGTTGTTCTTTTCATAGATTCATTCTCCTTTTACATGATTCGGTATCCGGCGTTCATCAGTCCGCATACGAAGTCCCAAAACAGGCTTTCCGCTTTGGTAATCCTGTTTCCATTCTCGATAGGCTGGAATGCCAGAATTCTATTATCCATATCGATCCATACTGTCTTTTCCTTTGTTTCCATAGTCCTACTGCCGACAGCACGGGAATTCCGATTGAAGTGTAATTGTATAAAATCCTTTTCTGCTTGCAAGGCACTACCTGTCGTTCGGTAGGTTTTAGTTTTAAAATGAAGCGGCCATGTCACAGCGGACACAGCCGCAGGATTCTGTAAACGGAAAATATTACCGCTCTAAAAACTGTTATTTGTCTCTATTCGCGGCCAAGTAGCTTAAAAAAATCTTTCAAAGCAAACAACTCCTTGGAAAACTGATGACGATTCCCTTCTTGAATCGCAAGCTCCACAGGAATACCTACCCTATTTGTAACTTCATATAATTGCTTCGCCATTGGAAGGCAATCTTCGTCATCAGAACCGCAAAAAATTTTGAGCGCAATGTTTTTTTGCTTGACAGAATTCACCAGCTCTTCTGTATGATCTGGCAGGATTGGAATCCATGGACTTTGCAAAATCAACATATCGCAGCGTGCAGGCGTAAATATGGTTGCTCGCAAGAGCATATCACATCCTGCCGAAAAACCACCGCAAACAATCTTATTATAGCCCTTGTTCTGCATTTTTTCCATTGCTTCCGCCACTGGTACATAGGACACCATATCATAGCTCCAGCGATATGTTCCATATCCGTCCGGCTCGGCACTTTGTATTGTTTCCAGCTGCCACTGAGGATTATCTCTTAACAGCGGTTTCCAATCATCTCTTGCAGTCTGTCCATTCTGCGTATTTCCGTGAACAGCCAGGAAGAGATTGTCCGCCGTTTTTCTTTTCCAGGTGAATACCTCTTTTGTTCCTGACAGGGCATCTGCATAACGATGATCGGAAACGGATTTCAACGAAATAAACGCAGGGTTGTTTTTCAGGGACGCAAGATCTTCATCTTCCAACACTTCCGGTCGATACCACCATCCGTTATCAAGAATGGCCTTTCTCAGCCATTCCAATGCATTTTCCGGCGAATTGGCTCCGCCTGCCAAACACGCAAGAAAATATTGTGTTTGCGGCCCATAGTTTTCAGGATTCTTTTCATATTCTTCCAGTAAAAATTGATATGCAGCAGCATATCCGTTCTCAGCGATTGACAACGTCTCCTCTAATACGTCGTTTTCTTTTTTCATGTCCGATGAAAACTCCTCTATAAAATAGTTAGAGGATATTGTTTTGTGTGCATCCTCCAATCACATCGTTTTTTCTCATAATACATCATCCTTCCCTTCATGTATTTATGAAAAATGCCTAAGCACTGTCATAACAAATTCAGCAGGAAAAACACAAGAACAGCCACAGCAGAGCACAAACTACTGTGACTGTTAACCCTCTTTTGAACACCGCAGGTTTTTCGGCTGGTTTCTTTCGTTCTCTTAAATCATGTTGGCAAATCGCTCCACCGCTTTGGTGAAGTTGGCGATGGTCTGGTCCGCGTCGCCGTGCTCGATGCCGTCCCGGACGCAGTGCTTGATGTGCCCTTCCAGCACCACCTGGCCGCACTTGTGCAGGGCGGATTTGGCCGCGTTGATCTGGGCCAGGATGTCCTCGCAGGGAACGTCCTCGTCCACCATGCGGTCAATGGCCTGGACCTGACCGATGATCTTTTTCAGCCGCCGGTGCAGGTTGTCTGCGTCCATACACTGTCTCATGTCCCCGCCTCCAAGCTGTGGTTTTGATGGGTCTATTATCCCTTTCCGCCTCCCGTTTGTCAAGGCCAAATCCCACCCCCTTGCCTTTCCCCCGGGGACAAGGTATACTGAGAAAAAACAGAAGGGGGTAGCCCCATGCGCAACCTGGTTTCCTACGCCGAAGACATTCTGGAGTCCTTCTCTGCCCTGCCCTTTGGACCGGTGGACAGCCTGATTCTCTCCTGGGTGTCCTACCTGCGCCTGCCTCCGGAGGCAGCAGGAGCCCACACCTGGCAGGGGATGCCCCTGCGGGAGCTGTTCCGGGCGGAATACTTCCCCCAGCTCTTCCAGGGGGTGTGGGACCGGGAGAACAGCCAGCGGCTGCTCACCGCCCTGGCTGCCAGCCCCCGGTTCCGGGATACCTTAGTGATGGGGTACACCCAGCAGCTGGACCGGGACCAGGAAAAGCAGTTTGCCGCCCTCTCCTTCCAGCTCACCCCGGACCTGGCCTATGCGGCCTTCCGGGGAACGGACAACTCCCTGGTGGGGTGGAAGGAGGACTTCAACATGGCCTTCCGTTACCCTGTCCCCTCCCAGGAGGCAGCTTTGGACTACCTCACCCGGGCGGCCCGGGTGTGCACCGGGCGGCTGCGGACGGGAGGACACTCCAAAGGGGGCAACCTGGCAGTCTACGCCGCCGCCAATTGTCCTCCGGCGGTCCGGGACCGGCTGGACCGGGTGTACTCCCACGACGGCCCCGGCTTTTCCCAAACAGTCCTTCAGAGCGAGCCCTTCCAGCGCATCCTCCCCCGGGTGGAAAAGACCCTGCCCCAGTCCTCGGTGGTGGGGCTGCTGCTGGAGAGTCAGGCGGCCTACCGGGTGGTGAAGAGCCGCCGGGTCAGCGTCCTCCAGCACGCCCCCTTTTCCTGGGAGGTAGTGGAGACAGACTTTGCCTACCTCCCCCAGTTGGCCCCCGACGCCCGGTATTGGGACCGAACCCTGGACGACTGGGTCCGGGGCCTGTCCGACCAGGAGCGGGAGCGGTTCGTGGAAGCTCTCTTCCAGGTGCTCAGCACCAACGACATCGCCACCTTCTCTCAGTTCAAGACGGGCTGGCAAAAGAACCTGCCGGCGGTGGTCCACGCCGCCGCCAGCCTGGACCCGGATACCCGGACCTTCTTCTTCCGGGTGCTGGGGGAGCTGGCGTCCATCAGCCTGAGAAACTTCCCCGAGCTGCTCCGGGACCACAAGCCCCACATCACTTAACAAAAACGCCGAAGGGTTTCCCCTTCGGCGTTTGCTTATGCTTTGTCCAGGTGCTCCTTCCACTTCTCGCCCAGGCGGAGGAACAGGCCGCCGGCCACGTTGCCCAGGGAGATCACCACCAGGCGCAGCAGGGACTGGCCCGGGGCGTCGTAGAGGGTGCCGGAGACGGCCCAGTAGTACATGTCCGCCACGCTGTGCTCCATGCCGCAGACGATGAACACGGTCACCCCCAGGAAGATGGCCAGGTACTTGCCCAGCTCGTGGGGGTTATTGGCGTATCCGTTCACCGCCGCGAAGATACACACGTTGCAGAGGAAGCCCAGCAGGAACAGGCTCAGGCAGGTGGCGTTCATCTTCCCCTCCACCAGGGCCTGGGCGGTGACGTTGATGCCGCTCTCCGCCCCGCAGATGCCGGTGAGCCGCTCCATGGCGGCAATGAGCATGGTGCCCGCCAGGTTGCCCAGCCAGATCACCAGCAGGTCGATGATGTACCCCGGCCAGGGGTTGTCGAACAGGTAACAGGCCTTGCCGGTGAAGAGGTTATAGCTCCGGGTGCAGATGGCGAACAGGCCGATGGCGAAGAAGAAGGCCCCCACCACGTTGCCCCCGGGAAAGGCATCCTTCAGCCGGAGGAACACGGTGCCCCCAAGGCCGATGCAGAAGCCCGCCATCACAGCATAGAGAAACACACCCCAGGTTCGTTTCATATTGCTCTCTCCTCTTTTCTCTCAGCCCTGGGCGGCGGCGTTTTCCGCCTGGATGTGGTCCAGAATAAGCCCCATGAGCTCCTCCCGGCCGGTGCCCTTCTCCGCGGAGAAGGAGATCACCGGCACCTCCTCGGGCAGCTCCAAGGTCTCCCGGATGCGGGCCACGTTGGGCTCCCATTCGCTTTTCTTAATCTTGTCGTGCTTGTTGGCCACCACCACGAAGGGCTTGCCGCTGGCCTTGAACCACTGGGCCATGGTGCAGTCGTCGGCGGTGGGCTTGTGGCGGATGTCCACCAGCAGCAGCCCCAGGGTGAGCAGGCTGGCGTCGTCAAACCACTGGCCGATGAGCTGGCCCCACCGGGCCCGCTCCTGCTTGGAGACCTTGGCGTAGCCATAACCGGGCAGGTCCACAAAGTAAACCTGCTTGTCGATGCGGAAGTAGTTAATGTGGGTGGTCTTGCCGGGGGCGGACCCCACCCGGGCGAAGTTTTTCCGGCCCAGCAGCCGGTTGATCACCGAGGACTTACCCACGTTGGACCGGCCGGCAAAGGCGATCTGGGGCAGGCTGTCCCGGGGACAGTCGGCCAGCTTGGCGGCAGAGCGGATAAACTCCGCGTTTTGTGTGTTCAGTTTCATGTGATCCCTCTTCTGTCTCTGGGTTCGCTTCCCCCGCCTTTCCCCTTAGGGAAAGGCGGGAAATGCTGTTCAGACCTGATGCAGGGGGGCGTGGGTATCCGCGCTGCGCACCCCGGCAGACAGTTCTCCGGTCTCGTTGGGCTGGGCCAGGGGGGGATGCTCCAGAGCGTTGGCCAGCACCTGGTCCACGTGGGACACGGGGATAAACCGGAGGGCGCCGCGAACGGTCTGGTCGATCCGCTCCAGGTCAGCCTCATTGTCCTTGGGGATGATGACGGTGTGGATGCCGTTGCGCAGGGCGGCCATGGACTTCTCCCGCAGGCCGCCGATGGGCAGCACCCGGCCCCGGAGGGTGATCTCCCCGGTCATGGCCACGTCACCCCGGACGGGGATGCCGGTGAGGGCGGAAACCATGGCGGTGCAGATGGTGACGCCGGCGGAGGGGCCGTCCTTGGGCACCGCCCCTTCGGGGAAGTGGATGTGCAGGTCCTTCTCCTTGTAGAAGCCGGGGTCCACCCCCAGCTGGACGGCACGGCTGCGGATATAGCTGAAGGCGGCCTTGGCCGACTCCTTCATGACGTTGCCCAGGTTGCCGGTGAGCTCGATCTTGCCGGAGCCCTCCACCACGTTGACCTCAGCCTCCAGCAGGGTGCCGCCCACGCTGGTCCAGGCCAGGCCGTTGACCAGGCCCACCTGGTTTTCCATGCCGTTCTTTTCCGGATAGTACTTCCGGGGGCCCAGATACTGCTCCAGGGTGTCCCCGGTGACGCTGACGCTCTTGACCCCGTCGGAGACGATTTTCATGGCTGCCTTCCGGCAGAGGGCACCCAGCTCCCGCTCCAGAATGCGGACGCCGGACTCCCGGGTGTAGGCCACGATCAGCTCCCGGATGGCGTCGTCGGTGAGCTTCAGCTGGCTCTTTTTCAGGCCGTGGCGCTTGAGCTGCTTGGGAATCAGGTGGTTTCTGGCGATCTGCAGCTTTTCCTCGTCGGTGTAGCTGGGCAGTTCAATGACCTCCATCCGGTCCAGCAGGGGCTTGGGGATGGTGGAGGTGGTGTTGGCGGTGGTGATGAAGAGCACGTCGGACAGGTCGAAGGGCAGCTCCACAAAGTGGTCCCGGAAGGCGTTGTTCTGCTCGGTGTCCAGCACCTCCAGCAGGGCGGCGGCGGGGTCGCCCCGCATGTCGCTGCCCAGCTTGTCGATCTCGTCCAGCAGCAGCAGGGGGTTCCGGGTGCCGGCCTGGCGCAGGGCGTTGATGATCCGGCCGGGCATGGCCCCCACATAGGTTTTCCGGTGGCCCCGGATGTCCGCCTCGTCGTGGACGCCGCCCAGGGAGATCCGGGCCAGCTTCCGGTTGAGGGCACGGGCAACGGACATGCCGATGGAGGTTTTGCCCACGCCAGGGGGCCCCACCAGGCAGAGGATCTGGCCCTTCAGGTCGGGGGCCAGCTGCTTCACAGCCAGAAATTCCAGAATCCGCTCCTTCACTTCCTCCAGGCCGAAGTGGTCGGCGTCCAGAATTTTTCGGGCGGCCTGGACGTTCACCCGCTCCTTGCTGGTTTTTGTCCAGGGCAGCTCCAGGCAGACCTCCAGGTAGTTGCGCAGCACCGACGCCTCAGCGGAGCCGAAGGGCTGCTTTTCCAGGTGGGTGACCTCCTTGAGCAGCTTGGCCTCCACCTCCTCCGGGAGCTTGGCCTCGGCAATCTGGCGGCGGTAGGCAGCGATTTCGCTGTCTCCGTCCTCCCCCAGCTCCTCCTGGATCACCCGCACCTGCTCCCGCAGGAAGGCGTCCTTCTGGTTCTGGGTCATGTTCTCCTGGACCCGGCGCTGGATGCCCTGCTCCATCTCCAGGATTTCCACCTCCCGGTGGAGCAGGCGGTTCATCTTGGTCAGACGCTGGACCGGACGGATTTCCTCCAGAATGGACTGCTTATCCGCCACCCGCATGGACACGTTCTGGGCGATGAAGTCGGCAATGTAGCCGGCGTCCTCGCTGGACATGATGTTCAGCAACATGTCGGCGGAGGTGTTCTTGGGGGTCAGGTCGCTGTACCGGTCAAAGAGCTCATAGGCCTGGCGGATGGCCGCCTCGGCCCGCAGGGAGTTGGTCTTCCCCTCGTAGCTCTGGGGGATTTCCACCGGCTCAATTTCCGCTGCCAGATAGGGGTCTGTCTGGATCAGGGCGTGGAGCCGGGCGCGGTACTTCCCCTCCACCATCACCCGGATGGACTTACCGGGCAGGCGGAGAATCTGCCGCACCACAGAGACGGTGCCCATGGAGAAGAGCTGGTTCTGGTCCGGGGCTTCCACCCGGATATCCTTCTGAGCCACCAGGAAAATGGGCTCGTTGGAGGACATGGCCTTCTCCAGGGCCTTGATGGAAGCCTCCCGCCCCACATCAAAGTGGACCATCATCTCGGGATACACCGTCAGACCCCGCAGGGCCAGGGTGGTCATGGTTTTATAGTTGGTCTTTTCTTCCTCTGGCAAAGGGATTCACTTCCTTTCGTTCCGGGTTTCCAGAGGGTTCTCTGGATATGACGCAGGGGGCGGAGAGTTTCCCCTCCGCCCCACGGTTTCTCTTCTTGCGTTGGCAGGGCCGCCCCTCAGGCGGTACCCTCCCGGCGGAACTGGCCGCCGTTCTGCGCCCGCAGGGCCGCAGCGCCCAGCCGGGGCCGGGGCGGCCGCTCCGGGTCACGAATCAGCTTGGGCTCCGCGCCCTCCTTCACGCTCTCGGGGGTGATGTGCACCTCCACAATGGAGCCGTCGGAGGGGATGTCGTACATGATCTGGTTCATGACCTCTTCCAGCACAGCCCGCAGGCCTCTGGCCCCGATGCCCCGCTCCATGGACTTGTCGGCCACGGCCTCCAGAGCGCCGGGCTCGAAGATCAGGTCCACCATGTCGTACTCCATGAGCTTCTGGTACTGCTTGACCAGGGCGTTCTTGGGCTCTGTAAGGATGCGCACCAGGTCCTCCCGGCTCAGGGGAGACAGGGCGGTGATCACCGGCAGACGGCCGATGAGCTCGGGGATGATGCCGAACTTCAGCAGGTCGTGGGGCTGGATCTGGCTGAGCACGTTCCGCTGGGCCAGCTCCTCCTTGCCCAGGATCTCCGCGCCGAAGCCGATGCCCTTCTGGTTCACCCGCTTTTCGATGATCTTCTCCACCCCGTCGAAGGCGCCGCCGCAGATGAAGAGGATGTTCCGGGTGTTCACCTGGATAAACTCCTGGTGGGGATGCTTCCGGCCGCCCTGAGGGGGGACGTTGGCAACGGTGCCCTCCAGGATCTTCAGCAGGGCCTGCTGCACGCCCTCGCCGGACACGTCCCGGGTGATAGAAGTATTTTCGCTCTTTCGCGCGATTTTATCCATCTCGTCGATGTAAATGATCCCCCGCTCGGCCTGCTCAATGTCGTAGTCCGCAGCCTGGACCAGGCGCAGGAGAATGTTCTCCACATCGTCGCCCACGTAGCCAGCCTCGGTGAGGGTGGTGGCGTCGGCAATGGCGAAGGGAACCTTCAGGATCTTGGCCAGGGTCTGGGCCAGCAGAGTCTTGCCGCTGCCGGTGGGGCCCAGCAGGAGGATGTTGCTCTTCTGGAGCTCCACATCGTCGCCTCCGCCGAAGTAGATGCGCTTATAGTGGTTGTACACGGCAACCGACAGGGAGATTTTGGCCGCGTCCTGACCCACGATGTATTCGTCCAGATAGGCCTTGATCTCCTTGGGGTTGGGGATGATATCGGGCATATCCGGGGAAACCTGCCCCTCCGGCGCCGGCATGTCGTCCAGGATATCCATGCACAGATGCACGCACTCGTTGCAGATGTAAGCGCCGGGGCCGGCAATGATCTTTGCCACCTGGTCCTGGTGCTTGCCGCAGAAGGAGCAGCGGATGGCCCGCTTTTCGTCGTTTTTGGTCATGAAACCATTCACCTCTTTTTCAGTCCAGTTGGGTTCAGCATAACGCAGAAAAAGGGGGACCGGAACGCCCCCCTTTTCTTGTCGTATCAGCGTTTATCGATCACTTTATCAATGAGACCGTATGCCACAGCTTCTTCCGCGGACATGAAATTGTCCCGTTCGCAGTCAGCGGTGACCACATCAAGGGGCTTGCCGGTGTTTTCCGAAAGGATGTGGTTCATACGCTTCTTGATGGTCTCCAGACGCTTCAGGTGAATGGCCATGTCGGTGATTTGACCCTGGGTGCCGGCGGAGGGCTGATGGATCATGATCTCTGCGTTGGGCAGGGCCATGCGCTTGCCCTTGGTGCCCGCGGCCAGCAGGAACGCGCCCATGCTGGCGGCCATACCGATGCAGATGGTGGACACGTCGCACTTGATATACTGCATGGTGTCGTAAATTGCCATTCCCGCCGTAACAGAACCGCCGGGGCTGTTGATATAGAACTGGATGTCCTGATCCGGATTCTGGGCTTCCAGATACAGCAGCTGGGCAACCACCAAGCTGGCTGTGGTGTCGTTCACCTCTTCCGACAGGAAGATGATCCGGTCGTTCAGTAAGCGGGAAAAAATGTCATAGGACCGTTCTCCCCGGTTCGTCTGTTCCACTACATAGGGTACTAAACTCATGATATAAGATCTCCTTTTCCATTCAGAGCAAAGGATACCCCGCCTGACGGAAATTTATTCCTCTGCCTTGTCGGCTTCGGGCTCTGCTTTCTTCTTGCGGGTGGTCTTCTTGGGGGCTTCCTCGCCCTCAGCAGCGGCCTTCTTGGCTCTGGTCTTCTTGGCAGGCTTCTTCTCTTCTTCGTTCTTCTCTTCTTCCTTGGCGGCCTTCTCCGCCTCGACCTCTTCCTTGGTCACCTCGGTGACCTTGATCTCGCCGTTGTCAGCCTCGGCGCTGATCAGGTTGGCCTTGGCGCTGGTGGCCACCACGGCCATAGCCTGGTCGCGGGCCAGATCCTTCTTCAGGCCTTCCCGGTCCAGACCTTCCACCACGCGCTCATAGGGCATGTTCAGGTTGGCAGCGGCCTTCTTCACCTCAGCGTCCACATCCTCGTCGGTGATGACGATGTTCTCTGCGGCCGCCACGGCGTCCAGAGCCAGCTGCTGCTTGATCTGGGTGACGGCGGGCTCCCGCAGGTCCTCGCGGATCTGCTCCTTGGTCATCTGCATGTACTGCATGTACAGATCCAGGGAGATGCCCTGCTGCTCCAGACGGGCAGCGTAGTTCTCCAGGAAGCGGTCGATCTGGACCTCCACCATGGCCTCGGGCAGCTCGATCTCCACCTGCTCGCACAGCTGAGCCAGCAGAGCCTGACGGAACTTGGCCTCGCTCTGGGCCATGTTGCGGTCGATGATCTTCTGCTTCAGGTCGTCCTTGAACTCAGCCAGGGTGTCGAACTCAGACACGTCCTTGGCAAACTCGTCGTCCAGGGCGGGAGCCTGCTTCTCCTTAACCTCGATGCACTTGACCTTGAAGACCACGGGCTGACCAGCCAGGTCCTCAGCGTGATAGTCCTCGGGGAAGGACAGGCTGACATCCTTCTCGTCGCCGGCCTTCATGCCAACCACCTGCTCCTCAAAGCCGGGGATGAAGGTCTTGGAGCCCAGAGCCAGCTCGTAGCCCTTGGCAGTGCCGCCCTGGAAGGCAACGCCGTCCTTCAGGCCTTCGTAGTCGATGACGGCGGTGTCGCCCATCTCAGCAGCCCGGTCCACAGCCACCAGCTGGGTGGCGCGCTCCACGTACTGCTTCAGCTCGTTGTCCACGGCGTCCTCGGTAATGGTGGGCAGGACCTTGTCGGCCTCCAGGCCCTTATACTGCTTCAGGGTGATTTCGGGACGAACGGTCACAGTGGCCTTGAAGGTGAAGCCTTCCTTGCCCAGGCTGATGATTTCCACCTGCGGGGGTGCCACAGGGTCCAGGCCCTTTTCCTGAACGGCTGCGCTGCAGGCCTCGGGATAGAGCTCCTCAATGGCGTCTTCATAGAACACGCCGGCGCCATACATGCCCTCGATGACCTTGCGGGGTGCCTTGCCCTTGCGGAAACCGGGCACGCTGATGTTGCCGCGGCTCTTGCGGTAAACCTTTTCGATGCCTGCTTCGAACTCTTCCTGACCCACTTCCACGGTCAGTTCGACTTCAAACTTTTCTTTGTTTTCTACAACGCTCTTGACATTCATGTCCTTTTTTCCTCCTGTGAAACGCTCTTTCAGGTCTTACAAACGCCTGGAAGGGCATTGTATTGCAGTATATATAGGCTATAATATCAGATTCCTTCTGGAATTACCAGACTTTTTTTAATCATTCCAGGATTTTTTCCGGACGAAATTTCAGAAAATCCGCCGAAATCAGCCGGTAGACCACCCCGGACCGCTCTCCCTGGACCGCCAGACGGTGGCTGGCCCCGTGGAGATGGCCGTAATAGCAGGCCCGCACCTGGTACCGTTCCAGCAGCTCCAGGATGGGGTCGCAGCGGTACCCGTCATAGAAGGGGGGATAGTGGAGAAAGCACAGCTTCTCCGCGTCTCCGGCGGCTTTCAGGGAGGTCTCCAGGCGCAGCAGCTCCCGGTTGAAGACCTTGGCGTTCTGCCCCTGCTGCTCCTCCTCATAGAACCACCCCCGGGTGCCGCAGAGGGCGGTGTCCCCGTAAAACAGGCAGTTGTTGTGGAGGATGGAGAAGGTGGTAAAGCCCTTCTCCTGGAAGAACCGCTCCATCTTGGCCGCGGTGTTCCACCAGTAGTCGTGGTTGCCCTTCAGGAGGATCTTCCGCCCCGGCCAGGCGTTCAGCCAGGCAAAGTCCTGTTCCGACTCCTCCAGGCTCATGCCCCAGGACACGTCCCCGGCGATCACCAGGGTGTCCTCCGGCTGGAGGACCGACAGGCCCTGGGTGAGCTTTTCCATGTACCCCTCCCAGACGCCGCCGAACACGTCCATGGCCTTCCGGCTGCTCAGGGACAGGTGGGTGTCTCCCATTACATACAGTGCCACCGGATCACCTCACGTTCTTATTTCAGCATCTCCAGCACCACGTCCATCATCTGCTCCTTGTCCACATGCTCCTGGAAGCGGACGTCCTTGTTCCGCAGGGAGGCCAGAGGTCTGGGGGCGGGACGGCCGGAGACCTCCTCCAGCTGGTCCAGAGCGTCCAGGCCCTGGCGGACCTCTTCCACCCCCAGGCTGTGCAGGACGCTGTCGCAGAACTTAAAGGGGCTGGCAGTGGAGACGAACACGGTCTTTCTCGTATCTCCGCTGGCCTTCCGGTACTCCTCCATCACCTGGTAGGCAACAGCGGTGTGGGGGTCAATCAGGTAGTGGTGGTCCTGCCACACAGTGCGGATCACCTGGCTGGTGGTGGCCTCGTCACAGAAGCCGGCGAAGAAGTCCTCGGTCAGACGGGCCTTCAGGTCAGGGGTGACCTCATAGCGGCCGGTGGCGTTCAGCTGCTTCATGTAGTCCGCCACCGCCTGGTCGTCCTGGCCGGTGAGGGCGAAGAGCAGACGCTCTAAGTTGCTGGACACCAGAATGTCCATGGAGGGGGACATGGTGGTGTGGAAGGGGCGGTTCTTGTTGTACACGCCGGTGTTGATAAACTCGGTGAGCACGTTGTTGCTGTTGGAGGCGCAGATCAGCTTGCCCACGGGCAGGCCCATCTGACCGGCGTACCAGCAGGCCAGAATGTTGCCGAAGTTGCCGGTGGGGACGCAGTAGTTGACCTTCTCCCCCATCTGGATCTTCCCCTGGTTCAGCAGGTCGCAGTAGGCGGAGATGTAGTACACCAGCTGAGGCAGGATACGGCCCCAGTTGATGGAGTTGGCGGAGGACAGGAAGTACCCCCGGTCCGCCAGGTCTGCCCGGAGCTTCTCATCGGAAAACAGGATCTTCACCCCGGTCTGGGCGTCGTCAAAGTTGCCGTGGACGGCGCAGACCCCCACGTTGTTCCCCTCCTGGGTCTTCATCTGGAGGGCCTGAACCTCGGACACCCCGTCCTTGGGGTAAAACACCAGGATCTTGGTGCGGTCCACGTCTTTAAAGCCCTCCAGGGCGGCCTTGCCGGTGTCCCCGGAGGTGGCCACCAGGATGCACACGGTCTTTTCCTCCTGGTTCTTCACCAGGGAGGCGGAGAGCAGGTGGGGCAGCAGCTGCAGGGCCATGTCCTTAAAGGCGGAGGTGGGGCCGTGCCACAGCTCCAGGCAGTAGGTGCCCTCGTCCAGGGTGTGGAGGGGGGCCACCCGGCTGTCGTCGAACTTGTCGGAAGCGTAGCCCGCCTGGGTGAAGGCGGTGAGCTCCTCCTCGGAAAAGTCCTCCAGGAACAGCTTCATCACAGCCACAGCACGCTGGCCGTAGGTCTTACCCTTCAGCTCCTCCAGGAAAGCGGGGGTAATCTGAGGCAGAACCTCCGGGGTGAGCAGGCCGCCGTCCCGGGCTAAGCCCTGGGCAATGGCCTGGCTGGCGGTGAGGCTGACGTTCTTGTTTCTCGTGCTGACATATCTCATTGGGATCACGCCTTTCCAATCGGATGGTTGATAACTGTCTTAAAACGCGTTTTCCCAGTGCCGGATTTCCGGACGGCGCGTTTTTTCTCCATCAGGAGCGTAGACCTCCACCACGTCAAACCGGGGCTGACGGTCTGTGGGGTGCTCCATCAAATAGTGCAGGGCGGCGGTGCGCACCTTCCGCTGCTTGGCGGGGGTGACAAACTCCCGGGCCTGGGCCAGGTCCGCATTTTTGCGGAGCTTCACCTCCACAAAGCACAGGTAGCCTCCCCGGGCGGCCACCAGGTCGATCTCCCCTTCCCGGCAGCGGTAGCGGGTGGCCAGAATCCGGTAGCCCCTCCATTTCAGGTGGCGGGCGGCCTGCTCCTCGCCCCAGAGGCCCAGGGCGGTTCGGTCCCCGCCCCTCACAGCTTCTTTAAAAAGGTCAGACGGTGGATGGGGCAGGGTCCGTACTGACGCAGGCGCTCATAGTGGAGCTTGGTAGGGTAGCCCTTGTGCTGTTCAAAGGCATATTCGGGGTACTGCTCCGCCATCTCCAGCATGTACCGGTCCCGGGACACCTTGGCCAGGATGGAGGCCGCCGCGATGGAGGCGCTCTTTCCGTCCCCCTTCACCACGGTCTCGTTGGGGCAGGTGATGCCGGCGGACCGGTTGCCGTCGATGAGGGCAAAGTCGGCGGGCGGGTCCAGGGCCTGAATGGCCCGGTCCATGGCCAGCATCCGGGCGTTTAAGATGTTGATCTCGTCAATCTCCTTCTCGTCTGCCCAGGCAACCGCCCAGGCCACCGCCTCCCGGGTGATCTGCTCGTAGAGGACTGCCCGGCGCTTTTCCGTGACCTTCTTGGAGTCGTTTAAGTAGGGGGCGTCCCACCCCTCCGGCAGGATCACCGCCGCGGCGTACACCCGGCCGGCCAGGGGACCGGCTCCGGCTTCATCGGCGCCGCACACCCGGGTCAGGCCCCGGGCGAAGCAGGCCCGCTCCAGCTGCCACAGGTCAGGGCGCTCCATGGCTGTCCTCCTTCGGCTCCAGGTCCTCGGGCAGCTCCAGGGTGATCCGCCCCAGCTTGCCTCCCCGGAACTCGTCCAGCAGGATGTTGGCCATGCGCTCTAAGTCCACCTCGCCCCCGGAGATGAGAAAGCCTCGCTTCCGGGCTCCCTCCTCCAGCAGGTCCCAGCCGGTCATTCCCTCCTGGGGGACGATCTTAAACCGGGCGGTGAGGGCCTCGGGCTTGCGCTGGGCCAGCAGCTGGATCAGGTGGAAGGCCAAGGTTTCCACGTCCATGATGGCATCCCGCACCGCGCCGGTGAAGGCCAGGTGCATGCCGATGGTCTCGTCCTCGAACTTGGGCCAGAGAATGCCGGGGGTGTCCAGCAGCTCCAGGCCCTGGTCCACGGTGACCCACTGCTTGCCCCGGGTGACCCCGGGCCGGTCCCCCGCCTTGGCGGACTTCTTTTTGGCCACTTTATTGATAAAGGTGGATTTGCCCACGTTGGGGATGCCCACCACCATGGCCCGGACCGGACGGCCCACCTGGCCCTTTTCCTTCCACTTGGCGATCTGTTCCTTCAGCGCCCCCCGCATCACCGGGGAGAACTGCTTGACCCCCGCGCCGCTGCGGGCGTCGCACTCCAGCACGGAGATCCCCTGGGCCCGGAACCAGGCCCCCCAGGCCTTGCTGGCGGCAGGGTCCGCCTGGTCCGCCCGGTTCAGGATCACCACCCGGGGCTTGCTGCCCACCAGGTCATCGATGTCGGGGTTGCGGCTGGCGATGGGGATGCGGGCGTCGATGACCTCCGCCACCACGTCCACGTATTTCAGGTTCTCCGCAATCATGCGGCGGGTCTTGGTCATGTGACCAGGATACCATTGAATGTTGATAACTCCCATCTCCTTCCGTTGTAGTTCGTCTCAGACCAGCTTACAGCAGGTCTGGTATGACACTTTAGTATACACGATTTTACCCCTTCTGAAAAGCCTTTTTCCCCGATTTGGCGTTCACAGATCGGAGAAAAAGAGGGGGCCGATTCCCTGCTTTTTGGCTGTCCGTGAAAAAGCCTCGCAGAGTTTCGCCGCCGCAGCGGCGAAAAAAGATCCTGTCATGTTTCCCGGCGGCATGTACGGCGGGAAACATACTTCTCGGCCTGCCAGTGTGCCCAAAGGGCGCGCGCAGCAGGCCGCAGTTCCTCGATTGGAAAAGGCGAAGCCTTTTTCAATCGTTTTAAAAAAAGGACGTGCCGAAGCACGTCCTTTTTGGAAAACCCATGAGATGAATTACAGCTTCTCCTTGACCTTGGCTGCCTTGCCCACGCGGCCGCGCAGATAATACAGCTTTGCCCGGCGGACCTTACCTTTGCGGATGGTCTCCACCTTTTCGATGACGGGGCTGTACAGGGGGAACACCTTCTCCACGCCGACGCCGTAGGAAATGCGGCGGACGGTGAAGGTCTCGTTGATGCCGCCATGCTTCTTGGCAATGACGGTGCCCTCGAACACCTGGATACGCTCACGGTTGCCTTCCTTGACCTTCAGGTGGACACGGACGGTGTCACCCACGTTCACAGAGGGGGCTTCCTTGGCGGGCATGTTCTTCTCAATAAAGCTCTTCATGAGATCCATAGTCTTTTTCCTCCTAATTATACAGGTGTTCGTGAGGCTTGTCTCTGCCGCCTTGTCCCGGCGGCGCTCCCAGAGGACCACCCTTTTTTATCCATAGACCATAGGACATTGTAACAGGCCGAGGGACAGATTGCAAGCATAAATTTCACTTTTTTCTCTCCCCTTCCCCCGTCTCCTGGGGGCAATTCGACGGAAAGGGAAATCACTTGACATTCCTCCCTATATCGTGTACGTTCATGAGGCGTAATCCCCGCGGCCCGGCCGCGGCGTTTGGAGGTTTTAAAAACATGAAAAAAGGCAATCCCATCGCTCTGCTGCCCATTGGGGTGTTTCTGGTCCTCTACTTAGGTCTTGGCATCCTCTTTGAGTACGGGCTGAAGATCCCCATGGGGTTCTACAACATTCCCATTGTGGTGGCCTTCCTGGCGGCTCTTCTGGTGGCCTGCGTCCAGAACCGGTCCCTCTCCTTTGACGACAAGCTGGTCCTCATGGGAAAAGGCGTGGGGGACAAAAATATTATAATCATGATCCTCATCTTCATGACCGCCGGCATCTTTGTGGGGGTGGTGGGCCGCAGCAGCGCCGAGAGCGTGGCCTACTGCCTGCTCTCCCTGATCCCCGCCCGGTACGCGGTGGCGGTGCTCTTTGTGGTGGCCTGCTTCGTCTCCCTGGCCATGGGCACCTCCGTGGGCACCATCACCCTCATCACTCCCATCGCCCTGGCGGTGGCGGGGGCATCGGACTTCAGCGTGCCCCTGTGCGTGGCCTCGGTGATGGGGGGCGCCATGTTCGGGGACAACCTGTCCTTTATCTCTGACACCACCATCGCCGCCTGCAACGGCCAGGGCTGCCGGATGAAGGACAAGTTCCGGGCCAACTTCGCCATCGTCTTTCCCGCCGCGCTGGTCTCCCTGGTGATCATCCTGGTCATCTCCATGGGCCAGGCCAGCACCCCCATCCAGCAGGATTACAGCCTTATCCAGATCATCCCCTACCTGCTGGTGCTGGTGGGGGGTATCATCGGGGTGAACGTGTTCCTGGTGCTTCTCATCGGCATCGTCTCCGGGTCCATCATCATGCTTGCCACCGGGGCCACCGCCGCCACCGATCTGCTGGCCAACATGGGCTCCGGCGCTGCCAACATGTTTGAGACCACCATGGTAGCCATCCTGGTCTCTGCCATCTGCGCCCTCATCCGGGAGTACGGCGGCTTCGACGCCCTGCTCAGCGGCATCAAGAAGGTGTTCAAGGGCCGGAAGGGCGGCCAGTTAGGCATGGGCCTGCTGGTGGGGGCCATGGACATCGCCACCGCCAACAACACCGTGGCCATCGTCATGGCCAACCCCATCGCCAGGGAGATGGCCCGGGACTACGGCATCTCCCCCCGGAAGACCGCTTCCCTGCTGGACACCTTTGCCTGCGTCTTCCAGGGGATCATCCCCTACGGCGCCCAGATGCTGGTGGCCCTGTCCGCCGCCCACGAGTTGGGGTATGAGCTCTCCGCCTTCCAGGTGATCCCCAACCTGTTCTATCCCTTCCTGCTGCTGGTGAGCTCTCTGCTGTTTATTTTCGTGTTTCCGGAAAGAAAAGCCGACAGAGCATAAGATTTTCCCCTGGTTTTCCGGAGAAATCCGAATGTTTTCGACGTGTTTTGTTTATTTTGTTACTTCAAGCGTGAAATAAATCATTTTTCATTGTGCAGTTTTTTCTCAAAAAGGACTTGCCAAATCCGGTTGCCCATGCTATTATAACTAAGCTGTCTGACACGGACAGCGACAAAGAAAAAATCCGGGTGTGGCGAAGTTTGGTATCGCGCTTGAATGGGGTTCAAGAGGCCCTGAGTTCGAATCTCAGCACTCGGACCAGAAAAAAGCCTTGTAACTACAATGGTTACAAGGCTTTTCTGTTTTTTCTGGAAAGGGTCAGAAATCTGGAAAGTGCACAAAAAAGTGCACATTTTTTAAGTTACGAAACGCCCTGGCTGTCTTATTGACAAACCAGGGCACAGGATGGTATGATGGACGCAGAAAGGGCGCTGTTACAAGCGGTTAGCCCATCTGATCGTTATAAACTAATGTTTATGTTGACCGTTTGGGTGCCAGCCAAGCGGTCAACACGCTTTTATGGTCAGTATGTAGGTTGCAAGAACCAAGCATACCAAAAATCTCAGGAATTTCTTCCAGAAATCCACCATTCAGCCTCACCTCCCCTCTCAGGGAAGTGGCTAACTGCTCTTATGTAACAGCGCCTGTTTTTATCTTGGCATTTCACACCGTAATTTGTCAATTTATGCCCCCCATACAGGGGGCATTTTTCGTTCTCTGGTCATCGCGGAACCCAAACAGAGTCTCACTCTGTCTTGCCTTCATCCGGCAGCATCGGCAGCCGGGACTTGTATTCTCCGATCACGTCAAGATTGACGATCCGCATAATCTCTCTTTCCGGGGGCAGGCTACGGTTGAGGTGAGCTTCATGAAGGACCAACCCAAAAAGGAGCAGCGGGAGGCAAAGCCCTCCCGCAAACGGGAAAAACCCATCTCCAGGGTCTATCCCGTGATCGACAACGACCTGGCCCGGGACAACCTGGAAAACGACATTCCCGCCGCCGACCGGGAAGATCTGTGAGGGCGCCCATGGACAGCCTGGATCTTCCCATCGGTCTGGCCTTTGCCCTGGCCCAGAACCCCGGGGCCATGAAGGTCTTTGCCGGGCTGCCGGCGGCCGCCCAGGCCTCTCTGGTGGCCCAGGCCCGGGCCGCGGACTCCCGGGAGGAGATGCAGGCCCTGGTGGACAGACTGATCCCGGGAGCACGCTAAAAAACAACCAGCGCCGCTGTCTGCCTTGACAGGGGCGCTGGTTCTTTTTACAATGGGCTTATTTTCCCGCCATCTCCCGGATGGCCTGGGCCAGGTCCTCGTGGGGGTCCTTCCACTCAGCCGGTTTGATGGTTTTGCCGTCCTGATTGTAATGGGGCTTGCCGTCGCTCCACAGCTTCTTCATGTTGGCCCCGTGGACGATCCCAAAGAGCTTGTCCGGCTGGATGCCCATTTCCACCAGGGTGCCCAGGGCAAAGTACATCACGTCGATCATGGCGTCTGCCTGCTCCACCATATCGTCCCCGGCCTCCAGAAACTCGTCGATTTCCTCTTTCATCCACTTGTATCGTTTCCGCGCCCGCTCGGCGGTCATGGCCCGGGGGGTCTCCCCCACCGGATGGCCGAAGGCCCGGTGAAACTCCCGCACTTCCATCCATTCCTTATCCATGGACGTATCCTCCCTTTCTGTGTCTTTGGATAAGGCAAGTATACCCAACGGGGTGGAAAAGCGCAAGCGGGAGATCGCAGAACAAGACTGATTCACAGCGCAGCGCCCGCCCTGGGTTTTCTCCAGGGCGGGCGTTTTCTTGTTCAGGGCTTGCGGACGGGATAGCAGACTTCGGTGACGAACTCCTCGGGGTTGGAGGTCTCGTGGGGGCTCACATGGTAGATGTTGAAGGCAAAGCCGTCGTAGACGTAGCCGTTATCCCGGACCCAGGCGGCCACGGCGGCGTTGACCTCACTGATCTTGCTGTAAGGCCCCCGATAGGTGGCGGAGGCAAAGGTCACCGGGGGCATGGTCTTGAACTTCACATGCTCGGTGTCCGGATAGGTCCCCTTCACGGTTTTCTGGGCCTCCACGTCCACGTCGGCCTCCTTGTACTCTCCGTCGTGGAAAATCACCGAGCAGTAGCAGGGGTCGTCGGGCTGGAGCTTTAAAGAGGCGGTCTCGCTGACCAGCACGCTCCACAGCATCCCCTCCTGGTCGTAGCTGGGGAGGGTCATGCGGACGCTGGCCACCTGCCGCTGGGGCAGGGTTTTTAAGGATACGTTGTACTGCATCATGGGCTCATCCTTTCTCAGGCTTTTCCGGGCTGTGTCCAGAAGCCGCAGCTGCTGCCGGATGGTCTCCTCCCGGCGCGTCAGCTCCGCCTGCTTGTCCGCCAGGAACCGGTCCAGGACGGCCCGGTCCCCCTGACAGGCCAGGATGGCCTTCACCTCCGCCAGGCCGAAGCCCATGTCCTTCAGGGCACAGATCTGCCCCGCCAGGGGGAGCTGATCCTCCCCGTAGTACCGGTAGCCGGTGAAGGGGTCGATGGACTGGGGCGCCAGCAGGCCCAGCTCGTCATAGTGGCGGAGCATGCGGATACTGACTCTGGACAGCTTGGAAAATTCTCCGATTTTCAGCATTGGGGTCCCCTCGCTTTTCTGTGTTTTCCTGCGCGCAAGGAAAGCATAAGCCCTGACACCGTGGGAGAGTCAAGAGAAAGTTAAAAAAGCAGGGCCGGGACGCTATGTCCCGGCCCTGCGATTTGGGATGACTTATTTTGCGGACAGATACTGGTCGATGCTCACAGCGGCGCGCTTGCCAGCGCCCATGGCCTTGACCACGGTCTGGGGACCGGTGACCGCGTCACCGCCGGCGAACACGCCGGGACGGCTGGTCTTGCCGTCGTCATCGGTAGCGATACCGCCCCACTTGTCCTTGTCGATGCCGGTGGTGGTGTCCACCACGTCCTCACTGTAGGAGGTACCGGTGGCGATCACCAGGTTGTCACACGCCACATCAAAGAACTCGCCGGTGCCCACGGGGCTGCGGCGGCCGGAAGCGTCGGGCTCGCCCAGGACCATCTTCTCGCACTTGACACCCACCAGGACGCCGTCCTTGCCGTAGCACTCCACGGGGTTGGTCAGCTCCTTGATCTCGATGTCCTCTTCTCTGGTGTGCTCGATCTCGTCCCGGCGGGCAGGCGCCTCAGCCAGGGTGCGGCGGTAGACCATGATGGTCTCCGCGCCCAGACGCTTGGCGCAGCGCACAGCGTCCACGGCCACGTTGCCGCCGCCCACCACCAGGACCCGCTTGGCGGACTTGATGTTCTCAGGCAGGTTCTCGGTGTTCAGGTTGACCTCGGTCAGGTAGTCGTTGGCAGACCACACGCCGGTGAGGCTGGTGTCCAGCCCTCTGGGGGTCTGGGGCACGTCAGCACCGTTGCCCACGAAAACGGCCTCATAGCCCTCGGCAAACAGAGCGTCGATGCTCTTGTTCTTGTCGATGGGTGCGCTGGTGACGATCTCCACGCCACGGGCCTTCAGGGTCTCGATCTCCCGGTCCACCACGCTGTTGGGCAGGACGAACTGGGGGATGCCGTAGGTGAGGATACCGCCGGCGTAGCTGAGCTTTTCAAAGACGGTGACGTCATAGCCCAGGGAAGCCAGGTCCCCGGCGCAGGCGATGCCCGCAGGGCCGGAGCCGATGACGGCCACCTTCTTGCCCTTCTTCTCCACCTGGGGGGCGGAGACGGCGGTGCGGGCGGCGTGCCAGTCAGCAACGAACCGCTCCAGGCGGCCGATGCCAACTGCTTCGCCCCGGACGCCCTGGGCGCAGTTCTTCTCGCACTGCTGCTCCTGGGGGCAGACACGGCCGCAGATGGAGGGCATGCAGCTTCTCACGGTGATGATCTCGTAAGCGCCTTCAAAGTCGCCCTCAGCCACCCGGGCGATGAACTCGGGGATCTGCTGGTTGATGGGGCAGCCCACGGTGCAGGGCTTTTTGCGGCACTTCAGGCAGCGCATGGCCTCGCGGATGGCGTCTGCCTCAGTATAGCCCAGAGCAACCTCGTTGAAGTTGGTCAGACGGACCGCACGGTCCTGCTCGGGCATGGGATTTCTTTCTCTTACGTTGTTAATCATTTCGCCTGTCCCTCCTTCGGCTCCAGACTGTTCCGTCTGTTGATCAGGCTGTCATATCTGCCCAGAGCGGCCTTCTCGGACTCTTCAAAGAGCTGGGCGGCCTGGCTGGGATTCTTCATGCTCAGGGAGGCGTAACGGACCTCACCCTTCAGGAAGCTCTTATACTCTTCGTTGGGCTTTGCGCTGTCGATCTGCAGGGGGTTCTTGCCCTCGGCAGCCAGACGGGGATCGAAGCGCAGCAGGTTCCAGTAACCGGCCCGGACGGCCTTCTTCATCTCCACCATGGAGCGGTTCATGCCGGCCTTGATGCCGTGGTTGATACAGGGAGCATAGGCGATGATCAGGGAGGGACCATCATAGCTCTCAGCTTCCTTCAGCGCCCGGAGGGTCTGAGCGGGGTTGGCGCCCATGGCCACCTGGGCCACATAGACATGGCCGGAGGTCATGGCGATCTGGGCCAGATCCTTCTTGCCGGTGGGCTTGCCGCCGGCGGCGAACTGAGCCACAGCGCCGGTGGGGGTTGCCTTGGAGGACTGACCGCCGGTGTTGGAGTAAACCTCGGTGTCGAAGACCAGGACGTTGAAGTTCTCCTGGGAGGCCAGGATGTGGTCCAGGCCGCCGTAGCCGATGTCGTAGGCCCAGCCGTCGCCGCCGAAGATCCACATGGAGGGACGAGGCAGCAGGTCGGCGTTCTGGATGACATAGGCGGCGTCTTCGTTTTCAGGATAGACCTTGCACAGCTCCACCAGGGCGTTGCCCAGGCCGGCTGCGTCGGGGGTGTTCATCTTTTCCAGCCAGGCGCCGGCGGTACCAGCGAAGGCGCGGTTGGCAGCCAGACGCTCCACCACGGTCTTCATGGCGTCCCGGCGGGCGCGCATGCTGACGGACATGCCGTAGCCGAACTCAGCGTTGTCCTCGAACAGGGAGTTGGCCCAGGCGGGACCGTGGCCCTTCTCGTCGATGACGTAAGGCATGCTGGGCACGGATGCGCCCCAGATGGAGGAGCAGCCGGTGGCGTTGGCGATGATGGCGTGGTCGCCGAAGAGCTGGGTCACCATCTTGGCGTAAGGCGTCTCGCCGCAGCCGGGGCATGCGCCGGAGTACTCCAGGTAAGGCCGCAGGAACTGAGAGGTCTTCACGTTCTTGTCGGAGCCCTTCTGGACGCCCACCTTCTTGGCATACTCGAAGATCTCCTGGTCGGCGTGCATCCGGTGGTCGGCGCGCTCCATGGACAGCGCCTTGCCGCGGGCGGGGCACATCTCCACGCAGGAGCCGCAGGCGGTGCAGTCCTCAGCGGAGACGGCGATCAGGAAGCGCTTGCCAGGCTCGGTCTTGCTCTCCACGGTGGTGAGGCCCTCTGCGTCCTTCTCTTCCAGGACGAAGGGACGGATGACGGCGTGGGGGCAGACGGTGGAGCACCAGTTACACTGGGTGCAGTTCTCGGAGTGCCACACGGGGATGTCCACGGCGATGCCGCGCTTCTCGAAGGCGGAGGTGCCGGAGGGAACCTTACCGGTGACATAGGGCAGGAAGGCGGAGACGGGCAGTGCGTCGCCCTCCAGGTTGTTGGTGGGAATGAGGATGTTGCGGACGTAGGCGTCCTGCTCGCTGTTCACGGTATTCAGCTTCAGCTCGGCAGCGGGCGCGTCCTGGGCGTCGGCCCAGCTGGCGGGGACCTCCACCTGCTTGGCGGCGGTCTGGCCGGCCATGACGGCGGCCACGTTCATGTCCACGATGTTCTGGCCCTTGGCGCCGTAGTCGTTGATGATGCCCTGCTTCATGTACTCGATGGCGTCTTCAGCGGGGATCAGGTCAGCCAGCTTGAAGTAAGCGGACTGGATGATGGTGTTGATGCGGCCCTTCAGACCCAGGCTGCGGGCGATGTTCACGGCGTCGCAGGTGTAGAACTTGATGTTCTTCCGGGCGATGGCGCGCTTGATGTCAGCGGGCAGACGGGCCTCCAGCTCCTCGCCCTCCCAGTCGCAGTTGAGCATGAAGATGCCGCCGGGCTTCACGTCCCGGACCATATCATACTTGCCGATGTAGGCGGGGTTGCCGCAGATGACGCAGTCCGCGTCGCCCACATAGTAGGAGGAGCGGATGGGCTTGTCACCGAAGCGCAGGTGGCTGATGGTCAGGCCGCCGGACTTCTTGGAGTCGTACTGGAAGTAAGCCTGCACATAGTTGTCGGTGTGGTCGCCGATGATCTTGGAGGTGTTCTTGGAAGCACCCACCAGACCATCGGAGCCGATGCCCCAGATCTTCACAGACTTCTGGTTGGGATCGCTGGGCAGGGTGAAGTCGCACTTCTCGATGGACAGGTTGGTCACGTCGTCCACGATGCTCACGGTAAAGTGGTTGTGACCGCCCTTGGCCAGGTGCTGGTACACGGAGTACATGTCGGCAGGGGTGGTGTCCTTGGAGGACAGGCCGTAGCGGCCGCCGATGACCCGGATGTTGGTGCGGCCGGCGTCGCTGAGGACAGCGGCCACGTCCAGATACAGAGGCTCACCGAAGGCGCCGGGCTCCTTGGTGCGGTCCAGAACGGCGATGCGCTCCACGGTCTCAGGCAGCTCGGAGAGCATGTGCTTGGCGGAGAAGGGACGGTACAGGTGAACCTCCAGCACGCCAACCTTCTTGCCCTGGGCGGTGAGCACGTCCACGACCTCCTCCAGGGTGCCGCAGACGGAGCCCATGGCCACCACCACGTCGGTGGCGTCGGGTGCGCCGTAGTAGTTAAAGGGCTTGTAGTTGGTGCCGATCTTCTCGTTGACCTTGTTCAGGTTGCCCACCACGATGTCCACCAGGTTGTCGTACATGGGGTTGGAAGCCTCTCTGTGCTGGAAGAAGGTCTCCGGGGGCTCGTTGGAGCCGCGGTGATAGGGGTGATGGGGCAGGTTTGCGTGGGCACGGAAGCTGGCCAGAGCGTCCCAGTCCACCATGTCCTTCAGATCCTCATAGTCCCAGGTGCGCAGCTTCTGGATCTCGTGGGAGGTGCGGAAGCCGTCGAAGAAGTTGATGAAGCCCATGCTGGCCTGGATGGCGGACAGATGGGAAACGGGAGCCAGGTCCATAACCTCCTGGGGGGTGCCGGCGGCCAGCATGGCCATGCCGGTGCCCCGGCAGGCCATCACGTCCTGATGGTCGCCGAAGATGGACAGAGCGTGGGTGGTCAGGGTACGGGCTGCCACGTGGAACACACCGGGCAGGCCCTCACCGGCGATCTTATACAGGTTGGGGATCATCAGCAGCAGGCCCTGGGAGGCGGTGAAGGTGGTGGTGAGAGCGCCGGTGGACAGAGAGCCGTGGACAGCGCCGGCGGCGCCTGCCTCGGACTCCATCTCCACGATCTTCACCTTGTTGCCGAAGATGTTCTTCCGGTCCTGGTTGGCCCATTCATCCACGTGCTCCGCCATGGGGGAGGAGGGGGTGATGGGGTAGATTGCCGCGACTTCGGTGAATGCATATGCTACATGGCCGGCCGCCGTGTTGGCGTCCATGCTCTTAAAGGGTCTCTTGTCTTTCATTTCGCCGCGCCTCCTTTCTGTGCTGCCATGGCACGAACCTGAACATAAGTATACTCCGGCATCTCCCGGGCGGTGATCACGCCGTTGGGGCAGACATAGGAGCAGATGTTGCAGTCTTCGCAGCGATCGGGGGTAATAACAGCCCGGCCGTTCTCCATGTGGATGAGCTCATCGGGGCAGTTGGCGGCGCAGTCGCCGCAGCCGATGCAGCTGACCCAGCACAGCTTCTTGCGGGTTTCGGGGTCGTCCTGGGAAGCGCAGGGCACCAGCTTCGCGCCCTTGTAAGGCACGATGATGGGCAGCTCCTGGGGACATACGTGCACGCAGGCGGTGCAGCCCACGCACTTATCGGGGTTAACCTTGGCGGTGCCGCCGGTGATCTCAATGGCGTCGAACCGGCAGGCTCTGGCGCAGTCGCCGAAGCCGGCGCAGCCATAGGAACAGTGACCGTCCAGGTCCAGCTTGGAGGCCTCCCGGCAGTTGGTGGCGCCGGCCTTCACGTAGACGTCGTGATTGTGCCAGCCGCCGCGACAGCGGATAAAGGCCGTGGTGGACTTGAGCTTGGTCAGGTCGTGGTAGGTGTCCACGATGATCTTCTTGCGGCAGGAGACGGTGCAGGCAGCGCAGCCCACGCACTTCTCGTAGTCGATGACCGCACAGTTGTCAACGATGGTGATGGCCTCTTCGGGACATGCCTCGGCGCAGTCGCCGCAGCCGATGCAGCTGTGACCGCACAGACGGAGGGCAATCTCCTCCTCATCCTGGTTGGAGCAGGGAACGAAGTTGCTCACATCGTCGGGGACCATGTGGATCAACTTCTGCACGCAGGCCTCGGCGCAGTCGCCGCAACCGTCGCACTTTTCCTTGTCCAGCTCCACGGTGCCGTCCACCATGCGCAGGGCTCCCTTGGTGCAGGCAGCCACGCAGGAGCCGGCGCCCACGCATCCGTACTGACATTCCCCTGCCAGGAAACCGGACTTGACGGCTTCCTCACAGGTGGCGTAGATCTTCAGACGGGACTTACCGGCTGCGCAACCGGAGCACTTGATAAAGGGGATCTCATGCTTCTCATTGATTGGTTGCATACGTATCTCACATCCTTCTATTGCTTTGCGAGGGTGGTTTAAATTCCATTGCCATTATCGCGCTCGGAAAACAGAATGTCAACAAGCCAAGCCAAATTTTTTCGAGATTTTCAGGCATTTTCCCAGTTTTTACTTCCTTTTTACTTTTTCCTCTTGGTGCTTCCACCCAGTTATCCTAAACTAATCTCCATTTTTCCTGCAACGTTCCGTCTCTCTGGCCCGTTCTTGACATCCCCCCTCCCCTATGATACAGTGAAACAAGACGTTCTAGCACCTGGAGGTTCCCTATGGAAACGGTATTTTTATCCGGCTACGCCAAGCTGCCCGACAACACCACCGCCCAAAAGCTCTATAACCACCTGGTTCTGGTGGTCACCGTCCAGTTTCCCCAGGGGATCATCCTGGACGCAGACTGCACCATGGCCACGGAGCTGGGCCGCCGGTTTGTCCGGAAGCTGCTCACCGGCTATGACCTGCACCAGGGGCCGGACGCCCTGGTGGAAACCCTGAGCCGCACCTACTACGGCCACCTGCGCAAGGCCTTGCAGACCTGCTTTAAGGGCATCTGCGCCCAGTTCAGCGAGATCCAGCGCACCGGCCTGGGCGGACCCGTCCGGTAAACGGGACATAACTATTATAATATATAGAATACAGAAATCAAGAACGGTCAGGAGGGTCTCTCATGCTGCTGTCAGGAGAGGAAATCAAGAAAAACCTGGGCGGGGATATCATCATCCAGCCCTATCACCCGTCCCAGCTTAACCCCAACAGCTACAATCTCCGCCTGTCGGACGAGCTGCTGGTCTACGACACCGACGTGCTGGACATGAAAAAGGACAATCCCGTGCGCCGCCTGACCATCCCTCCCGAGGGTCTGCTACTGGAGCCCAACCGCCTCTACCTGGGCCGCACCCTGGAGTACACCAGGACCGACCGGTTCGTGCCCATGCTGGAGGGGCGCTCCTCCGTGGGCCGGCTGGGCCTCTTCGTCCATGTGACGGCAGGGTTCGGGGACGTGGGCTTTGCCGGGTACTGGACCCTGGAGATGCACTGCATCCACCCTATTGTTATCTATCCGGGGGTTGAGATCTGCCAGATCTATTACCACACCATCCAGGGGGAGTACCAGAAGTACGACTCCGGCAAGTACCAGAACAACACCGGCGTGCAGCCCAGCATGCTGTACAAGGATTTTTTGAACACCGACAAATAAGCAAAACGGGTCTCCCTTCCGGAGACCCATTTTTTACGCTCTGCATAAAAATGACACGGCGCTTCCGAAAATCGGAAGCGCCGTGTTCATTTGCATCATTCAGAAAAGAGAAAATAGTGAGAATCGTTTGGTTCAGCTTAAGATCTCTTAGCAGCAGCCTTAGCCTCAGCCTTGGCATCCTGCTCAGCCAGCAGGTCGTTGCAGGACTTGACGTAGATGTCGATGCCCTCTTCCACGAGCTGACGGCGCTCCTTCTTGTTGGTGCCCAGGAACTCGATGAAGATAGCCAGGATGATACCAACAAACAGGCCGTAAGAGGGGTTAGCGCAGGTTGCGATGGCGCCAGCGGTGATACCAGCGCAGCCACGTTCCACGTTGGTGCGGCACATGTTCATGCCCACGTAGAAGGAACCGAATGCCTGGATGATCAGGGTCTGAGCCATTGCCAGAGGCAGGATGGGCTTAATCAGTGCCATCAGAGGCACGATCAGCTGGCAGATCCACTTGGTGGTGTTGAAGGTGCAGGAACCACCGAAGATGGAGTACATGTTTTCCTTGCCGGTCTTATAACGTTCTGCCACGGACACGGTCATAGCAGACCACAGGGGACCAGACATGGTGCAGGTGGGGCTGAAGAAAGCCTCGATCAGGTTACGGATACCGCAGCAGATATTGGTACGGTCGGGGGAGACGTCGATGTACTCGTCCTGACGATACCGCTTGGTATCCTCCATGAATGCGGTGCCGCCGACGATATCGCCGAATGCGATAACGTAGCACATAACAGCCATGGGGATAGTCTGAACCAGAATCTGAGGATGAATACCGACGCCGATGATGGAGAAGTTCTTCCAGACCCAGGTCAGGCCGGGGATGGGGTTAAACCAGAAGCTGGTAACGGTGGAGAAGTCGGGCAGGGGGCACTCGCCGATGATCCAGGCGATGATACCGCCCAGGATGATGGAAGGCACGAAGCCGGCCTTGGTCAGCAGCTTGACGATGGGGTTCTTGCTGGAGAACTTCAGCTTGCCGAAGCCCTGGGAGAACAGCAGGAAGATGCCGAAGCAGCAGCCGATGGACCAGGAAATGGGATACATGAAGAAGCCCTTGCCGCCAGCATCCACTGCTTTGAAGCCATATGGGCCTACACAAGCTGCGAAGCCGGCTCCGATTAGGATGCCGCCTTTCAGAGACTGGGGGCAGACGTCGACCAGCTTCTGAGCGATGCCGGTGATACCGAGGATAACATACATGAGACCCAGAACCAGCTCCATGCTGGTCAGAGCCCACATTCTCTCTGTGCCTTCAAAGTTCAGCAGGAATGCGGTGATCAGCGGGACCGCGGGGGTAATCCAGCCGCCGATCAGGGGGTCGCCCAGGGTGTTGTTGACCATGTACAGCAGCTCATGGACAAACACGATGGACAGTGCCAATTCAAACGTGAAACCAAATAAGTCTTGCAGATACGCCGTTGCGGCAGAGCCGGTCATGAACACGACGCAGGCCTGGATCATTTCGGGAATTTCCCATTCGTAGTGAATGAAAGGAATACGAAGGTCGAACTTCCAGATTTTGATACAGGGCTGTTTCTCGCCATCCTTACGCCGCGCGGTAGGAAGCATGAGATTCATTACTTTCCCTCCTAACAAAATACACTTACACTTGACTTGCAATCTTTCTTGCGGCAACTCTCAAAATGAAAGCTGCCTGGGCCCTCTTTTCATGTCTTTTCATCGATGCAATGTCATTATAGCACTATTTGGCGAAAGTGCAATATTTATTCATTCGTCATTTTTTACAAATCTATATCAATTGCACAGGAAAATAGTCTGTTTCTTAGGGGTTTTGCCGGTTTTTTGCCCAGTTTTTGTTGCGAAGCAAAACTTTTCATGACATTTTTATTAACAATGTGAATTTTCTCCTCAAAAATATGTATTTTCACTGAATATTCCACGAAAAATATTTGCAGGAGAAAGAATCTCAAAACGTAACTTTTGTGCATTTTTACATGGAAGCTTTTGAAACAAGAGATGAAAGTTCTTTACTTTCTCTTGCATAAAAGTGACAAAAAAAGGGAGAAGCCCGAAGGCTTCTCTCTCCGTTTCCACGAAAGTTGTTCGAAATTCGTACCATCAGGGGGCCTGGAAGATGTTCACGTCTTCCAGGGTAAGGTCGGTAGTATAAGGATTCACCAATTGGTTGATCATTTCCAAGCTGTCATTAGGGTACAGCTCGTAGCAGTAGGTCACCCCCCGATAGCTCACGTTTCCGTCTCCGGGGAGGGTGCCGCCGCTGACGCCAGTGGAGAGGTTCAAACCCAGGCCTTTTGCAGCAAACCAGGCCAGATCCGTGCCGCTCAGGTTGGTCTCCACGTTCCGCTGTACAATATCCACAAATTCGCTGAGATTGGTCACGCCGCTGAAGGACATGACCTTGCTGGCCACGGTGAGCATCATTTTCTGGGTGGTCTCCGTCCGCTGCACGTCACCCAGGGGATAGCCGGTGCCGTCGGCGTTGTGGCGGAAGCGGCAGACCTCCAGGGCCTGCTGGCCGGACAGGTGCTGCATCCCGGGCTGGAAGTGAATGTGCAGGTCCTGGGCGGGGTCATCGTAGTACATCTCCACGGGAACGTCGAAGTCCACGCCGCCCACGGCGTCTACCATCTCCACAAAGGCGTCCAGATCCAGGGTGATATAGAAGTCAAGGGGGAAGCCCACCAGGTCAGAGACCACGTCCCGCAGGTTCTCGATGCCCGAAACCAGGCTGGCGTTGATCTTGGCGTTGGGGGTGTTCACCAGGGTGTCCCGGGGGATGGAGATCATTCCGATCTTCTGGTTGGGCACGTCATAGGTGATCACCATGATGGAGTCTCCGTTGCCGCTGGCCTGGTCCGGCACCGACAGAAGGAAGGTATAGGTCTGTTCCTTTCTCTGCCGGTCTCCGTCCTCCATGCCAGGGACGGAGGCGGAGCTGGTCTGGCTGCTGCTGGCCGCCGGGGTGAACTCCGGCTCGGGCAGGACGAACTTCCAGACCCCGTATCCGATCACCACAATGGCCGCCAGGACCACAACCACCGCGTAGATGCCCCGGAGAATCCGGTATTTCCGCTTCAGTCTGCGTTTCTTCCTTTTCTTTCCTTTATGTTCCAAGGCTTACAGCCTCCTTTGCTCTGGTCCCTTGCCGTGCAAACCGGCGATTCTAGTCTACGAAACTACATTATACATAAACAGGACTTTTTCGGCAAGTCTTTCTTCCCTTTCTTTCCATTTTTAATACTTCTTTCACACTTCCTTCATATTTTTCATCTGCTCCAGGGCCACATGTTAAATAAGGTGTCCCTGAAAGGCCCTCTTATATTTTTCCGGGAATTCTCAGAAACCCCCTTGCCAGAATGTCGCTGCCGTGGTATAATTCTCCTGTATTGTGATGTTAGTTAAGCAGAGAGTGGGGCTTGCCCCGCTCTTTCTTTTATGATTACCCCCGGTCCCCTCCCCACGGCGGGGACCGGCTTATCATGACGGAGGATTAGGAGGCGTATCATGTCCAAAATCACAGATCTTGTTACTGACCTGGCCCGCCCGGTGGTGGAGGCAAACGGCTGCTCCCTGTGGGACGTAGAATATATTAAGGAGGCCGGCAGCTGGTATCTCCGCCTGTATATTGACAAGGAGGGCGGCGTGTCCATCGACGACTGCGAGGCCGTCAGCCGCGGGGTGGACCCCCTGCTGGACGAGGCCGACCCCATCCAGGACGCCTACACCTTTGAGGTCTCCTCCGCCGGAGCCGACCGCCCCCTGAAAAAGCCCGAGCACTTCGCCGCGTTTCTGGGGGCAGAGGTGGACGTGAAGTTCTACCAGGCCGTAAACGGCCAGAAGTCCTGCACCGGCATCCTGGCCGGGTATCAGGACGGCGACGTGACCCTCACCCTGGGAAACGAAACCGTCACCTTCCCCAAGAAAGAAATCGCGTTCGTGCGCCTGCACGTCCGCTTTTAATCCCGCAACTACACAACTGAGGAGTTAACTGACAATGGCTAAGAAAACACCCAAAAACGCAAAGAGCAACGAGCTGGACGGCAAGGAGTTTTTTGCCGCCATCGAGCTCATCGAAAAGGAAAAGGGCATTCCCAAAAGCTACATGCTGGAGAAGATCACCCAGGCCCTGATCTCCGCCTACAAGCGGGACCATGAGGGCATCACCGACAACGTCTTTGTGGACGCCAACGAGGCCGCCGGCACCGTGCGCATGTATGTGAAGAAGGAGATCGTGGAAGAGGTGGATAACCCCTACACCGAGATCGCCCTGGACGAGGCCCGGAAGGCCCTCCCCTCCGCCCAGACCGGCGACGTGGTCCGCATTGAGATCAAGCCCCGGAACTTCGGCCGCATCGCCGCCCAGACCGCCCGCCAGGTGATCATCCAGGGCATGCGGGAGGCCGAGCACAACATGATCTACGATATGTTCAGCTCCAAGGAGCACGAGATGCTCCTGGGCACCGTCACCCGGGTGGACCCCAGAAACGGGGCCGTCTCCCTGCGCATCACCAGCAACGGGGAGTCCACCGACGCCTACCTGGCCCCCGCCGAGCAGGTTCGCGGCGAGGTCATCCGGGAGGGCGACCGGCTGAAGGTCTACGTGGTGGAGGTCCGCCGGTCCAGCCGCGGTCCCCAGGTCCTCATCTCCCGGACCCACCCCGGCCTGGTCAAGCGCCTGTTCGAGCTGGAGGTCCCCGAAATTTACGACGGCACCGTGGAGATCCGCTCCATCGCCCGGGAGGCCGGCAGCCGCTCCAAGCTGGCCGTCTGGTCCTCCGACGAGAACGTGGACCCCATCGGCGCCTGCGTGGGCCCCAAGGGCGTCCGGGTGAACAACGTGGTGGCCGAGCTGAAGAGCGAGAAGATCGACATTATTAAATACAGCGACGACCCCGCCGAGTACGTGGCCGCCTCCCTCTCCCCTGCCGACGTGATCTCCGTGGTTCCCCTGGAGGGCACCAAGAGCTGCCGGGTGGTGGTCCCTGACGACCAGCTCTCCCTGGCCATCGGCAAGGAGGGCCAGAACGCCCGCCTGGCCGCCAAGCTCACCGGCTATAAGATCGACATCAAGTCCGAGTCCGCCGCCCACGAGTGGGAGGAAGAGGACGCCGCCGCTGAGCTCCAGCGGGCCACCGAGCAGATCGCTGCCACCACCCAGGCGGCCGCTGCCATGGAGAACGCCATGCTGGCCGCCCTGGGCATGTCCAGCTACGAGGAGGCCATGCAGGTTCTGGCCGCAGACCTGGCCGAGGAGGAAGCCGCCAGGGCTGCCGGGGAGGAGCCGGAGGCTTCTGATGCCGAGGGTAACGAGGAATCATAATCCCTCTGACCATATTCTTTAACCCAACCTATCCAACCAAGGAGGTGTCACCGTGCCGAAAAAGATTCCCCTGCGCCAATGCCTTGGCTGCCGGGAAATGAAACCCAAGCGGGACCTGATCCGAGTGGTGCGCGCCCCGGACGGGACCATCACCCTGGACTTCCACGGGAAAAAACCGGGACGGGGCGCGTACCTCTGTCCTCAGCCGGAGTGCCTGAAGCGGGCGCGGAAGGCCAAGGCCCTGGAGCGGGCCTTCTCTCTGCCCATTCCGGCGGAGGTCTATGACGCCCTGGAACAGGAAATGGAAGGGGGCGGCATGGATGGATAGCATACTCCCTCTCCTGGGCCTCGCGTTCAGGGCCGGGCGGCTTGCCGTGGGGGAGGAGCCTGTCGGGGCAGTCTGCCGGGCGCACAAGGCGTACCTGCTGCTGCTGGCCCACGACGCAGCGGACAACACCATCCGCCGGGCTCATCATTTCTGCCAAGCCGGAAAAACCGTCTGCCTGACCATCCCCTTTTCCAAGGATGAATTGGGCAGCTGCCTGGGCCGGACCTCCTGCGCCATGCTGGCCGTCAGCGATGTGGGCTTTGCCGCCGCTGTGGCCGAAAAGCTGGCCCAGGCCGACCCGGAAACCTATGGGCAGGCCCGGGACCTTCTGTCCCAGAAATCCGCCCGGGCCAAAAAGCGCCGGGACGAAACCCGCGCCCATGAAAAAAACCTGCGCCGGGGGAAGCCCCGAAAAGAGAAGAGTAAGTAAACCTGCGGCCAGGCAGGGTCCCCCCTGCCCGGTCATCGACGGAGGTGGCTATATTTGAGTTTTGAGAATAAGTATCGTGTGCATGAGGTAGCCAAGGATTTCGGCAAGTCCACCAAGGAGATCACCCAAATCCTGTCCACTTACGCTACCACCCCGAAAAACCATATGCAGGTGCTGGACGACAAGGAGCTCTCCCTGATCTTCGAGTACCTGACCCAGCACAACCAGGTGGCTGACATGCAGGCCTCCCTGGGCACACCCGCGCCCGCACCCGCCCGGAAGGAAAAGCCCGAGGGCGGCCGGAACGACAGGGGCGACCGGAATGATCGCGGCGACCGGAACCGGGACAAGAAGGGCGACCGGGACCAGAACCGGAACCGGAACAACAACAGCAATAATAATAACAACAACGACCGAAACCGGGATCAGAACCGGGGCAAGGGCCAGCAGAACCAGCAGCCCGCCCCCAAGGCTGAGCCCAAGGCCGAGCCCCAGAACCGTCCCACCACCCGGGTCCCCGAGAAGAAGCTGGTGGACACCCGCAAGGGCGGCACGGTGAACCTGGAGAAGTACGACGAGCGCCTGGAGAACCTGGCTCCTGAGCGGGCCAACCGGATGCAGAGCGGCAAGCAGAAGATCCAGAGCCGCAGCAGCCAGCGGAAGAACGGCAACTTCGGCAACAAGCGCAAGCAGGAGGAGCAGGAGAAGATGCGCCGCCTCCAGCTGGAGATTGCCAAGAAGACCCCCCTCACCGTGAAGATCCCCGATGAGATCGGCGTGGGCGAGCTGGCCTCCCGGATGAAGAAAACCGGCGCCGAGGTGGTCAAGACCCTCATGAAGCTGGGCGTCATGGCCTCCCTGTCTGAAATCATTGACTACGACACCGCCGCCCTGGTGGCCATGGAGCTGGGCTGCAAGGTGGAGAAGGAAGTCATTGTCACCATCGAGGAAAAGCTCATCGACACCGCCGAGGACAAGGACGAGGACCTGATGCCCCGCGCCCCCGTGGTGGTGGTCATGGGCCACGTGGACCACGGCAAGACCTCCCTGCTGGACTATATCCGCAACTCCCACGTTGCCTCCGGCGAGGCCGGCGGCATCACCCAGCACATCGGCGCTTACCAGGTGGACGTGAACGGCTCCCCCATCACCTTCCTGGACACCCCCGGCCACGAGGCCTTCACCGCTATGCGCGCCCGGGGCGCCATGATCACCGACATCGCCATCCTGGTGGTGGCCGCCGACGACGGCATCATGCCCCAGACTGTTGAGTCCATCAACCACGCCAAGGCCGCCGAGATCCCCGTGATCGTTGCCATCAACAAGATGGATAAGCCCGAGGCCAACCCCGACCGGGTCAAGCAGCAGCTCACTGAATACGGCCTGGTCACCGAGGAGTGGGGCGGCGACACCATCTGCTGCCCCATCTCCGCCAAGACCGGCATGGGCATTGACAACCTGCTGGAGATGGTGGTCCTCACCGCCGAAATGCGGGAGCTGAAGGCCAACCCCAACCGCTCCGCCCACGGCGCGGTCATCGAGGCCCGCCTGGACAAGGGCCGCGGTCCCGTGGCCACCCTGCTGGTGCAGAAGGGTACCCTCCACCAGGGCGACGTGATCATCGCCGGCACTGCCGTGGGCCGTGTCCGCGCCATGACCGACGCCAAGGGAAAGAAGATCAACGAGGCCGGTCCCTCCGTGCCTGTGGAGATCACCGGCATGAGCGAGGTTCCCGGCGCCGGCGACGACTTCCACGCCGTGGCCGACGAGCGCATGGCCCGGGAGCTGGTGGAGCAGCGCAAGCACGAAAACAAGATGGCTGCCAACGCCGCCAACCAGAAGGTCACCCTGGACGATCTGTTCTCCCAGATCCAGCAGGGCGAGCTGAAGGACCTGAACATCATCGTGAAGGCCGACGTGCAGGGCTCCGCCGAGGCGGTGAAGTCCTCCCTGGAGAAGCTCTCCAACGAGGAGGTCCGGGTGCGGGTCATCCACTGCGCCGTGGGCGCGGTGAACGAGTCCGACGTGATGCTGGCCTCCACCTCCAACGCCATCATCGTGGGCTTCAACGTCCGCCCCGACTCCAACGCCAAGGAGTCCGCCGCCCGGATGAACGTGGACATGAGAATGTACCGGGTCATCTACGACGCCATCAACGAGATGGAGTCTGCCATGAAGGGCATGCTGGCGCCCAAGTTCAAGGAAGTGGAGCTGGGCCAGGCCGAGGTGCGGGAGGTCTTCCGCATCACCGGCGTGGGCATGGTAGCCGGCTGCTACGTCACCGAGGGCAAGATGCAGCGCAACGCCCAGCTGCGGCTGGTGCGGGACGGCATCGTCATCTACGACGGGTCCATCTCCTCCCTCCAGCGCTTCAAGGACAGCGTGAAGGAAGTGGCCCAGGGCTACGAGTGCGGCATCACCTTCGAGAAGTTCCAGGACATCAAGGTGGGCGACGTGATCGAGGCCTTCCTCATGGAACAGATCGAGGTGTAAGCCATGGCCTCTAACAGAATCGGACGGATCAACGAGGAAATCCAGCGGGAGCTGTCCGCCCTGCTGCGCACCGTGAAGGACCCCCGGGTTCACGGGCTGGTGTCCATCACCCATGTGGACACCACCTCCGACCTGCGGTACGCCAAGGTCTATGTGAGCGTGCTGGACAAGAGCGATGGAAAGGACGTGATCCGGGGCCTGAAATCTGCCGGGGGCTACCTGCGCCGGGAGCTGGGCCGGGCCCTCTCCCTGCGGTACACCCCGGAGCTGGTCTTCCAGGAGGACACCTCCATCGACAAGGGCACCCACATTTTAAAGCTCTTAAACGACATTGAGCATAAAGAGTCCGGAGGCCAGGTATGACGGTACAAGAGACTGCCAGCCTGCTCCAGAGCCTGGATCAGGTGCTGATCCTCACCCACAAGCGGCCGGACGGAGACACCATCGGCTGCGCCGCCGCCCTGTGCTTAGGGCTGCGCCAGTTGGGCAAGACCGCCTGGGTCCTGCCCAACGAGGACGCCCACGGCCTCTTTGACCCCTACTTCCAGGGGGTGCTGGCCCCGGCGGACTTCCAGCCCCAGGTCGCCGTGTCCGTGGACGTGGCCTCCCAGGGGATGCTCCCGGAGAGCGCTGCCCCCTGGAAGGACAACATTCTCCTGTGCATCGACCACCACGGCTCCAACGAGGGGTATGCCCAGCACACCCTGGTGGACCCGGCCGCGGCCGCCTGCGGGGAGATGATCACCAAGGTTTTAACCCAGCTGGGGGTGACCATCACGGCCCCCATCGCCCTGCTGCTCTATATGGCCATCGCCACGGACACCGGCTGCTTCGTCTACTCCAACACCACCCCGGAGACCCACCGGATCGCCGCCAACCTCATGGAGACCGGCTTTGACGCCCAGTGGGTGAATAAGCGCCACTTCCGGGTGAAATCCTTAAAGCGGATGCAGATCGAAAGCCGCCTGGTCCGGGACATGGACCTGGAGCAGGACGGCTCTCTGGTCTTTGCCTACGTCACCCTGGACATGATCCGAGAGCTTCAGGCAACGGAAGAGGATCTGGAGGACATTTCCTCCTTCATCGGCCTGCTGGAAGGGGTGGACAACGCCGTCACCGTCCGGCAGCTGAAGCCGGAGGAGTGCAAGATTTCTCTGCGCACCGACGGCAAGAGCCTGAACGCCTCCCTGGTCTGCGCCCGCTTCGGCGGCGGCGGCCACCCGGCGGCGGCCGGGTGCACCATCCACGGCACCCCCGCCCAGGCCAAGGCGGCCATGCTGGACGCGATCGAGCAGGTGCAGCATGGCTAACGGAATCCTGGTCATCGACAAGCCCGCCGGCTGGACCTCCCACGACGTGGTGGCCAAGCTCCGGGGCATCCTGCATGTGAAACGCATCGGCCACGCCGGCACCCTGGACCCCATGGCCACCGGCGTGCTGCCGGTGTTTGTGGGCCGGGCCACCCGGGCGGTGGAGTTTGCCGCGGAGCGGGAGAAGGAATATATCGCCGGTCTGCGTCTGGGCGTTGTGACCGACACTCAGGACTGCACCGGCACCACCCTGGAAACCCACCCGGTGGAGGTCACCCGGGACCAGGTGGAGGCAATTCTGGACCGGTTCCGGGGAGACCTTCAGCAGATTCCCCCCATGTACTCTGCTGTTAAGAAAGACGGCCGGAAGCTCTATGAGCTGGCCCGCCGGGGGGTGGAGGTGGAGCGCCAACCCAGGCCGGTGACCATCCACCGGCTGGAGCTGCTGGACCAGGTCTCCCCCACGGACTATACCCTGCGGGTCCTGTGCTCCAAGGGAACCTATGTGCGCACCCTCTGCCACGACATGGGACAGGCCCTGGGCTGCGGGGGAACCCTCTTCTCCCTGCGGCGCACCCGGTCCGCCGGGTTTACCCTGGAGGACGCCGTCACCCTGGAGGACGTGGCCGCCGCGGCGGACCCGGCAGCCCTGCTGCTGCCGGTGGACGCCTACTTTTCCGGCTATCCCGTCCTTCAGCTTCAGAATGAGGCGGAGGAAAAACGAATCCGCAACGGAAACAGCCTGACCCTGGACGGCCCTGACGGAACCTACCGGGTCTACAGCCGGCAGGGGGAATTTCTCGCCCTGAGCCAGCGCAGCCAGGGCTGTCTCACGACGATAAAAAGCTTTTTCGAGGTGTAACAAGTTGGAACAGAAAAAACGCGTGATCGCGCTGGGATTCTTTGACGGCGTGCACAACGGCCACGCCGCCCTCATGCGCCGCACCGCCCAGGTGGCTAAGGAGACCGGTGCCACCCCCTCTGCCTTTACCTTTGACCCCCACCCCCAGACCGTGATTCTGGGCAAGCCCATGCCCCTTATCACCTCCCCGGAGGACCGGGCGGACCTGATGCGCAAGTATTACGGCATTGAGGACGTGATTGTGGAGCCCTTCACCCCCCAGTTCATGAAGCAGCCCTGGCGGACCTTTCTGGAGGAGACCCTGATCCGGGACCTGAACGCCGTCCACCTGGTGGCCGGTCACGACTACCACTTCGGCTACAAGGGGGAGGGCAACCCCCAGAAGCTCCAGCAGGCCTGCCAGGAGCTGGGCATCGGCTGCGACATCATCCCCAAGGTGGAGCAGGAGGGCATCACCGTCTCCTCCACCTACATCCGCACCCTCATCGCCCAGGGAGAGATTCAGCGGGCCAACCAGTTTTTGGGACACCCCTACACCCTCAGCGACCGGGTGGCTCACGGCAAGAAGCTGGGCACCACCCTGGGCTTCCCCACGGTGAACCTGCGGCTGAAGGAGCATGTGCTTCCTCCCGCCAAGGGGGTCTACGCCACCAAGGTCATTCTGGAAAACGGCGACACCCACATGGCCGTGACCAACGTGGGCACCCGACCCACCGTGGACGACGGGGATCAGCTCACCATCGAGGGCTTCATCCTGGACTTCAGCGGGGACCTGTATGGCCAGAAGATCCAGATGGAGTTTTACCAGTACCTGCGGGAGGAGAAGAAGTTCCCCTCCTTCCAGGCCCTCCAGGAGGAGATCGCCCGGAACGTGGAGCAGACCCGGGCATACTTTGCGGAAAACCCTTAAACGAAGAAAAAAATCCCAGGACAGCGTGCTGTCCTGGGATTTTTTTGTGGAGGAAGATTACCGATTGCTGTACTTCTGCTTCACCGTGTTCACCTTCTGGCCCTGGGCCTGTTCCTCGGTGTACCAGCCCTTGGCGGTCATCTGGTCGTAGAGATCGCTCTCCATATGCAGGGAGGAGTTCAGGGCGGTCTGGAAGGTCTGGTGGACCTGCTCCGTCCCGGACTCGATGGTTCCATGGAGGTACAGGTCGCAGGCGCCCTTTTCCAGCAGCAGCAGGTTTTCCATGAGCTGTTTGTCTTGCATGGTCAGCCCTCCTTACAGCAGGTTGTAGAAGTTCTGGTAGAGCTTCTGGTGTTCCCGGCCCATCTCCTCCACGCTGGCCCGGAGGGCGGCGTCCTGGAGTTGACGGGCGATCTCGCCGCACTGGGCCTGGAAGTATTGTTCATGCCCCAGCGCGTCTTCCACATACAACAGTTCCTTTTCTGTCATGGCTTATCACCTCAGGGGTAGTTTGGCGGAAGGGTCCTGTCTTTATGCGCGGCGGCTGAGGAAATAATAAAGAACGATGGACAGCACCCCCGCCAGGGTTCGCCTGCCCGGCGGGGACCATGCAGCAAAGGCATCAAAACCCACCCACGCCCTTGGCTCTCCCTCTGGGAGAGCTGGCAGCGCGAAGCGCTGACTGAGAGGGCGAACGTTGAGGGCAGCTCAGCCGACCCAGAGGACGCCTCCAGCGGGGCCCCATTTCTTTGGAGAAATGGGGGAAAAAACACCAGGAGGAGAGAGGTTCTCTCCCCCTGGACTCCCTCTCTCTGGGTATTGCAAACTTGCAGGGATTGCTGTTTTTTCTGTTTGGGTGGGTTTCTGTTCTCTCAGCGCAACGCTAGTCAAAAGCGCGCCCACCGGTTGGGCGCGCATAAGTTGGCTGGTACCCTTGGGGGTGCGGGATGGTTTCGCTCATTGCCGGTGGATGCTCTCCTCCTCCGGGGTGGTGCCGGCGGTGTCGGCGTTTTTGGAGAAGGCGAACTTCTGTTTGGCGTACAGGCCGCTGTAACCGGAAACCAGGAAGCTGGCGGCCACCGCCACCAGAAAGCCCCCGGCGTTGTAGAAAAAGAACACCTCAAAGCCCAGCACCAGGGCGGTGAGGGGGCAGTTGGTCACCCCGCAGAACAGGGCAATCATGCCGATGGCCGCGGCGTAAGGGGCGGGCAGACCCAGCAGGGGGCCCACCACGCAGCCAAAGGCCGCCCCGATGGCAAAGGAGGGCACGATCTCGCCCCCCTTGTACCCCGCCCCCAGGGTAAGGGCGGTGAAGAGCAGCTTCAGAACAAAGTCCCAAGGCTGGCTTTCCCCCTGGCCGATGGCCTGGTCGATGATGGCCTGGCCGCTGCCCAGGTAATACTTGGTGTCCAGCAGCAGGGTCAGGGCCACCACCGCCGCGCCCCCGGCCATCACCCGCAGGTAGGGATTGGGGATCAGCCGCTCCAGCCCGTCCCGGGCTCCGGAGAAGGCATAGCACACCACAATGCTCAGCAGGCCGCAGGCAATGGCCAGCACCAGCACCCGGCCGTAAAAGAGCAGGTCGGGGGTGGAGGAGGAAATGTAATAGGTCACCGCCCGCTCCCCCAGGCACCGGGCCACCTGCCCGGCGGTGATAGAGGAGACCACGCAGGGAAACAGCGCTCCCAGGGGGAGCATGCCCACGCAGGAGATCTCCAGGGCGAAGATCACCGCGGCAATCTGGCTGCCGAACACGGCGGAGAACCCGGCGCTCATGCCGCACATGATGGCCAGGTCCTCAAACTCGTCCCCGATCCGCAGCCGCTTGCGCACCAGCTCCGCCAGGGAGCCGCCCAACTGGAGGGCCGCACCCTCCCGGCCGGCAGAGCCCCCGAAGAAGTGGGTCAGCACCGTGGCGGCAAAGATCACCGGGGCCAGCAGACGGGACACCGGCTGCTCTCCCCGGGCCGCCTGGACGATAATATCCGTGCCCCCGGCGGTCTTGATGCCCCCCCGGCGGTACATCCACACCACCGGCAGGCCTGCCAAAGGCAGCAGGAAGATGGCCCAGCTGGTGCCCTCCCGGACCAGGGTGGCTACCTCCAGCAGCCGGGCGAACACGCCCCCGCACAGGCCCACCACCAGGCCCACGATCAGCCCGAAGAGCAGGCCCCGGCCGTTGACCCGCAGGCTCTCGCCGCTGAACACCATCTCCGTGCGGACGCTGCGGAGAAACTGCCGGACCCGCCCGGTCCGGCGCTCCTTTTCCCCTTGTCTGTCTGTCATAGGTCACCCCTGCCGTCTCTGCAAAAATCTCTCTCAATTGCTATTATCATATCATATTCCGCCGGGTTTGCAATCCGAAAAGCCCCCCGGCGGCCTTGTCAGAATTGTGCAATCTATGGTATGATGATATTCACTGTATGAACCCAACGGAAAGAGGTGAGCCGCCGTGCAGATCGGATCGGTACACATTGACCCGCCCCTGGTCCTGGCCCCCATGGCGGGGGTGACGGACATCGCCTTCCGGCACATCTGCCGGGAGCTGGGCGCGGCCTACACCCTCACGGAGATGGTCAGCGCCAAGGCCCTGTGCTACCAGGACAAAAAGACCATTCCCCTGCTCCGGCTGGAGGAGGGAGAGCACCCCGCCGGGGTCCAGATTTTCGGCAGCGACCCGGCCTGCATGGAGCAGGCCGCCGGGCTGGCCCTGGAGGCCTCCGGGGCGGATATTCTGGACATCAACATGGGCTGCCCCGTGCCCAAGGTGGCCAACAACGGGGACGGCTCCGGCCTGCTCCGGGACCTGGACAAGGCCTGCCGGGTGGCGGAGGCCACCATCCGGGGCGCCGGGGGCAAGCCCGTCACTGTGAAAATGCGCCTGGGCTGGGACAAGGGCAGCATCGTCTGCCTGGAGCTGGCCAGGGAGCTGGAAAAGCTGGGGGTGGCCGCCATCACCCTCCACGGCCGGACCAAGGTGCAGATGTACGGAGGCACCGCCAACTGGGACTACATCCGGGAGATGAAGAACGCCCTGTCTATCCCGGTGATCGCCAACGGGGACGTGTTCTCCGGCCAGGACGCCGCCCGCATCCTCCGGTACACCGGGGCCGACGGGGTGATGATCGCCCGGGGGGTGTTTGGGAATCCCTGGATCTTCCAGCAGGCCAAGGCCGCCCTGGCGGGGGAGGAAATCCCGCCCCTGCCCCCCCTGGCCCAGCGTTGCGACACCGCCGTGCAGCAGTTTGAGCTGGCCGCCCAGTACAAGAGCGAAAAAATCGCCTGTCTGGAGGCCCGGAAGCACTACGCCTGGTACCTGAAAGGGGTCCCCTACGCCGGGTACTGGAAGGGGGAGATCTCCAAGATCACCACCCTGGAGGACGTGTACCGGGTCACCGCGGGGATCAAGCGGGAGCTGAGGGACGCCCATGAGGACCGGGGATAAGCAGCTGGTGGACCAGGCCCGCCAGGGAGACATGCCGGCCTTTGAGGCGCTGGTTCTCACCCACCAGAAAGCGGTGTACACCCTGGCCCTCCGCCTCACCGGCAGCCACCACGACGCGGAAGAAATTACCCAGACGGTCTTTCTTAAGGCCTGGCGGGGGCTGCCCGCCTTTCGGGGGGAGGCCGCCTTCTCCACCTGGCTGTACCGGCTGACCCGGAACGCCTGCACTGACTTTCTCCGCCGCCAGGGAAAGTGCCGGGAGGACCGGTCCCTGGACGACCCGGATCTGCCACCAGCGGCAGACGCTGCCCCCTCCCCGGAGGAGGCGGTCCTGCAGCGGGAGCGGCAGCAGGCGTTGACCGAGGCCATGGAGAAGCTCCCGGAGCAGGCCCGGACCATTCTGCTGCTGCGGGAGGTTCAGGGGCTGGACTATCAGGCCATTGCCCAGGCCCTGGACCTGCCGGTGGGCACCGTCCGTTCCCGGCTGGCCCGGGCACGCCGGGCTTTGCGGGATCTGCTGGCGGAGGGGAACCTTTTTGCGCCCCCCGCGTCTAAGAATGGGAAAGGAGGCGGGACGCCATGAACCCCTGTGAACACTGGGAAGAGCTGCTCAGCGCCCGGCTGGACGGCCCCCTGACCCAAGAGGAAGCCCGGCAGCTGGAGGACCACCTGGCCGCCTGCCCCCGCTGCCGCCAGTACGCCCGGGAGCTGGAGGAGACCCAAAGCGCCCTCCGGGACTGGGGTGCTGAGCCGCCGCCGGCAGTCACCGAGGCTATTTTGGATGCGGTGCGGAAGGAACCCCGCCCCGCCAAGCGCCCCCGCCGGGCCTGGATGTCCCTGGCTGCCGCCGCAGTGCTGGCTCTGGTGATCTGGGGAGCGGTGCAGCTGCCCGGGCTTGGGGAGAGCGCTGAATCCGCCGCCGCCTCAGACAGCGCTGTGATGGAGCAAGGCCCCATGGAGGACAGCGAAGGCAACCAGAAAACCAACGAAGAATATTCTCAGGAGTCCGCCTCTGCCGCGCCGGAGGCCAGTCCCTCTGTCCTCACCCAGGACCAGGCGGAAGAGCTGCTGAAGGACTTTCTGGACCGGGAAGGTCGGGACCTGACCCTCACCCCCCGGGGGCTCAGCGAGGAGGAAAACGCCTGGCTTTTTGCCGCCCGGGACAGCCAGGGGCAGGCCGCCGCCCTCTTTTCTGTGGCCCTTGACACCGGCGAAATCCGGGAGATCCCCGCCGGTGCGCCGGAAAATTGATTGCACGTGACTGTTTTTTTATGGCTTTTTCGTAAAAAATATATTTTATGTGTTGTCAGTCCGCCGGTCTTGTTGTATACTTTACCCTATGGAGATAATGACCCCGTTATGGTACGGGAGAATTCATCCCGCCCCGTTGGAAGCACGGAAGAAATCTCCGCGCACACGTCGATTCCTTCCGTCCTCCCTATTTGAAGTAAGGAGAGAACATTGTTATGAGTTATTCTGTACAAAACATCCGTAATGTCTGCCTGGTGGGGCATAGCGGCAGCGGCAAGACCGCCCTGGCCGAGAGTCTGTTGTTTATGACCAACGCAATCAGCCGCATGGGCAGAAGTGCGGACGGCAACACGGTCTGCGACTACGATCCCGAGGAGATCCGCCGCCAAATCTCCATTTCCATGGCTGTGGCCCCTCTGGAATACAAGGGCTGCAAGATCAACCTGCTGGACACCCCCGGCGCATTCGATTTCTCCGGCGAGGTTATGGAGGCTCTGCGGGCCGCCGACGCCGCCATCATCGTCTGCTCCGCCAAGGACGGCATTTCCGTTGGCTTTGAAAAAGTCTGGAAGTATTGCGAGGAGCGCAACATGCCTCGCTTCATCTATATCTCCAAGATCGACGAGGAGAACAGCGACTACAACGCCACCTTCAACGCCCTGCGCGAGCGCTATGGCAACAAGATCGCTCCCCTGGTGGTTCCCATGTGGGACGAGAGCAAGGTGACCACCGGCCTCATCGACGTGCTCAACAAGCGCGCCTATGAGCTGCAGGACTACAAGCGGGTGGAAGTGGACATCCCTGAGGACAAGGCCTCCGTGGTTTCCGAGTTCAACGAGGCTCTGAAGGAGTCCGTGGCTGAGACCTCCGAGGAAATGATGGACAAGTACTTCGGCGGCGAGGACTTCACCTATGCCGAGATGATCCAGGGCCTGCGCCAGGGCGTGCGGGAGCTGTCCATGTTCCCCGTCCTCTTCGGCTCCGCTGTCAACTGCATCGGCTCCCTGATGCTGATGGACTATATTGCCGACCTGCTGCCCAACCCCATGGAGGGCAACTACCACAAGGCCACCCGTCAGGACGGCGAGACCGAGGACTTCGTGGTCTCCCCCGGCGGCGTGCCCACCGCCTACGTGTTCAAGACCATCTCCGATCAGTACGGCAAGTACTCCATGATCAAGGTCCTCTCCGGCGTCATCACCTCTGACCTGCCCCTGGTCAACGCCCGCACCGGCGCGGCTGAAAAGCTGGGCCGTCTGTACAAGATGACCGGCAAGAAGGCAGAGGAAGTCAAGGAGCTCACCTGCGGCGACATCGGCGCCATCGGCAAGATGGACAAGGTCAAGACCGGCGACACCCTGTGCGACCCCCGTAAGGTGGTGGCTCTGAAGGGTATCCCCTTCGCAGAGCCCTGCTACTCCAAGGCCATCTCCCCCAAGACCCGCGGTCAGGACGACAAGGTGGCCGCAGGCCTGGCCCGCATGAACGAGGAAGATCCCTCCTTCTCCGTGGTCAACAACGCCGAGACCCGCCAGGTGGTCCTCTCCGGCGCCGGCGACATGCAGCTGGACGTGCTGGTGTCCCGCCTGAAGAGCCGCTTCGGTGTGGAGGCTGAGCTGAGCCCCGCCCGCGTGCCCTATCGCGAGGCCATCAAGAAGAAGGTGGAGGCCCACGGCCGCCACAAGAAGCAGACCGGCGGCTCCGGCCAGTTCGGCGACGTGTGGATCCGCTTCGAGCCCCAGCAGGAGTCTGAGGAAATGATCTTCGCCGAGGAGGTCTTCGGCGGCAGCGTGCCCAAGAACTTCTTCCCCGCCGTGGAAAAGGGCCTGCGGGACGCCGCCAACCGGGGCGTTCTGGCCGGCTATCCTCTGGTTGGCCTGAAGGCCACCCTGTACGACGGCTCCTATCACCCCGTGGACTCCAACGAAATGGCCTTTAAGACCGCTGCTCAGCTGGCCTATAAGGAAGGCATCGCCAACGCCAACCCCACCATTCTGGAGCCCATCGGCGAGCTGAAGGTCACCATCCCCGACAGCTACCTGGGCGACGTGATGGGCGACCTGAACAAGCGCCGCGGCCGCGTTATGGGCATGAACCCCACCGGCGACGGCGAGCAGATTCTGGAGGCTGAGGTCCCCATGGCCGAGATGACCTCCTACGCCATCGACCTGCGCTCCATCACCCAGAGCCGCGGCTCCTTCTCCTTCCACTTTGTGCGCTATGAGGAGGCTCCCCCCGCTGCCCGGGACAAGGCCATCCAGGACGCCAAGGACATCCAGGACGAGGGCTGATTCTAACATCCTACCGCGTTCAGCAAGGGCGCCGCAGAACAATCTGCGGCGCCCTTTTTCGCCTGCCCCAAAAGGCGCGCCTCCGGCGGGCCCCCGGCGTTGGGCAGGGGAACACAGCCGCCCCTACAGGGGGTTGGGGGAATGCCTGTAGGGCGGGGGCTTGCTCCCGCCCTTTGGGTGGAGGGACCCTCCAGGCAGGTGTGCGCCCTCTCAGTCAGCTTCGCTGACAGCTCCCCCAGAGGGGGAGCCAAGGGGTTGGAGGAACCCTCCGCATTGGTTCTCGCTCTCGAAGGGTACCTACCCACTCCAGGCGCGCCCAGCCGGTGGGCGCGCTTCTGTACGGCGGGGCAATGAGAAAGCGGCAGCCCCACCAAACGCCAAAAGGCACAGCCTCCCAAGCTTAAAAGAACCAGAGAACAGCAGTTTGCGGCGCTCCTTTTCGCGCACCTTCCCGTCCCCCTTCGCATAGATTGTCTTGTGATACTAGAATCTCATCCGAAATCAGTATCGCAGACTATGGAGGAGGATCGTTATGGACAGGACCCAGGATTTTGTTGCAGACTCCCTGGAGCTGCACCTGTTTTTTGGCCGGATTATGAAGGAACACGCCTTCTTTCTCAAGGTGGGCTTTCTGCCCCCCAGCGGGGGGCTGGCCCGGGAGAGCGAGGAGATCATGCACAAGTGGGAGGCGCTGCTCTCCCAGGTGATCACCCTCAGCGACTTTGTGGTGCGCTGTCCCGCCCTGGAGTCGGGCGAGTTCGTCACCCCCTTTACCGACTGCGCCGAGCTGCAGACCCAGCGGCTCACCGGCGCCCCCATCAACCGGCGGCTCACCGCCCGGACCCTCCAGCTCCGGGGGGACGACTGCCGCCAGGAGCAGCGCACCGCCCTCTCCCTGGTGCGCCAGGTGCGGCGGCTGAACCAGGAGGCCTTACAGCTGGTGAACCGGCTTATCGCCCTGAAAGAGCGGGTGTTGCAGCAGGTGCAGTCCTGCTGCATCGCCACCGCCAACTACCCCCTGCTGCTGGAGCACATTCTCCGGGAGGCCCGCTTCTATCGGGCCCATCTGATGCAGCTGGAGGGCCAGGACGTCTGCGGCTGTCAGGAGCTTCTGGAGAGCGAACGCTTCTGGAACCAGATCATGATGGAACATGCTCTCTTTATTCGGGGGCTGCTGGACCCCACCGAGGAGGAGCTCATCCAGACGGCAGACGGCTTTGCCGGGGACTACCGGCAGCTGCTGGAGGCCGCCCAGGCGGCCAATTGCAAGGGGATGCCCAACGGCGGCAATGCCCTGGCGCTGACCCAGAAGTTCCGGGACTTCAAGCGGGCGGGGGTCCAGGGGATTGAGACCTGCCGGATTCGCTCCCTCATTCTCCCCCTGCTGGCCGACCACGTCCTGCGGGAGGCAAACCACTACACCAGGGTGCTGGAAGGCTGAGAGAAAAAACATAAACCCTCTTCCCGGGGAAATACTAAGCCATGTGTATTTCACCAGGGAGAGGGTTTGTTTTATGGGGACTGCTGTGCACCTGCAAACGGGGGACGGGACTTGTTTTTTGGGGCGGACGCTGGACCTGGCCCATTCCTTTCAGCAGGCCCCCCTTCTGCTGCCCCGGGGGCTCCGGTATCTGAGCCGGGCCTCCGGTGTCCGGGAGACCCTGCGCCGGGCTGTGCTGGGCATGGGGAGCCTCATCCACGGGCACCCGGTGCTGGCGGAGGGGATGAATGAGGCCGGGCTGGCCTGTATCTGCCTGGGGTTTCCCGGCTGCGCCCAATACGCCCCGGCCCCTGCCGGGGGCAAAACCAACCTGGCCCCCTACGACTTTCTTCTCTGGGCCCTGTCCGGCCATGACACCGCAGCGGAGGCAGCAGCGGCCCTGCACACCCTCCGGCTGGCGGACGTGCCCCTGGACGGCAAAACGCCGGCCCCCGCCCTGCACTGGATGCTGGCGGACGCCGGCGGAAACGCCTTGGTTGTGGAGCCTGCCCGGGAGGGCTGCCGGGTCTTTTCCAACCCCGTGGGGGTGCTGGCCAACGAGCCGGACCTTCCCTGGCACCTGACCAACTGGAAGGCCCACAGCGCCCTCTCCCCCCAGCCGCCGATGTGGAGCCGGGACCCCAGCGTTCAGGGGTCTGGCACCCTGGGGCTGCCGGGGGACTTTACCTCCCCTGCCCGGTTTCTCCGGTCGGCCTACGCCCGGGCCCATCTGCCCCCGGTGCACAGCGGGCGGGAGGGACTTACGCAGATGTTTCATCTGCTGGACTACGCTTCCCTGGTTCCGGGGGTGGTGGGCACCCCGGCGGGGCTGGAAGTCGCGACCCAGTACAGCTGCTGCATGGACCTGACCCGGCGGGTCTATTACTACCGGACCTGCGAAAACAGCCGCGTCACCGCCATTTCCCTGGAACCGAAGGGGCAGGAGCGGGACTTTATCACCGTCTACCCCTACTGCGCCGGGCAGGATATCCGGGTGATGGAGTGACGGCGGTTAAATGCTGTAGTAGAAGGGCCGCTCATCCACCAGCTCCCGGATTTCAGACTCTCCGTAGACCTGGATGCCCTTCTGTTTGAGCAGCTGGGCGGTGATGCCGTCTCCCTCCACCAGGGTGCCGGTGAAGGTACCGTCGTAGATCTTCCCGCTGCCGCAGGAGGGGCTGTTCTCCTTCAGCAGGGCCGCCTTGCAGTGGTACAGGTCCGCCAGGCGGAGGATCTCTGCGGTGCCCCGGATGAAGGCGTCGGTGACGTCCTGCCCGTCCTTGGTCACCACCCGGTTCCCCTGGCGCTCCGCCGGGGTCCGGGGGGTGGGCAGGCCGCCGAACATCTCCGCGCAGACGGGGATGCAGATGTGCTTTTTCATAAGCGCCTGAAGCTGGGGCAGCTGGTTGGACTTGCCGTCGTACCGGCAGCTCATGCCCATGAGGCAGGCACTGACTAAAATTCGCATACCCTTCCCTCCTTACCGAAATTGGGCTTCCCAGTCAGCCTGCTTGAAGCCCACCAGGACCTTGTCTCCGTCCACGGCGATGGGGCGCTTCACCAGCAGCCCGTCCGAGGCCAGCAGGGCCAGCTGCTCCTCCTCGCTCATGTCCGGCAGCTTCCTGGACAGCTCCATGGAGCGGTAGAGCTGGCCGCTGGTGTTGAAAAATTTCTTCAGGGGCAGGCCGCTCTGGGCGTGCCAGGTTTTCAGTTCCTCCAGGGTGGGGTTGTCCTCCTTGATATCCCGGAAGGTATAGGGCACCTGGTTTTCCTCCAGCCACTTCTGGGCCTTTTTACAGGTGGAGCAGCGGGGATAACAGACAAACAGCATGGATCAGACCTCCTTGGTGCAGCGTGGGTGTTTACTCCCCTTTATGATATCGGAGTCCGGCGAGAATTGCAATTGAAAACCGGCCCATTTCATGATAAAATGGGAAAAACACCGAAGAAAAGGGGGAAACAGCATGAAAAAGAAGCTGACGGCGCTGCTCTGCACGGCCGCCCTGCTGCTGTCTCTGCTGGCGGTGCCCGCCTCCGCCGGGAACAGCCTGTTCTTCCTCTCCCTCAACGACACCCTGGCCCCCCAGTCCGCCCAGACCACCCCCATCCAGCACGGCGGCTGGGTCTACGTCCCCGTCACCGCCTTCAGCAGCCGGGTTACCGGGGTGAACTTCGGGATCTACTACGGCTTTTCCGAAAGCGGCGACAACCTGATGTTCTATAACCTCTCCGGCAAAACCATGACCTTTGACCTGATAAACGGCACCGCCACCGCGGTGAACAGCGATCCCCCGGTCCCCGGAACCGTGGTCCGGCAGAACGGGATTTACTATGTCCCCGCCTATGCCCTGTGCCGGTACTTCGGCCTGACCTACTCCTTCTACAACACTGAGTACGGGCCCCTGCTGCGGATGAAGGACGGAAACGTCATTCTCAGCGACTCCCTGTTCATTAGCTCCGCCTCCTCCATGATGCGCAGCCAGTACAACAGCTACAACCAAAGCCAGAACAGCAGCGGAACCACTACCCCCACCACACCCTCCACCCCCCAGCCGGTCACCCCGGAGCCGGTGGAAAACGCCCCGAAATTCTCCCTGTACCTGGGTCTGCGGGCCAACGGGGAGACTGACCTCACCGCCGCCCTCAACGCCCTGGCCAGCGTCCAGGCCACTGCGGTGGTCTTTTTCCCCGCGGACAAGCTGACAGACTGCGCCGGCCAGCTCCGCCAGGCAGCCGGCCGGGGGCACAAGGTGGGCCTCATCCCCGCGGGGGACACGCCCCAGGAGAAGCTGGAGAGCATCCGCGCCGGCAGCCGGCTGGTGGCCCAGATTCTCCGGCAGGAGGTCTGGTTCGTCCTGGGCAGCGACCAAACCCTTTCCGATGCAGGGTACCTGTGCTGGAGCCCGGGGCTGACCCCCAGCGCCGGGGGCACCGCCGCCGAGATTTATGAGAGCATCGTCTCCTTCGGCGGCCGCACCAGCTCCGGCCGGGTGCTGCTGGACTGCCGCACCGCCGGAACGGTCCTCTCCGGGGTCCTCAGCCGCCTGTCCCAGGACGGGGACACCTTCCTGTCCCCCCGGGAGACCCGGTACTAAACGCCCGGAACCCCCAAACTACGACTTGGACAATCCCCCCAAAACCTAGGGGGATTTTTCGTTGATTTGACGAAAATGGCGGTCTGGAGAAAAATTTGAGCGAAGATACTTGCAATCTTCCTGTGGTGTGGTATGATACTTATACTTTACTGCGATAGAGTACTAAACAACTCAAATCGAGAAGGAGCGTTAAAAAATGAAGAAGTTACTTGCAATTTTCCTGGCAGCCGCCATGTGCTGCACCCTGCTGGCCGCCTGCGGCGGCACCAGCACCGAGCCCGCCGACGAGGGCGCCGCCGACGAGACCACCGAAGCTCTGGTTTACGCCGTGGAGACCGGCTCTGCCGGCGAAGCTGCCGCTCTGGAGCAGGGCTGGGAGATCAACAGCGTGGACACCCAGGCCAAGGCTCTGATGGAAGTGGCCGCCGGCACCTCCGACGCCGCCATCATCGACCTGCTCATGGCCGGCGCTATGATCGGCGAGGACACCAGCTATCCCGACATGGTCCTGGGCGACGAGCTCACCACCGAGGAGTATGGCGCTGGCTGCCGCCAGGGCTCTGACCTGGCCGCTTACATCAACTGGGTCATGGCCGAGGCCTATGCCGACGGCACCATGGGCGAAATCGCCGCCACCTACGGCGTGGACGCAGCTCTGCTGGAGCAGGCCCCCATGGACGAGCCTGAGATCGCCGCTGACGGCGACGTGGCTTACATCCAGGACAAGGGCGTTCTCATCGTGGGCATCACCGACTTCGAGCCCATGGACTACAAGGACGACAACGGCGAGTGGATCGGCTTCGACGCCGACATGGCCAAGCTGGTCGCTGAGAAGCTGGGCGTTGAGATCCAGTTCGTGGAGATCGACTGGGACAGCAAGATCATGGAGCTGGATTCCAAGAGCATCGACGTGGTGTGGAACGGCATGACCCTCACTGACGAGGTCCTCAACGCCATGGAGTGCACCAACGCTTACTGCAACAACGCACAGGTCGTTGTTCTGCCCGGCTGATCCCGTATTCCTTTCCAATCAGGATAAATCAACCTCCAAAGGCAGAGGGCGCTTCCGCTCTCTGCCTTTGGGCGGCTTAGAGAAAAAGAAAGAATCAGAGGAGTCTTTTCCATGTTTTGGACCGTCACACTATCCCTGCTGCATGGCCTGAGCCAAAGCGTTCAGCTCTTCTTCCTGACGCTGCTCTTCGCCCTGCCCATCGGCCTGCTCATTTCCTTCGGCTGTATGAGCCGGCTTACCCCCATCCGCTGGTTATTCAACACCATCGTCTGGATCGTTCGGGGCACTCCCCTGATGCTTCAGCTTATCATCATTTACTACGGCCCCGGCCTGTGGTTTGACAACAACATCTGGGGCAGCGGCCGCATGGCGGCCTGCGTGGTGGCCTTCGTGCTGAACTACTCCTGCTACTTCTCCGTCATCTACCGGGGCGGCATCGAAGGGGTGCCTGTGGGCCAGCGGGAGGCCGGTCAGGTGCTGGGTATGACCAAGCGGCAGATCTTCTTCAAGATTACCCTCATGCAGATGATCAAGCGCATCGTGCCCCCCATGTCCAACGAGATCATCACCCTGGTCAAGGACACCTCCCTGGCCCGGATCATCGCCATCACCGAGCTGATCAAGGCCGGCGAGTCCTTCATGAAGTCCGCCGGTATTACCTGGCCCCTGTTCTACACCGGCGTATTTTACCTGCTCTTCGTGGGCATCCTCACCATCCTCTTCAACTTCATCGAGCGCAAGCTCGACTACTTCCGCTAAGGAGGCGCGCGCATGGCTATCTTAGACGTACAACACATCGAAAAGCATTTCGGCGCCACCCGGGTGCTGGAGGACATCAGCTTCTCCCTGGAGGAGGGTCAGGTGCTGGCCATCATCGGCTCCTCCGGCAGCGGCAAGACCACCCTGCTCCGGTGCCTGAACTTCCTGGAGACCCCGGACACCGGGACCATCTCCGTCCGGGGCGAGCTCCTCTTTGACGCCGCCGACCCCGCCACCCAGCGGGAGAGCGAGATCCGCCGGAAGCGGCTCCACTTCGGCCTGGTGTTCCAGAGCTTCAACCTCTTCCCCCAGTACACCGCCCTGGAAAACGTCACCCTGGCCCGGGAGCTGCTGGCCAAGGGCGAGAAAACCGGGGAAAAGATCGAGGACATCCGGGAAGAGGGCAAGGCCCTGCTGGCCCAAATGGGCCTGAGCGACCGGATGGGCAACTACCCCCACCAGCTCTCCGGCGGCCAGCAGCAGCGGGTGGCCATCGCCCGGGCTCTGGCCATGAAGCCGGATATCCTGTGCTTCGACGAGCCCACCTCCGCTCTGGACCCGGAGCTCACCGGCGAGGTGCTGAAGGTCATCCGGGGTCTGGCGGACAAGCACACCACCATGATTATCGTCACCCACGAGATGGAGTTTGCCCGGGACGTGGCCGACCAGGTCATGTTCATGGACGGGGGCGTGGTGGTGGAGGAAGGTCCTCCCTCCGAGGTCTTCGGCAACCCCAAGCATCCCCGTACCAAGCAGTTTTTGGAAAAGTTCACCGGATAAAACAAAAAGCGGCCTTCCCTCTGGGGGTGCACCTGTAAAATAAAAGTAGACACTCACAAAAGTGTGGGTGTCTACTTTTTTCGTAGTATAATGAATTTGGAAAGGAAGTGAAGATATGGGCAAGA
>SFPN01000057.1 GCA_004551945.1 Clostridiales bacterium | reverse complement strand
GCCCTCGCCCTCGCCCTCGCCCTCGCCCTCGCCCTCTCAAAGGGGCCCAGAGCCCTGAGGCCCACCTACCCTGAGCCACACCGTTCAAACCCTCAGCTCCAGACCCATTCTCCCACGACAGCATCCTGCCTCTTTTTTTTCTTTTTTTCTTTTTTTTTGAATATATATAAATTATACCTCTCCGTGTACTCCGGTATTTGTGAACATAGGTTTCTCAGGATGCAGCTATTGATGTTTGCTGGCTCTTCCCACTGTCATTCCTTCATTCGGACAGGAAAGCCTTGCTTCTTTCCTGTCCGTTTTTGCTCCCTAGCCCTCAGCGTTCCTTCCACTTGGACCCCGCCTCACACAGGCATGAGTTATTTTCCCGTCCTCGGTTTGCAAGCCACAGCGATGATCCCAGCCCCCAAAGGGACCAAGACAGACCTTTCACCCTGGGAGCCACGGGGAATGTCTGTGCGCCCTTTCTTTCTATCGAGCGACCGGCCTGAAACCACTCGACCTCTCTTTCGATCAGGCATTCATACCAGGTGTCTCTCGGGAAGCCGGGCGGCTCCCACATGGACCTCTAGGCACCGAGAGTCAGGAGACCTCTTGAGAGAACACCACGGGGAGGAGCGGGGCTGCTCCCCGACATCGCACCATTCTCCCACCTTCCATGCACATCCCAGCACAACTCGATCCGGGTCCCAAAGCCCCGGGAAGGCCGCGGTTGCCAAAGCACCAGCTCCACAGCTGACACCAGCCAACAGCCAAACAAAACCAACACCCCCATTCCACGAGGGGTCAAAGCCCTGAATCCACAATGCCCGAATCCAGATGCACACAGGGCAACGAGCCTCAGAAACCAAGGACCACCGGCGCTCCTTAGGAGGGCCTTGCAAATCAAAAGAAGGCTGAGGTGCCTCCGAATCCCTCCCTGAAGGCCCCTCGTTAGCAGGACTAGCAAGAAACTACCCCGGAGGGGCTGTGGAGCACAGGGGGCTCTCCTTCCAGGAGGGGGGCTCTGGCAACTGGGGAAACCACGATGGGCCACAGGCTCGAGGTCCATCGGAACAATACATGCAGAACCACCCTAGACCCCAGCCATCCCACCCTTGAGCACATATCCCGAACGTCTGCCCTCCAAGTGCTCAATGCCCCGCTAGGTTCCTGCAGCAACTCTCAGAAAACCAAGACATGGAAACACGCCCAGCGCCCAGCGCCCAGCGCCCACGGACAGGAGGAGGGAGGTGGTGTACGTATACCCCGTGCAACAAGGCTCTGGAAGCATAATCATGCAAACAGGACCAAAGGGGCCCTGCTCGGCCACAGGGAGGGCTTGAGAGACTCTCCTACGAAGAGAAATAAGTCCGCAAGAGAAAGACCAATGCCACAGAAGACCCCTGGGAGGGCGAGTCTCACAAATGGCACTAGGGACCCTGGGTGCAGACAGGCCACTCATGCACTGGACCCCAGACTTGGGGTGGCCAGATGGGACGGGAGGGGATGGGAAGGATGGGGGTTTGGGGTGTCGCCGATCCAAACAGCTGCACGTGGCGTGGGGAAACAAGCACAGCCTGCCCGAGAGCCCACGGTCCTCCATCTAGTCCCTTGGATTGGGAACAAGAGGGAGGAGAACGGGAGCCAAACCCCAGGCACCTCCAGGTACCCCTCGATCGCCCATCCATCCGCTTGAATGGACCTAAAACCAACAATAGCAAAGGAAGCCCCCAAAGAGGCTGGCTCGGCGTTGCCCCGAGACGGTGCCTTGGGCCAGACTCCTGCCTCTGGAGAGAAAACTGGGCAAACGGGCACCGCCGATGCTGTCCATAGTTCTTAGCAACGAGACCTCGGACCAGACAGAATTCCCTATGGTGGACACTTTTGTGCCTATATTAGCAGGCTCAGGATTTTAGTTTTCTCTGTGTATTTCTGTTTTGGCTCCCCCGTTTAGGGGTGTGCACCAATGCTTGGCACGCAGATGCTGTCTGCCCAGGCCCTGGAGCCACACCACGGCCGGACCTACCCCAGGCAGGTCCTGAAGACCCTCTGCCGCCCGAGGTATTGTGTCAGGAGAGACTTGCTCGTGGCCTCCTCTGTCAATTGCCTGAGCTCCTCGATAGGAGGGTGTGACTGTCCACAGAGAGCTCTTTCGCAAGGGAGCTCATTCTTTTCAATACCTTGTGGCCGTGTCAGTATGTTGCAGCGTCACCTGCGACAGTGGGAGGTTGACGGACCAGGGTGGGATCGCCGCACGCGGTTCTGACCACAGCCTCAGCGGGGAACGTGAGAGACTCTGGAGCCAGGCAGCCGCGAGGGAACTCCCTCAGAGAGGTCCTCAAGATCCCAGTCAGCCCTGCCTAACTCAGCTGACCCGGGTGCGGTCAAGCTTCCACACCCCGGCGCTGGACAGAAAAGACAGGCTCATCGCTCAGGGCAAGGAGCAAATATCACCAGGTCTGTGCACTGAAAAGGAAGGCAAAAGGGGCAAAAAACAAGGGAAAAAAGCCCAGGGATGGCACCGCTTCCAGCCCGAATGCCACCCCTGTCCCACATTCATGCATCAGCACCAGCCTCCCTCTCGCCACATCCCTCCAACCTGCACAGGCAGGGGTTTGACAATGGCCGGCTCACGATTCCACCCAGAAGACTCCGGGGACCTCGGCTCCAGCCTCTGGAGGAGCCCAAGGCGTGGAGAAACCCAGCGACTCCCTCAACAAGGCTGAGCACCCTGCCACCCAACCAGGCTGCCTCTCCCCCAACGAGTGTGGAAGAGACACCTCGCTGTCCTCGGCCGGACGTCAGGCACCTGGGCGCAGAGAGTCCCCGGTGCCCGGAAAACCACCACAAACCTCTGGCTGCTGGCTCCGGCTTCGGCCCCACGCAGCATCCACCCCACTCCTGGGCGGGTGCCTGCCGCCTCCGAGCTGCACCTGCGGCCAGAAGGGCCTCTGGCGCCGTCTTGTGGACATCTGCGCGCACAGCACCGCCCCGGGGTTCCCGCTCGGGCTGGCCCAGCAGCACCTGGGCTGCATTGGCCCTGGGCAATATGTTGCTTCGGGAGGAAGCAAGCTGTGGGGACCTAGCAAGCTGGGCCCTTCCCAGGGGGTTCTTGCCCTCGCCCTCGCCCTCGCCCTCGCCCTCGCCCTC
>SFPN01000056.1 GCA_004551945.1 Clostridiales bacterium | reverse complement strand
TGACCATCAGGTTCTTCTCCCGGTCGATGCCGGACACCCCCCCCCACTCCCCCCCCCTCCAGGAACCCGCCGCGCTCCCATCCCCCGGCAGCCCACCAGGTGGCGCTCGCTCCCACCCGGCCGCCGCGCCGACGCCCGTGACGTCAGCCGCCCGGCTCCATTTGAGCGCCTCTCGGCAGCCGAGAACTCGGACTTCCCGTGTGGCTCACAACATAACTACTCGGCGTTGCTTCTACAGTGGCTGTGGCTCGACCCCTGGCCTGGGAACTTCCATATGCCGCAGGTGCGGCCACTTGTTTTGCGCTCCCGCTCGCCTCCCCGGCCCGCCCCGGGCCCTTTCGCCTCGCCTTTTGCCCCGGCTCGCCCGCTGCCTTCGCCTGCCTCTCCCGAGCCCACCTCCCGCGCCCCGCGCCCCCGACCCCCCGCGCCCCGCACCCCCACTCACACACGCGCTCCCACGCGCCCCCCGCAACCCTCACCCACACTCTCGCACCTCGCAATGCTCTCTCTTGCCTCAAGCCACCGACCCGCCTCCTGCCCTCCCCGCCAGGCCCGCTCCCCCGCAGGGCCTGCTGCCCACCTGTGCTCTCCACCCACACCACACCCGCACATCCCTCGTGGCCCGACAGGTCCTTGAAGCTCACCCAAGACCCCCACTGGCCCCAGCAGCCCAGATCCACAAACAAGCAAACAAACAAGCAAACAAACAAACAAACAAACAAACAAACAAAGGCTGCCTCGGGATCACCTGAACCAGAGCTTGGAAAAACCCGCGGGGAGGATCGTTTGGGTTTCGTTGTTTGCAAAGGCTGGCGGGCTGGGGTGGGGGGGGGGCGGACGGTGGCACCCCATGCCCGAGACGGCCCCGTCAGGTCGCTGGCGCTGACTTGAAGCCTGGGAGGATAGCCTCTTTCTGCACAGGGAACTGACTCGGGTTTGGAGCCCGCAGCTGAGGGCGCTGGGCGTGCGTCCTCAATCCTCCTGCGGTCAGCAATGCAGTGGCTTCGTCTGCTTTGAGTCGGAGGTCGATTCTTACGATTAAAGTCGAGCTGATGTCCAATGTTTCTTCCAGGGGTCTTGGTCCGCCAAGGGACCCACTCGCAGACATTTCCCCGCGCTGTACCGGCGGCTCCCGTGGCCCATCCATTCCACACAGCGCAGGTGGCATCCACAGAGCAGCCCAGGGGCCCATCCCCATCCATCCCAGGGCAGCCCCTTTCCCCCACCTGCCAAGCCCAAGTGTGTGCTCCTTGCCCACCGTCGGTTTCTGGAGTCTGCGGGTGGGTGTTTAGATAGCGCCATCCGTTGCGGCGTTTAGAGTCCACCAACAGGTGATGTCCTAGGGCACTTGTCTTTGCCTTTCTGGCTTCCTTCGCTTAGTATGAGGGTCTCTCGTTCCAGCCCCGCGGCGGCAGATGGCACTCGTTCTGCCGCTTTTTCCTGGCTGTGTGCGATGCCATCGCATGGATGTCCCCGGGCCTTCGAAGTGCACTCACCTGTCAGTGGACCTTTAGGTGGCTTCCAGATCTTGGCTCTGGTGAGTAGTGCGGCGACAGACAGAGGGGTGCCCGGGTCTGCTTCCGGGAAAGTTTGGTCCCGGTGAAATGGAGCTGTTTGGAGGCCGGCTTCGGTCTTTGTGTGGGCCGGCCCGTGTAGGGCTGCTTGGCTGAGACTCTGTCGAGGAGGGAGGCCTTCAGCCACCGGGGCCTCACGGGGCCTACCCGTGCGGCACCATCACAGAGCTCTCCGTCACTGCCCCTTGTGGGGGTGAGGGAAGGGGCGTGTTTGAGGGGGGTGGGGGGGGTGTGCGCGCGCGTGCACGCACGCTGGCGGGCGTGGGTGTCCCGGGGCCTGGCCAGCCCTCCGCTAGAGATCAGCACGCGTGGATGCTGACGTGAGGACCAGCAGGGTGACAGGAGAGGCTGCCTGGTGGGTGACCGCGCTGGGCAGAGCCACAACCCGCTCGCCTTTCAGTTCTCCACCCAGGGGCCCCTCCTGCGAGCCACCCATAGGGGTCCCTGGTCCCTCCCTCAGACGTCGTCTCCACCACGGCCCGAGATCATCTTTCTTCTCCAGTGGGTTCCTTGTCTCTTGCGTACCACCCTCTCCACCCCCCACCCCCACCCCCACCCCCACCCGGCTTGCCCTTGGACAGACGGCGAGAAGCTGACCGAGAGACCGAGACAGAGACAGGAGATGAGCCGAGGCCGGTGGGCAAATGGTGCAGAGAGGGCTTGTCCGACGCAGGGTTGCCCCAGAACTTCACACACACGCACGCACACACGGACACACACGCACAGACACACGCCCGCGCGCACACACACACGCACACCAGCCCCGGCCCAGCGGCCCAGCGACCCCTCTCTGTGAACGGCCTTGAGGCCACGTGCCGGGCCACGCGGATCCCCCAGTGCCCGAGGGCCCTGGCGGCCCACAGGGATCCAAGGGCAAGGCGGGTGGGAGGCTGGCAGGGTCCACGTGCCACGAGAAGCATGGCTTGCAGGCACGACCTCTGCCCAGAGCCTGTTTCCGCCTGGGCCGACTCCTCCGGCCGCCTCCCAGGCCCACCCTCGCAGCCCTTGGGCCTCCCGGCGGCTCTCTGCGGGCGGGACCTCAGCTGTGGGCTCCGAACCCCTGGCCCTCCCCGGACCCGCGTCCCTCCCTTCCTGTGTCCGGGAAACCCCAGCGAAGCCTTCGGTGCCCGCCAGGCAGGCGGTGGGCCTGCCTTGGTCCGCTCCGTCCTTCCTGACGCGGAGGCGGCTGGTGCTGGGCCTTGCTTGGGCCCTCAGCCTGAGAAGGTCTGTCTTGCCCCAGGAGACCACCCGGCTCGTGTCCGGCCGCCGCCGCCGCCGCCGCCGCCAGGTCCAAGGCGGCCTCGGGGGGCAGGGACAGAGCCGGCCGGGTCTTGCCTCTCCTGCGTTCGCGTGCTTGGGGCTCAGGCCTGTCACCCTCTGGCCGCCGAAGCCCAGCCGCCGGCCCTGCGGTGAAGCCTGGGGCCGAGGGCCATGGCCCCAGCTTCCGGGGCTCGGCTCCGCGGGCTGCCGTGGACACTGGTCGTCTGATCCCAGACGGAGGCAGGGAGGGCCAGCTGGTGGGGCCTGCCGCTCACACAGCCCACCCGCCCTGGACCCGGGGCCCTGGCCGCAGGGCCCCCCCGAGGCGAGGTCCTTCTCCGCGGGGGTGGGGTGCTGCTCTCCCTGCGTCCTGTCCTCCGTGGCCCCCCATGGCTCTGAGGACCCGAGAGGCCGGCGCCTGCCTGGGCCTGGGAGGCCCGGTGGGGGTGGAGGGAGCCGGCCCCTGCCTGCCTCTGCACCCTCCCTTCGGCTGCCCCTTGGCCTCCGAGCCCAGCCGAGCCCTGGGACTTCCTCCAAGGCCTTGGGTGGGCTTGCGCCCAGGAGCCCCTGCCAGCAGCCCAGGGAACGGCGGGAACCGGGCCCTCCCTGGCCTCAGCCGGCCCCCGGTAGCCTCATCCTGCTTGGAGCGCCTCGGCTTCCCCCGGGGCGCTCCTTCTCGCGAGCCTGGGGCGCTCCTCGGCGGGGGGCTGCTGTGATGGCATGGCCCGCGAGGGGGACCGTCCTGGGCGTCCAGCGGCGGACAGAGCAGCGTCCAGCAGGCTTCGGGCCCGGCCTGACCCTCCCTCTAGACCCCGGGTGGGCGGCAGGGGACCGGGTCCATTGGGCTGGCGGTGCGGCTCC
>SFPN01000055.1 GCA_004551945.1 Clostridiales bacterium | reverse complement strand
TGCCGCATCGGTCCTTGGTCGTCTGGCGACGGATGGCCATTCGCCCAGGTGTGAGGTGGTCCCTCGGCAGCAGTTTGGCTTTGCGCTTCTCGACACACGCGGGGTGGGGAGCATGGCTTGGGTCACGTGCTCCTTGGCCATCTGCACATCTTGTGGGGAGAAAGGTCTTTTCGCGTCTTTGGCCCGTTTGTCGAGTGGGCCGTGGCTTTCGTTGGCCCTTGAGTGGCGTCAGGGCTTGAGCTGGCCATTTGGAAAGCCCAGCCAGGCCCCCGGGGGTGGGGATCCGGATCATGTGCCTGCGGGGGGTGGGGGGGGGGCAATGGAAGGTGCACACACGGCGATCGTTTGGGGAGCAGCTGCGCTCTTCCCTGTGCTTTTTCTCTCAAGAGGCCTCCCGCAGCTCCGTTCTTTTCTTCCCATGGGAGCCTCTTTGTGTCTGCCCATACACGTGGCCTGAGGACCTGATCCAAAGCCAGGTCTGGGGAATTCAGGCCGGTAGATGGATCCGAGGAGAGCTCTGGCGGAGATCCCTCCCGGCGCCCTGGCTCAAGGATGTGTCTCTGTCCCTGCGGTGGCTTCGGGAACCCCTGTGGCCTTGAACACCGTCGGCCCCTTTTGGGGTGGGCGGGTGGGCTGGGCACAGCACACACACACACGTCAGCTGGGGTGGATTCAGAACGAACGAAAGGCAGAAGGACAGAACGAAGGAACGAAGGGAAGACAAAAGACAGGCAGACAGGCAGGCAGACAGAGAAGAGAGACAGAAAGAGAGAAAGAACCATGACAGACATAAAAGCAGCAAGACCCACAGGAAGGAAGGATTCCCAGTTGGGACGTCCAGAATCGTCCAGAATCGAAGTCAGCAGTTTCCCGGACACCCACCTCTCTTCATCCACGCTTCGGTGCCTGCCTGTCTGAGCAGGGGCAGAAGGCTGTCCTGACAGGATGGGTCGGGAGCTGAGGGTCTGACCGGAGGGGCCTGGGGCAGGTTGGCCTCAGGGCGCTGAAAGGCTTGGGGAGAGGAACGGCCCAGCTTGTAGGGCCCTTCTTGGTGCTTCAAGCACGGGGAGGCAGGAAATCCCACCAGCATATCGCCCAAGGCCAGTGAAGCCCCGGGGGCTGCTGAGCCAGAGAGAGGAGGAGAGCCTGAGAGGTGCTGTTCGAGCAGGTGTCCACAAGACGGCGCCAGTGTACCTTCTGGACCCAGGGGCGGCTGCAAGGCTGCAAGGCCAGGCTCAGCGTTGGCCTTGAGGGGCTGTTGGGCGGAACCCACAGGCAGCACCCAGAGGGTTGGGGCTGCTTTCCGGGCACCTGGGCCTCTCTGCTCCCAGAGGCCCCCTGCCAGGCAGAGGACGCCTGGTCGGGCGGGTCCGGGGGGTGGGGAGGCAGAGGGTTGCCAAGGCTTCGAGGGTCCGACTGGCTGTGGGAGGGCCTTGTGTTCCTGCCGAGGCAAGAGCTGGGACCCACGCGGCGGCGGCTTGGCATTGGGAGCTGGGCATTTTCCAGCCCCTGAGCGTCGAGGGTTTGGCTGCCCGGATAGAGGCTGGGGCTGTGGAAGGGCTGGGGGACTTCGGGGGCCTTTGGGTGGGCGGCCGTGCTCATCCCTGTGCTTTCTTCGCTCCAGAGCCCTAGGGAAACGTCCTGCCTGCCTTTCCACATGAGCCTCTCTTTCCCGTTCCCGCGCCAGGGGATGGGGGCCTGACCGAACGAAAGCAGGTCGGACCCATCATCGAGCAGGGCCGATCGGTACCACGCACGCGCTCGGGGAGTTCCCGCGTGGCTGCCTCCCTTAAGGGCCCGTCTCTGTCCCTGCCGTGGCTGGCTGTGGGAAGGGCTGCGTTGGGCGCTCCAAACCTGGCCGGACCCCTGCCCACCGTCGCACATGAACGCATACAAATGCACACTGAAGAGGTCGAGCTCGATGGAGCAAGAAGTCCCTCGAGACATACCTGCATTCCTCCACGGTCCCTGAGGGAATCGAGAGCCAAAGCCGCCGGCAGGGAACTCCTGGCCTCATACACGTGTGCTGGCAGAGGGTCTCCTGTACGAGCCTGGGCTCGGAACGGCTGGAGCGTGGCCTCGGCTCCTGGCCAGACCGTATCTGCCTGCCACACGTGGGTCCAGACTACTCAGCGAGGAAAGAAAGCAACAGACGCACACCCCGGCGATACGGACGTCTGGTCGGGCGTCACGCTGCCATGCCACCTTGGCCGGTTCCACGCGGTCCGATGGCCGGTTGACTCTCATGAGCGGCAGGACTCTGCACCCAGAGATCTTCTCGGGAGGAATCGGGGCTGCTCTTTCTGCTGGGGTTTGATGACTTGGTCCCCACCAGACCTGATGTGTAGCGGCCCTGTCCTTGTCTCTGTTCCAGCCAAGAGATCCAGCCTCCCAGGCGTGTCCCCTAGCCCTTTGCTCCCGTTCGCCTCCCTCGTGTGCCGAGCCACATGGCTAGATGCAGAGCTCCCTGTGCTCTAGAGCAGGATCTGATTGCTCCCCCGCTCCAAGTGCCAGAGTGTGCCTCCGTTATCCCCAAACTCCCCGTCCTTCCCGCACCCTCCCCAACCCCTCTGGCCCCCAGCCATCGCTCTTCCAGACCATGCGTCTCTTGTCTGTGGGAAGGTCGGTGCGTTTGTGCCCTAGCTTCGATGCCAGCCAGAAGCGATGGCCGACGGCAGGTGTCTGTCTCGGGCGTTCTTAGTTCCCTCAGGGGGCGTGTTCCTTGTTCCCTCTAGGTGGCCAGGCAGGGCCTTGCTTCGTCCTTTGCTTCTGGAACGGCCCGGGAGGAGGTCCTTGTGCGTCCGTCCCCCATCGCCCCCACGCATTCACCCGTCGATGGGCATGTGGTTGGTTTGCACGTCTTGGCGGTTGTCAAGAGTGCTGCAAGGAACAGGGGAGGGTATGGGTCTCCTTCAAAGAACGTGTGTCCGGACATACGCCCCGGGACGGGATGGCCGTGTCGCAGGGTCGTGGTTCTCTACGGAGGTCTCGGAGCGCCCTCCGCACTGGTGTCCGGAGTGGTTGTGCCAACGTACACGCCCACCCACCCTGGAGGAAGGTGCTCTTTGCGCCACCCCCACTGCCGCATCGGTCCTTGGTCGTCTGGCGACGGATGGCCATTCGCCCAGGTGTGAGGTGGTCCCTCGGCAGCAGTTTGGCTTTGCGCTTCTCGACACACG
>SFPN01000036.1 GCA_004551945.1 Clostridiales bacterium | reverse complement strand
GCGTCCAAACGGGCGTCAGCTTTGTTATACCTTTTTAAACCGTCTCCAATTTCTTGCCATACCACATGTTTTAGACTTGACTTCTAATAGTTAGTCTTTTTATCTGATGTCGTTGGCTTTGTCCCCCTTGTGCTCCAGCCAGCACCGCAGGACCAGGATGATGATGGCCATAATCACCAGCAGGGACGAGGCGGCGAAGGCGCCGGTGAAGTCATAGCCCTGGTAGAGCAGCTCCACATACAGGGGCAGGGTGTTGGTCTTGCCTCTCAGGTGGCCGGAAAGGACCGACACAGCGCCGAATTCTCCCATAGCCCGGGCCGTGCAGAGCACCACGCCGTAGAGCAGGGCCCACTTAATGTGGGGCAGGGTGACTTTTCGGAAAATGGTGAAGGTGCCCGCCCCCATGAGGGCTGCCGCCTCCTCTTCGTCGGTCCCCTGGGCGTTGAGCACCGGGATCAGTTCCCGGGAAATAAAGGGGAAGGTGACAAAGATGGTGGCCAGGACAATGCCCGGCACGGCGAAGATGATCTGGATGCCCGCCTGGTCCAGGATGGGATAGAGGGGGCTCTGCCGGCCGAAGGTCAGCACGTAAATCAGGCCCGCGATGATGGGCGAGACCGTAACCGGCAGGTCGATGAAGGTGGAGAGGACCTTCTTGCCCCGGAAGGCAAATTTGGTCAGGCACCAGGCGGCGCACAGACCGAAGAGGGTGTTGATCACCACGGCCCAGACCGTAGCCTCGATGGTGAGCAGGGCCGCCTTTCTGGCGTACTGGTCGGTAATGGCGGCGATGTACGTCCCAATCCCCTCACGCAGGGCGGTAATCACAATGTACACCAGGGGGAGGAGCAGCATCACCGCCAGGAACACCACGCAGAGAATGATGAGCACCCATTTCAGCACGCCGCTGTCTTTTCGCAGTTGCATGGTTCTTCCTCCTTATGCCAGGCCGCTGACGCGCTTGGAGACCCGGCTCTGCAAAAACGCGTTCACGGACAGAATAATAAAGGCGATGGCCAGCATCACCAGGGCGATGGAGGTGGCGCTGGCGTAGTCAAACTCCTGGAGCTGGGCCATAATCATCAGGGGGGCAATCTCCGTTTCATAGGGGGTGTTGCCCGCAATGAACACCACGCTGCCGTATTCCCCGATGCTCCGGGCAAAGGCCAGGGTGAAGCCGGAGATCAGCGCCGGGAGAATTTCCGGAAAAATCACCTTGAGGAAAATGGTACCTCGGCTGGCGCCCAGGATCATGGCCGCTTCCTCATACTGCTGGTCCAGCTTTTCCAGCACCGGCTGGACGCTGCGCACCACAAAGGGGATGCCGATGAACACCAGGGCAACGGTGATGCCCACCCGGGTATAGGCGATTTTCAGGCCGAAATGCTCGTAGAAAAACTGGCCCACCCAGCCGTTGGTGGTGGTCAGGTGGGTCAGGGAGATGCCCGCCACCGCCGTGGGCAGGGCGAAGGGCAGCTCGATGACGCCATCGATAAACCGCTTGCCGGGGAAATTGTACCGCACCAGCACCCAGGCCAGAACCAGCCCCATGCCAGCGTTGATCAGGGAGGCCACAAAGGCAGTGGAGATACTCACATAGTAGCTGGACAGCACCCGGGGCTGGGTGACGGTGCGGAAAAAGTCGGACGGCGACAGCTGCGCCGTGTAGATCACCAGGGAGCACAGGGGGATCAGCACCACCAGGCTCAGAATGGCGATCATAATGCCGAAGCTCAGCCCGAAGCCCGGGATCACGCTTCGTCTTGCTCTCTTACTCAGTTTCATACCTTAAGGACCTTTCCCAAAATGCTTCGGCTTCCCCGCCGGGAACAGGCCCCGGGCCGGGGAAGCCGAGCAGATGTCAAATGGTTGGTGAGATTGTCTCCGCCGGATTACTCCTCATAGATCTGGTCGAAGTTGGCCCCGTCGGCAAAGTGCGCGGCGATGGCTTCGCTCCAGCCGCCGAAGTGGGTGATGTCCACCAGGTTCACCTGGTCGTTGATCCACTTGCCATCGGCAGGAATCTCGGTGATGGTGTTGCTGTCGCTGGAGGACACATACTGGCTGTAGATGCTCTCGGTGCTGGGCCGGTAGAAGTTCTCTGCCTCAATGACCTGAGCCTCGTCGGAATACAGGAAGTTCAGATACTCGGTGGCAGCGTCCACGGTGCCGTGCTTTTCGGCCACCTCATCCACCAGAGCCACGGTGGGCTGGCACAGGATGGAGACGGAGGGCACCACGATCTCATACTCGCCGGGGTACTCCTCCAGGGACAGGAAGGCTTCGTTCTCCCAGGCAATCAGCACGTCGCCCTGGCCGTTCTCCACAAAGGAGGTGGTAGCGCCCCGGGCGCCGGAGTCCAGAACCACCACGTTCTTATACAGGGTGCGGATGGATTCCAGGATCTGATCCTCGCTCTGGCCGGCCTGCTCGAAGTAGTACCAGGCTGCCAGGTAGTTCCAGCGGGCGCCGCCGGAGGTCTTGGGGTTGGGGGTGATGATGCCTACGTCGTCCCGAAGCAGGTCATCCCAGTCCTGGATGTCCTTAGGGTTGCCCGCCCGGACCAGGAAGACGATGGTGGAGGTGTAAGGGGAGCTGTCCAAGGGGAACTCGGAGGTGAAGCCCTCGTCGATGAGGCCGGCGTCGGCCACCACCTGGACGTCACCCTCCAGAGCCAAGGTCACCACGTCGGCCTCCAGGCCGTTGGCAACCTCCAGAGCCTGCTTGCCGGAGCCGCCGTGGGACTGGGTGACTTCCACGGTCTGGCCGGTCAGTTCCTTATAGTGGGCCGCAAAGGCCTCGTTGTATGCCGCGTACAGCTCCCGGGTGGGGTCGTAAGAGACGTTGGTCAGTTCGATGGTTTCAGTGGCCGCGGTGGTCTCACTGCCTTCGGTCGTTTCTTCCGTTTCGGTCTGGGAGCCGCAGCCTGCCAGCAGGGAAACACCCAGGGCGGCGGCAAGAGTCAGAGATGCGATGCGACGATTCCATTTTTTCATGATACTGTCCTTCTTTCCTTTTATTTTGATGGAATGTATAGATTTTTGATTGGTTTCCAGAAGCAGGTCAGCTCACAGGCAACATCGCATTTGATACACAGCAGATGGAAGCTTCATCTTCATTCTCCATTCTTCCTACTTCCATAGTAGGAATAAATGTTGATTGGAGTATAGGGCATCCTACGGGAAATGTCAAGCCATTCCGGCCAAGTTCTTCCATCCGCTTTTCCGATACCCCCTATCCTATCCCTTCTGATATTTTTCCTGAATGATCCGGCAGCCCTCCAGCACCGGGCGGGCACAGGCCAGAAACTCCTCCCCCTCGGGGGTGGTGACGATGCCCCGGTTGCTCCGCTCAAAAATCTGAACCCCCAGCTCCTCCTCCAGAGCCCGCACTGACTCTGACAGACGGGACTGGGAGAGGAACAGCCGCCGGGCCGCCTCGCTGATGGATCCCGCCCGGGCTACCTCCGCCACCGATTGCAGCTGCTGTAATGTCATCCTGCTGCCTCCTTTCTTCTCTCATATCGGAAAGTCCGATACCCATTTCCCTATTAACATGGTAGAATAATAGCAATAGCAAATTAAACTAAGCAAGGTGAATCGCATGGAATTCAACACCAAACTTCTCCACGGCCAGGCCGTGGGTTCCTATCCCAACGGAGGCACCCTGCCCCCCATCGCCCAGACCAACGCATTTCGGTATGACTGCTTTGAGACCCTGGAAAAGGTCTTTTCTCATAAAGCCATGGGCTTTGCCTACTCCCGCATCGGAAACCCCACCGTTGCCGCCTTTGAGCAGCGGATCTCCGAGCTGGAGGGCGGAGTCGGGGCCATCGCCACCTCTTCGGGGATGGCAGCTCTGTCCATGGCCCTGCTGTGCATTCTCTCCCCCGGGGACGAGATCATCGCCGGCAGCGGCTCCTACGGGGGCACCATCGACCTGTTCGGCAACCTGGAAAAGCTGGGCATTCACACCCGGTTCTTCCACGAACCCACAGTGGAGGAGATCGAGCCGCTGATTACCCCCCGCACCCGGGTGATCTTTGGGGAGGTGATCTCCAACCCCTCCCTGCGGGTGATGGACGTTGCTGCGGTGGCCGCTCTGGCTCACCAGCACAAGCTGCCCTTAATTGTGGACAGCACCACCGCCACCCCCTATCTGGCCAATCCCCTGGCCCTGGGGGCGGATATCGTCATCCACTCTTCTTCTAAGTACATAAATGGCAGCGGAGACGCCATCAGCGGCGTCATTGTGGACGGAGGGAAATTCCCCTGGGACTTTTCCTTCCACACCGCCCTGCAGGGCTTTGAAAAATACAAAAAGCTGGCCTTCCTCACCCGGCTCCGCACGGATATCTGGGAGAATTTCGGCGGGTGCCTGGCTCCCATGAACGCCTTTCTGAACGTGGTGGGGCTGGAGACCTTAGGCCTGCGCATGAGCCGCATCTGCGAAAACGCCGCCGCTCTGGCCCAGGCTCTGGAGGAGGCTGGGGTGGCAGAGGTGCGCTACCCCGCCCTGGCCAGTCACCCCGCCCATGGGCTGTGCGCCCGCCAACTGCGGGGAATGGGCGGAGGAATCCTGACCTTCCGGGCCGGGTCCAAGGAGAAGGCCGTATCCATCCTGAACCACCTGCGCTACGCCGCCATCGCCAGCAACATTGGCGACGTGCGGACCCTGGTGATCCACCCCGCCTCCACCATCGCCCTGAAAAACACAAAGGAACAGCGGCAGGCCGGGGGAATCTACCAGGACACCATCCGGGTGAGCGTGGGCATTGAGGACAGCAAGGACCTGATCCAGGACTTCTTACAGGCCATCAGCGCCGCAGAATAAGGGCCTGGGCCGCCTCTGCCAGAGCCTCCGCCGAGATGGCCTTTGCCACCACAGGCGGACAGCCAAAGCACGCCTCATAAGCCTCTGCGCTGACGGGGCCGATGCACACCCCGGTTATCCCCTCCCCCGGCTTCCAGCCGTCCCGGGCCAAGGCCCGGACCGCGCCGGCGCTGCCGAAGAGGACGCAGGACGGAGACGGGGCGTGGGGCAGGGTCTCATAGGCCGTGTCGTAAAGGGAAATGCGTCGGCAGGAGATGCCCCGGGGGATCAGCGTCTCCGGGATTACGTTGGATCCCTGGACTGAGTCGAATACATAGACCCGCTCCTCTGGAGAGACGGCTTGGGCCAGGACCTGTGCCAGGGCCTGGCCGGTAAACTCTGCCGGGCACAGATCCGCCTGAATTCCATGTCCAGCCAGGGCGGTTTTTGTGGCCTGGCCGATGACCGCAAACCGGCAGCAGGCCAAGCGGCGGAGGTCCACCCCTTCCTCCACCAAGCGGCGGAAGAAGAAGTCGATCCCCCGCTGGCTGGTGAACACAACCCAGGCCCCGTCCAAGTCTCCCCAGGGGATGGCTTCCGGGACCGGGGTGCAGACGGCCCGCTGGAGGGAGCGGGGGATCATCCCCCGGCTGCGCACCAGGTCCGCCAGCTTCTCCTGAAACTCCGACGTTCCGGTGAGGCCCACTTCTGCCCCTTGGGTGCTGCGCAGGTCCAGCGCCGCCGCCGGACCAACCACAATCACCGCCGGGGGCTGGACCTGGGCCGCTTCGGTCCGGGCTGCAATGTCCGCCAGCTTCCCCACAACCCGGGCCGGGTGGGGGGAATTGCCCCCGGAGAGTACTGCTGCCGGGGTGGTAGGGTCTTTTCCCAAGGCAATGAGAGCCTGGGAGAGCTCCCCCAGCCTGCCCAGGCCCATGAGAAACACCAGGGTTCCGTCCAGCTTCGCAAGCTGGGCCAGGTTTTCCGGCAGGGTGTCCGCCGCTGTGTGGGCGGTGATGATATGAACGCTCCGGCTCACCCCCCGGTGGGTCACGGGAATCCCCGCCTCCAGGGGGATGGCCAACGCAGAGGAAATGCCGGGGATCACCTGATAGCCGATCCCGTCGGCGGCCAAGGCCTGGGCCTCTTCCCCGCCCCGGCCGAAGAGATAGGGGTCGCCCCCTTTCAGGCGCACCACCTGGTTCCCCTGGCGGGCTAAGTCCACCAGCAGGGCGTTGATTTCCTCCTGCTTGTGGGAAAAGCCCCCGGCCCGCTTGCCCACCGGGATGCGCTGGGCGTTTTTCGGAGCTTGGTCCAGCAGAGCGGGGTCGATGAGTTCATCGTACAAGAGCACATCGCAGCTTTGCAGGGCCTTCTGCCCGGCAACGGTGATCCAGTCGGCAGGGCCGCAGCCGGCCCCCACCAGAGATACCTGTCCTGTCATGGTCAGCCCTCCCCCAAAAGTTCTGTCAGCGCCGCGCTGGTCTCCGCCTCGCTCAGAGGGCCGTCCTGTTCCAGGCCCCGGGCGAAGAGCCGGGTCAGCGCTTTTTTTCGCTGTTCCGGGTCCTCAATCCGGGCTTTCACCACCGGGCGCTGACTGCCCAGCCAGTCCAGAATGTCCCCCAGGCTCTCCGGCAAAAGGCCGGCAATCTGCTCCTTCAGCCAGATGGCGGCTCCGGGGCTGGTGCCTCCTGTGGAGATGCCGATGGTCAGAGGTCCCTGCCGGACCAGGGCAGGAAACAGGAAGGTGCAGTCCTCCGGCTCGTCCACCACGTTGACCGGGATGCCCTTGGCCTTGCAGTAAGCCGACACCAGCCGGTTCACCTGCCGGTCATCCGCCGCCGCAATGACGAAGGTCAGGCTGCTGTCCAGGTCGCTGGCGCGAAAGGCCCGGCGAAGCACCGTAACCCTGGGCAGGTCCGCCAAAGCCGGCAGGACCTCCGGGGCCACCACCGTCAGGGCCGGGCCAAAGGCCAGCAGGCGCTCTGCCTTTCCCAAGGCAGTCTGCCCGCCGCCGACGATCAGGCCTCTGCCGCCGGTCAGGTCCGTAAAAAAGGGAAAGTATGCCATGATGTTTCCTCCTATAGCGGATAAGACACGGACGAAAAGCCGTGTCTTATCCGGGTTCACAAAAATATTGCCAGCCGGAGGCCGTCTCCAGCCGGTGAAGGGTCACGCCGAAGGTCTTAGGGATCACCGGGCTGTCATAGAGTTCCTCCGGCTGGCCCAGAGCGGCCAGTTCTCCCTCCCGCAGCACCGCCACCTGGTCTGCCGTCCGGAAGGCCAGGGGGAGATCGTGGAGCACCAGCACCACTGCCTTCCCCTGCTCCGCCAGCTGACGGGCCAGGTCGGTGACCTGAAACTGGTGGGCGATGTCCAGGTAGGTGGTGGGCTCATCCATGAGGACGGTGCCGCTCTCCTGGGCCAGGGCCATGGCCAGATAGACCTTCTGCCGCTGGCCGCCGCTGAGGGTCCCCAGAAACCGGTCTGCCAGGGGCAGGGCGCCGGCGGCCTCCAGGGCCCGGCTGACTGCGTCATAGTCCGCCTGTCGGTACCGCCGGGGATAGCCCAGGTGGGGAAACCGCCCGTGGAGCACCAGCCGCCAGGCGGTAATGTCCGGCACGCTGCGAAACTGGGGCAGGTAGGACACCTGGCGGGCGATCTCTTTGGGACGCAGCCTCTCCAGGGGCACCCCGTCCAGGGTGATGGTTCCACCGCTTTTGGGCTGGATGCCCAGGGCGGTTTTCAGCAGGGTACTTTTCCCGCTGCCGTTGGGACCCACCAGCCCCAGCACCTGCCCTGGGGTGAAGGAGAGGGTCACATCCCGCAGCACCTCCCGCCCGGCGTACTGGCAGAAAACATGGGACAGTTCAAGCACGGGCGCCCCCTCCTCTCTGCCGGAGAATCAGCCACAGGAAGAAGGGCCCGCCCAGGAAGGACAGCACCACCCCCACCGGCAGCTCGTAGGGGGCAAACAGGGTCCGGGCCAGCAGGTCGCACAGGGTCACGAAGGCTGCGCCCCCCAGGGCAGAAAGGGTAACCAGAGGGAGGCTCTCCCCGCCCGCCGCTTTTCTGGCCCCGTGGGGAACGATGAGCCCCACAAAGCCCAGCAGCCCCGCAATGCTCACCGCCGCCCCGGACAGGGCCGCCGCCCCGGTGAGCAGCAGCACCCGGGCCGGGCGCACCCGCAGCCCCAGGCTCCGGGCGGTGTCCGCCCCCAGGGCCAGCAGGTCCATCTGGGGAGTCAGCAGCAGCACCCCCGCGAGGCCCGCGGCAATGACCCCGGCGGCAGGTCCAACCTTCCCCATGGTCACGCTGGAAAAGCCGCCGATGCGGAAATCCGCGTAGGCGCTGAGGGCGTCCGGCTCCAGGGTAACGATCAGGTCCACCGCCCCGGAAAACACCGCCGAGACCGCGATTCCCGCCAGCACCAGGGTCAGGCGGGAGGCGCCGGTTCGCTCGCCGATGAGCAGCACCACCAGCACCCCCGCCAGCGCCCCCACAAAGGCCGCCACAGGGGCCAGAGCAGCGGCACCGGGAACCAGGGCGCTGAGGGCAGTTACCGCCAGCCCCGCGCCGGTGTTGACCCCGATTACGTTGGGGGCGGCCAGGGGATTTGCCAGCACGCTCTGGATCACCGCACCGGCCACCGCCAGGGCCGCGCCGGTGAGCAGGCACCCCAGGGTGCGGGGCAGCCGGGAGTAGAGCACGATCCGGGCCGCTACAGTCCCGGTCTGCTTTCCCAGCAGCACGGAGACCACGTCGGCCAAGGGCACCGAAACCGAACCCAGGCACAGGCTCATAGCGGCGGAAAGCAGGACCACCCCCACCAGCAGGGCGGTGATCCTGCGCTGTTTATTCCGCTGTTTCCTCCCCATAGAGGATCTGGGCAAGCTGGTCATAGGCGGTCCCCCATTGATCGTTCGGTTTCAGATTGTAGAGCTTGTGCTCCAGGACGATGCACCGGCCCTCTTCCACCGCCCGCATGGTGGACCAGGCGGGGTTGGAGAGCAGGGTCTCGTCCAGCAGATTTTTCGCGTCCGTGGGGTCAGAGCCCTGGTATACGATAAAGATGTAGTCCGGGTCTCCGGCAATAGTGGCCTCCAGGCTCAGGTCCTCCAGCAGGGAGTCGTCGCTGTCGGCAATGTTGCGGCAGCCCAGGGCGGCCAGCATCTCGCCCAGCACCGTTCCATCGCTGCCCTTGGCCTTGCAACTGGAGCCGGTGGCCCGGATGTAGAGCACCGACGGCTCACTGCCGTCCTGCATGGCGATGGCCGCGTCAACCTGGGCCTGCACGTCGGCGCCGTACTGGGTATAGTTCTCCGGCTTGCCGGAAATCTGGGTGCAGATGTCCAGCATGTGCAGGTATTCCTCAAAGCTGTCCACCTGGAAGTAGAGGACGGGATAGCCCAGCTCCTCAAAGGTGGAGAGCAGCTCCACGTCCACCTCTGTGTTGGTGCTGGCCAGGATCAGCTCCGGCTCCGCCGCGATGAGGGTCTCCAGCTGGATTTCCTTCACCCCGCCCAGGTTGGCAACGTCCTCTCCCAGCCCCAAATCAAAGCTGGTCCAGGCGTCGTCTGCTGTGGCAACGATGGTATCGGCGCTGTCGGCCAGGCTCCAAACGTGGGCAAAGCTGCCGATGAGGGGAGCCACCCGCTGGGGCTGGTAAGGGACTTCTACCGTGCGGCCCAGGTCGTCGGTCACAGTGACCGTTTCCGCCCCTGCGGGCTGGGTGCTTTCCGTCTCGGTCTCCGCCGTTGTGGTTCCGCAGGCCGTCAGCAGGAGCAGCGCCCCCAGCAGAAGAGCCAGCGCTGTTCGTCTCATGGTTTATTCCTCCGTCAATAAATTTTGCAGGTATGCTGCGGCAGAGGTTGCCGCGTTGGCCCCGTCTGCCACTGCCGTGGTGATCTGGCGGAGGGGCTTTTCCCGGGCGTCCCCCGCCGCGAACAGGCCGGGGATCGCAGTCTCTCCGCTCTCCCCCGCCAATACATAGCCGTTCTCGTCCAGCAGGCCGGGAAAGCCTGCCAGGCACTCGGTGGCGGGAAGGGTGCCCACGGCGATGAACACCCCCTGGCAGGAGAATGCTCCCTCAGTCCCTTGGGAAACGGTTCGAATGCCCGTGACTCTGCCTTCCCCCTGAAGCTCCACGGCTTGGGTTTTGCGCAGAATGGTGACGTTTGACCTTTCCTCCAGCAGCTTCACCCGGCTTTGGGCCGCCCGGAACACGTCCCGCCGGAGCAGCATGGTCACCTGGGGGCAGATGTTAGACAGGTAGAGGGCGTCCTCCACCCCCGCATCCCCGCCGCCGATGACGGCCACCGGCTTGCCGGCGTAAAACTCCCCGTCGCACACGGCGCAGTAGGAGACGCCGGCCTTTTCCTCCCCGGGTACCCCCAGCTTGGCAGGAGAGGCCCCCAGGGCAGTGATGACTGCCTTGGCCTGGAAGGTCTCCCCCTCCTCGGTCTCTACCGAAAAGATTCCGTTTTCCTTGGTGATCCGGCTGACCTGGCCGCAGTGAATCTCGGTTCCCAGGTCCAGGGCCTGCTGGCGGATGCGCTCCCCCAGCTCGGCCCCCGTGATTCCGGGAAGGCCCGGGTAGTTGTTCACCTGGAGGGCGGCGCTGATCTGCCCGCCCCCCCAGCCGTCCAGCTCCACCAGGGCAAAACGCAGGCCTGCCCGGGCCGCATAGATAGCGGCGGTCAGGCCTGCGGGGCCACCTCCTATGATGAGAAGCTCATAGCAGTCAGACATAGACCAGCTCCTCTTTCTCTGCCTCATCGTTCTCAATGTGGAAGGAATTGAGAACCGGCGCGTCCTGATCCTGGAGGGACAGGATCAGGTAGCTGGCCTTGCTGTCGTAGGCCAGCCGCTTATCCTCCTGGCTGGGGCGGGAGGGGGACTCCGGGTGGCTGTGCCAGTTGCCCAAGGGCATCCAGCCGTTGGCCCGCATGTCCTTCACCGCCGCCAGTTGGGCCTGGGGGGACAGGGTAAAGTGCTCGTTGCTGTGGTCGGTGTTCTCCAGGAGATACACCTTCTCCACCTTCTTGTTCCCCGCCGGGTCGATGGTCCCGCCGATGAGGCCGCAGGCCTCCTCCGGCAGGCAGGCCCGGGCATGGGCCAGAATGGCCTCGTAATCTTCGCGTTTTACTGTAATCATAAGCCCTCGCACTCCGCCTGCTCGTAGTCGATCAGCTCCGTGATGGTGGGGTGCTCCCCGCACACGGCGCAGCGTGGATTCTTGGGCAGCTTCACCGTGCGGAACTTCATGGTGAGGGCGTCATAGGTCAGAAGCTTTCCGGTGAGCAGTTCGCCAGCGCCGGTGATGTACTTCACCGCCTCCAGAGCCTGCAGGCACCCAATCACGCCGGCCATGGCCCCGATGACGCCCGCCTGCTTACAGGTGGGCACCGCGTCCTTGGGAGGCGGATTCTCGAACACGCAGCGATAGCAGGGACCCTGCCCCGGCACATAGGTCATGAGCTGGCCGCCGAACCGGAGGATGCCCGCGTGGGAGAAGGGCTTTTCCGCCATAACGCAGGCGTCGTTGATGAGGAACTTGGCCGGGAAGTTGTCGGTGCCGTCGATGATGAAGTCATAGTCCTTCACCATGTCGGCAATGTTGTCCGCCGCCACGAAGGTGTGGTAGGTGTGGACCACCACCTCCGGGTTGATGGCCTGCATGGACTCCTTTGCAGACTCCACCTTGGGCTTTCCCAGGTCAGGGGTGGCATGGATGATCTGCCGCTGGAGGTTGGACAGATCCACCACGTCCGCGTCGGCGATGCCAATGGTGCCAACCCCGGCCGCAGCCAAATACATGGCCGCCGGCGCGCCCAGGCCACCGGCGCCGATGATCAGGACCTTGGCGTTTAAGAGCTTCTTCTGCCCCTTGACGCCAATCTCCTTCAAGATGATCTGCCGGGAGTACCGTTCCAGCTGTTCGTTGGTAAACGCCATCAGCAGCCACCTCCCATGAAGTACAGAAATTCTACTTCGTCGCCGTCCTTCAGGACAGTTTCATCCCGAACGGCGCTGTCCAGAAATTCGTCGTTCAGGGAAACGGTGACGTACAGAGGGGTCTCCACGTTTTCTGCCTGGATGAGCTGGCCCACGGTGAGCCCCTCGGGATATTCCTTCTTATTACCTGCTACGGTGATGGTCATATTGCATTCCTCATTTCTCAAGTTAAGTATCGTTAAAGCGCTTCTTCCAGAAATTTGTCCAGTTCATCTTTGGTGATGACCCCTCTGTGCCGGGAGACCTCCAGGCCGTCCCGGAACAGGATCAGGGTGGGGGTGGCCTCGATCTCATACTGCTGGGCCAGCGCCAGGTTGCTGGAGGTGTTCACCCGGGCCAGGGCCGTCTGCCCGGCTTGGGCCGACTCCACCTGAGCCAGCAGGGGGGCGATCCGACGGCAGGCCACACAGCCGTCCTTGTAAAAGTCCGCCAGAACCACAGGGTGCACCTTTAAAAAGGGGGCAAAGGTCTCGGTGTTCAGGGTCTCCGCCATGTCAGTCCCCCACCTTTCTCACAATGAGGTCATAGGTGCTGTCCCCATTGTCAATGAGCTTCAGGATCTGGTGTCCGTCCTCCTTGATGCTCCGGGGGACGTTCTGCACCGGTTCCCCATCGTTCATGTGGACGGCCAGGATCTCTCCGTCGTCCAGCTCTTCCAGGGCGACCTTCGCCTTCACAAAGGTCACGGGGCAGACCACATCGGTGATATCCACCCGTTCATTCACATCAAACTCAGCCATGATATGCCTCCTTCACTTTTTCTCTCAGTTCGTCCCAGCCCAGGCGCTCCAGAGTCTTGGCAAAGCGCTCTCCGGGCTGGGCGTTTTCTGCAAAATAGTCAATGGCTGCGTCGGTCACCCGATACAGCGTCTCCTCATCCCGAAGGATGGGAACCAGGTCCGTCCCCTTCTGGATGTCGTTGCCGAAGGTCCCGCCAAAATAGACCAGATAGCCGGAGGTTCCCTCCATGGCGTTGGTGGGACATGCTGTGACGCACCGGCCGCAGTAGTTGCAGAGATCGTCGTTGATGATGATCTTCCCGTCCTCCATGGTGATGGCCTTCCGGCGGCAGGCCTTTTCGCACACGCCGCAGGAGATGCAGTCGTCCTCCACCCAGTTCAGGGTCATGCCGCCTTTCACGCCCACGTCGTTCTCCTCTGCCTTCAGGCAGTTGTTCTGGCAGCCGGTGACGCCGAACTTGAACTTGTGGGGCAGCTGGCGGCCAAAGTACCGCTGATCCAGCCCCTCGGCGATGGCATAGGCGTCAATACAGCCGCTGGGACAGCATTTGCCTGCCTGGCAGGCGGTGACCGTCCGCACTCTGGGGCCGCAGACACCGGGAGAGACGCCTCCCGCCGCCAGAGCGGCCTTCACCTCTTCAATATCCTCCAGCTTGATAAAGGGGATCTCCACCCCCTGGCGGGAGGTCAGGTGGACGTAGTCATGGCCGTACTGTTTGGCGACGGCAATGATGGTGCTCAGCTGCTCTGTGGTAAGGGTTCCCCCCACCACCCGCAGCCGCAGGGAAAAGGTGTTTTTCTGTTTCTGACGCATAAAGCCGCCGGCTTTCAGCGCCGCGTAATCTACTGCCATGGATGAAACCTCCTGATACAAATTCTATTTGACAACGCAGGATCTTTTCTTTACAATCCTATTAACCCAATCTGTTTATTGGTTTATATGCCGCACTTAAGACCCGGAAAAGAGGTAAAATATATGAAACTGGAACAGCTTTACTACTTTCAGGAGGCGGTGAAATACCGCTCCATCTCTGTTGCCGCCAAGCAGAACTACATCTCTCAGTCCTCCTTCAGCGGCGCTATCTCCAGGCTGGAGCAGGAGCTGGGCGCGCCCCTGTTAACGCGCACCAACACCGGTGTGGAGCCCACGGAGCTGGGCCGGATGGCCCTGGAAAAGGCGGAAGCCATCTTTCAGGCCCAGAGCGAGCTGGTGGCCGCCGCCAAGGGCCAGAATGTGGCCGGAACGGTCGCTTTGCAGTGCATCCCCGGCTTTCATCACCGGGTGCTCACCGCGGTGCTCCAGACCCTGCGGAACACCCACCCCTGGATCACCCTGTCGGTCTCCACCGGAGAGAGCCGGAAGATTGCCAGCAGCGTCTCCTCGGGCATGGCCACCATTGGGATTGTGGTGAAGGGAGACTTTCTGAGCGCCTTCCGGGAGCTGACCTACACCCCTCTTTTTCAGGATGAATACCTGCTGTATGCAGGAAAGTTCTCCCCCCTCTGGGACCAGGATTCGGTCACCTGGCAGCAGGTGCAGGCCCAGACCCACATTGGGTTTCTCGACGAGTTCCGCCAGGATAACGGCGGCCTCATGGAGGTCTTTCAGAACCAGCCCCATCCGGCGGTGTCCTTCTGGACGGACGACCTGGACTCCATGAAGCAGATGATCTCCCAGTCCGACCAGGTAGCCCTCTTCCCCAAGTTCATGGCCCAGGGGGATGCCTATCTGGAAAGCGGCGCCATCCGGGCCATTCCCATCACCGGACACGACACCTCCTTCGAGGTGGGGTATCTGGTCAGCCCCAAGTATCACCGCTCGCCTTTGAGCGAGGCAGTCATCCAGGTTCTGGTGGAGACGGTGGAGAAGCTGTCCTAGGACAAGTGATGGGTAGTTTCCTTATCTTTATACCCATTACACCGGTAGGAAACTGTGATTTCTTGCAGTATAGGACAGACCGGGAAAAAAGTCAAGGAGACCGCCGGAAGTTCGCCTTCCCGCTTTTCCGATACCCCCTATCGAATTTTTCGTTTCCCCAAAATAATAAAACCGCCGCTCTCGTGCGAGCGGCGGTTTTTATGGGTTCGGTTATTCGTCCAGGTAGAGAAGGCCCAGGGTGCCGGGGCCGCAGTGGCAGGCCACGGTGCTGCCCACCCGGCTGAACAGGACCTCCTTCACGTCGGTCAGCCGGTGCACCAGGGCAGAAAGCTTCTCCTTCTCCTCCTCGGAGAGGGCGCTGCCGGTGGTGATAAAGAGGTACTCCGGCCACACCTTTTTCCCGGTGAGCCGGTCCTCGATGTACTTTTCATAGACCTTGAAGATGTTGCCCCGGTACTTCTTGCACACCTCCAGCTTGCCTTCCCGCATCTCGATGCAGGGCTTCAGGTGAAGAAGGTTTGCCCCGAAGGCGGTGACGCCAGTGCAGCGCCCCCCCTTCCACATGTACTCCAGAGTGTCGATAACAAAGCTGGTGTGGGCCTTGGGTATCAGCTCGTGGACGGCCTGGACGATCTCCTGGGCGCTCTTCCCCTCGTCCCGCAGGGCGCAGACCCGCATGATGATGAGGCTGATGCTGCTGGTAAGCTCCCGGGTGTCGATGGGATAGACCCCCGGCAGGTCCTCAGCGGCGATAACCGCGTTCTGATAGGTGGCAGACAGGTCAGAGCTGATGTCCAGGTGAACCACCTCGTACCCGGCCTCCACCAGGGGGGTGAAGAAGTCCGTAAACTCCTGGGGGCTCACCGCGGCGGTGCGGGGCAGGAGCTTTTCCTTCTCGTACCGCTCGAAAATGGTGTCAGAGCTGAAATTCACGCCGTCCAGATAGCTGTCCGTGCCGATGTTCACATGGAGCGGGGCGATTTTGATGTTGAAGCGCTCCTGAAGCTCCGGCGGCATGTCGCAGGTGCTGTCCGCAGTAATATATACAGGCTTGCTCATGGCGATCCCTTTCTTTCCTTTGTTTTTTTAGAAGTTTCTTTATTTTACTCTCATTATACCCGGATTTCTCCCGGATTTCAATAGGAAATCAATGCTCACTCCGGGGCCAGGATGTAGGTGTTACGATGATGTGTGACAAAAAGTAAAAAAAGATAGCGAATAGGAGTGGCCTGTATTAAGGTTGAGTTGCCGAGACAAAACCGAAAGGCA